>JBAQDW010000339.1:0-11894 GCA_049286445.1 Rhodoferax sp. | reverse complement strand
GCGTATTTCGACCGACTGGGAGTTCCTCGTCTGTCATAACCTCAAACTCTCGAACCGCCCGGTGCGGACCCGCATGCCGGGTGGTGTGGCAGGGGCGCCTCCTACAATGGAGGCCCCCTATGCCGATCTATTTGAAGCCCAGCTGGCACTGTTTCAGTGTCATTTTTTATGCAAACGGGGTGTGGTTGCAGGCGTCACTCAGATGCAATCGGCAGCCACATCGTCCGCTGGGCAGTGGTGTTTCGGCAGGACCCGACTTTGGTTTGTGGCAACCCGGCCGTGCTGCGTTAAGTGAGTGTTCAGGCTGTTGACAAGTGGCATTTACCCAAATGTCAAGCGTACGGTTTTTGTGGCCACAGGCGTTCAGGATTGAGGCCGTTTTAGGCCTCTAGCCCTTGCCAAACCTGCGCGAGCAGCTATTTAAAGTGTAGCAATTCTTGCGCTGTATGCCACTTTCACCTTTAACCCTTCTGCCGCCCCGCCGTGCCAGAAAGAGGGCCAATCGCCCGATGGGGCCACGTGTTGGAAGCGGATGAGCTCACCGTGAGCTGTCAACTGCAAAAATGACTTTCAACATCTTGGCGGTAGATTGGGTAAGCCGAAGGTGTCACTCCATTGAATCAGTGCCATTCGGCTCTAGGCTTGTTTTGATTCTGTTTGGGGCGGCTGGGGTTGTGCTGGCAGCGCCATGACATCTGCAAACTGGAAAGTGACCTCGTCCACCCCCATGGCACTTAAATTCTCGGTGCCCTTCAGCGAGGCCGCGCCAAACCAGGCCATTAGAACAATGCTGGCATCGGGTCAAAGCCGTCGCAAGCGACGGCACATGATGCGCGTCTGTGTGTGAGGGGTGGCACTGAAGGTGCAGAGGTAGATGCGGTGCACCGCTTTGGCCGCATCGAAATAATTGCTATTCGTTCTGCTGGCGCTCTCTAGCAGCAGGGCTTGCCCCGGTTGGCCCGTTGAGGTGAATGCGTGGGCCAGCATGACGGCAGACAGCGCTTCCAGCTCGGTCCGCAGGCCTACACACAGAAATAGTTTGGCGTCGGGCGCAGGCCTGTCGCCAGGTGTGGCCGCTGCCAAGGCGGTTTCTTTGGTAACCAGGGTGGCGTCTTCCACTTGCAGTTCTTGCACAATCCGCGTGGTGCCTTCAATCAGGTGCTGGCGCTGCACCGCTGTGGCACCCCGGGCATGCTGGCGCGCCGCCAACGACAGCATCGGCAGTGCGGTGTGGCTGTAAAACTCCAGCAGGGAATACCGCTTGACGCTTTGGTAGGCCATGTCTTCGGCTTCATCAATGTCACCTGCGATTAATCGGTGATAAAGCTGGGTGGCGTCGTCAAACACCGGTTCGCTACTGAGCAACACATCGAGAAACCGCAGGGGGGCCAAGTGGCGTCCAATCACCACCAAACAAACGGTGAGCGGCATCGCAAGCACCAGGCCGATCGGTCCCCAAAGCGCCGCCCAAAAGACCGCTGACAGCAGCACGGCCAGGGAAGAGACGCCCGTCCGGTCGCCATATACCAGGGGCTCCACGACGTTGTTGCTCACCAGCTCCAGCAGCGCGATCAGCCCCAAAGTCCACAGCACCATGGACCACCCCGGATCGACCGCGAAGGCCAGCAACAGGGGAAACACCGCACCTACCGCGGGACCCAGGTAAGGTACAAACCGCAGCAACGCGGCCAGGCCACCCCATAACCATGCGCCAGGCACGCCAATCCACCAGAGCCCCAGCGCCATAGGCACGCCGTAACCGACATTGACCATCAACTGTGCCAACAGATAGCGACTGACCCGCTGTGCAGATTCATTCAGTGCATCGGCCATTTGATTGGGGTCACCCCCCATGAGGCGCAGCAAGCGGTCGCGCAACTCGTGGCGTTGCAGGAGCAGTAAAAACAGCAGGATGATCACCAAGCCTGCGCTAGCCAACTGAACCGCGACGGTGTTCATCAACTGAAACGACAAGGAACCGCCTGCATCAGGGTCCACTGCAACGCGCGTAGGCTCGGGTTGGCGACTGGTTTCGAGGCGAAGTTGTTTTTGTGCGGCGGCGATCTCGCCCTCCACCATTCCGAAAATGCGCGCCAACTCACGTGCACTGCCGGACGGCACCAATGCAGGGCGCAAGTCACGAAGCTTTTGCTGAATATTGTGCCGATGGGTGGGCAATTGCTTTGCCAATTGCGTCACCTGTTGCGCCATCAGCATTCCCACCGCCAACAGCACAGACAGTGCGACCGCCATCACCAGGCTCACCGCCAACGCGCGTGGCATCGACCAGCGACGCAGCCATGACACCAGGGGGTCCAAAATGAATGCCAGCAAAGCAGCCAGTGCCAGCGGAATCAGCAGAACCTGGCCTGCGTACAGGCCCAATATGCCCAATGCAATGGCCGCGCCAGACAGCACAAAGCGCTGTACCCCAGGCATCACTTCAAACACCGCACCCCGTGGCGCGTGAAGATCAGCGGCGAGAGCGTCCTTCTCTTTGGCCACTGAGGAGAGGGGCATCATGGGGCCTTTGGCGCGGCTGCACGGTCAGGCGCACAGGGGTTCACCTGCGTGTCTTCGCCCGTGTCGATAAAGGCCAGCAGCGCGGCGGGTGGGGCAATCGCGCCCAACACCAACGCGCCGGCAACCCGCGCAATCAGTCCTTTGGCTTCCACAGAAACTTGCGGCTGTTTGAAGCTGCCTGTGATGTTGAGTGGTGAGCGCAGTGACAGCGGGGAGAAGTCTTTCGGCTCGGCCACCACGCGCAACTGCAACGATTCGGTTTTAAGACTGGCACCCCCTTGGATATGGAGTGTGCTGTCTTTGTTGTCCAGCACGGCATAGCGTGATTTCACCACCCCATCTTGAATAAGCGCTTCAGCGCGGGCGCAAGTCAGGGTGAGGGGCACGTCGCCAGAGATCAAAATACCCAGGGCTTGTGCCGCGTCAAGGCCAATGGCTTCAGTGATAAGTTGCGACATTTTCCCGTCCACCAAATCCAGTTCGAGTTGGCCATTGCCGCTGCCCAACACGTCGGCCACGCTGTTGCCTTGGCCAGTAAGGGAGACCTTGGCGTTCAGCGTGCCGCTCAAATAGGCTGGCGCGCCATCACGACCGGGTGCGTCATTTTTTTGCAAGCCACGTAGCCAGCGTTGGATGTCCACTTCAGCGAAGCTGAGCGCGGCATCCCAGCGAGGGGGCTGTTGTTTGGCTTGCAAACGCGTGGACCCGGTGAGTAGTCCACCCGCCACGCGTGCACTTAAATTTGAGAGGGTCAGGCGGCTATCCTCCAAGAGCAAGTGGCCTTTCAAATCTTTCATTGGCGCGATAGCGGGCGTGCCGAAATCGAGTTGTGACAGATCAACCAAGATATTGGCATTCATTTGCGCCAAGCTGGGGAGGTCAAAGGGCTCGTCGGGCAACACACGGTTCGCCTCTTTGGGTGCCTTGTCCGCCCCAATGACGGGTGCGAGGTCAGCGAATGCGAGTCGCCTTCCTCCCAGCTTGCCCGACAGCGTGGGCGGGCTGGTGCGGGTGTCGTATTGCATCGCGGCGGTCAGGGCGCTGCTGCCCACGGTGGCGTCTTGGGTCACCAGTGACCACACTGGGCCGACCCGCGCGATCACACCTCGCAGACGAAAGGGCGGGCTGTTGGGCAAGGTCAACCCCAGCGGTTTGCCGCTGGTGCGCAGGGACGCGCCACGGACTGTCAAGGTCCCGCGAAGATCCTGTCCGGCCCACAGGGCGCCGGTGGCACCATCAAAGTCGAGCCGAGTACTGCCCACCCTGCCGCTCAAGCGCAAGGGGGTCAGGGTTGGGCTTTCTTCGGTTTGCATCAAGAGCGGCAGGTCGGCTCCCGCTTGGGCTTCCAGGTTGACGACAGCACCGCGGTACTCACCAGCCGCCGTCGCACGCCAAGGCAGCGGATTATCGGATTCGGTGCTTTGCGCGATGTGGGCTTTTAACGCAATATTGAGCATCTCGTCACGGTAAACGATGTCACCAGAACGCAGCACAAGCGTTTCAATTTGGGGGAGTTCAGTGGATTTTTCTTGGCGTGGCGCATCCGCTTGATCCGCAGCCCAACTCGCGTCTCCATTCGCGAGCCGCACCAAGTGGGCGTCAATCTGGTTCGCCTCTAAGCGCTTCAGCCGAAGCGGTGTGCCTTGTTGGGTACGCCACAGGTCACTCCAGCGCCAGCGCACCACAAACCCTTCGGCCTGCAGAAGATGGGGCACTTTCATCTCCGAGCGACTGCCCAGCGTCAGGCGCTCAATGGCAATGCCGGGTCGAAAAATCAACCGAACCCGAAGGTTGCCCTCCAACGACGCGGTGGAACCGGTGAGCTTGGACAACTGCTGTGTCAAAGGCGAACGCAGAAATGGCCAACCCGTCAGCTCCCCCAGCGCCAAAAGGCCCAACAGTACGCCGACCCCAAGGCCAACAATTCGCACCCATTTAGAGCGCCACAAGGGGGAGGATGAAAGTGACATGGTCTGCGAAGGCAATGGGGTGCCATTGCGACTGTGGTTGAAGGAATAAGCTTCATCCTAGGCGCGGCTTGCCGACTGCCACGTCGGCAGTCTCCCGCACTCCTTGTAGGACAAGATCAAATTTGAGGGACTGGAACTGGGACTGAACGCACCATTACATGGCGTGTAGATGCGGGCGCAAAGTAACTGGGTCGCAGCAGTCAACCCAGTTACCTTGCGCCCAAACGTGTTCCCAAAAAGGCGCATTTATTTAAACTTTGTGGGCTGATCCAATCAATCAAGTGGCCCGGTGCCTAACTCAGGTGGCCGCATGTGCGAGCCAGCGGCAAGACGGATTCCCCTGGGCTTGGCACAGTGCTATTGGATCAGGCCGTGGGTCATGGCGTAGTAAGTGAGATCGCTGTTGCTGGCAAGTTTGAGTTTCTCCAACACTCGGGTGCGGTAGGTGCTGACCGTTTTGACGCTGAGGAACATAGCCTCTGCCATGTGGCCCACTGTTTCGCCTCTGGCGAGCCGAAGAAAGACTTGCAATTCCCGAACTGACAGCAACTCGTGCGGCGGCCGCTCCAACCCGCCTGCAACACCTTCGGCCAGCAGCGTGGCGACCGCTTGACTGATGTATTTGCGCCCCAAAGACACCGTGCGTATGGCCTGGATGATCTCTTCAGGATCGCATTCTTTGTTGATGTACCCGGCAGCACCTTGGCGCAATAACGCGGCCGCGTAGTGCGCTTCGGGAAAACCGCTGAGGATCAACACCGCCAGCTCGGGGAAGCGCGCCTTGATCGCCTTGAGGGCGTCAACCCCGCTCTGGTCCGGCATGGAAATATCCATCAACAACACATCAACGTCGCCTTTGCGAGCCAGCTCCAACGCCTCAGCCCCGTTGCATCCTTCTCCTGTCACACGCACATCCACATGCTCAGATAAATAGTGCTTTAGTCCGGTACGGACCATGGTGTGGTCATCGACGATGCCTACTCGAATCATGAAATCCCCTTGAGGTGTATTTGGAAAGAATAAAGCGACAGCCCAGCTGCTACTTCAATATTTTGAGGCGACTGTAGCGCAGTTAATCCGACGTCGGTGTAAGACGGTACCTACAACTGCAAAGTGATTCGCGGTGGGCTTTCGATTGCTTGATGGGTTAAACAGGGAGATGGTTCTTTAAAGTGACACGACGGTGACCGCTCTGGCGGGCCACGATTTCCCCGCTGCACCTGTAGCGAGGCAGCGGCAGGTCAATTCATTCCCAGCGCGCCAACCGCTGAGCCGAGGGTGGCCCGCCGCCCACTGGCGTCCGCACTCACGCCGCCTCAACGCAGCAGTGCCGGGGCAAGTGTGAATTGGACTGATTTATCAACTGACATGGCGACGCTGCCAACCCGTAAGCGCCGGGCCAGGCATAACAATTGCATTTGGGGTGGGGTTTGGCGCCGTTTGTGGGGCGAATGTGCTTATTCAACACAGATGGCTTGCGCAGGCAGACCGCGGTGGCCATAGCGGCACGGCGGGACGACAGCATGGCTGCACGCAACTTGGCCTTCAATTGAGCACGGCCAAGCGGTGCTCAATTGAAGGCCAAGTGAGTCCAGGTCGGGAAGCCGCGTGAAAGCAGCACTTCCCTTCCAGTTAACTCGTCCCTGGTTTTAGTAGGGCAGTTTTCCGTGGGAGTTTTCCCAATTTTTGACTTGCTCTTCGGCCACGTCTTTCACGATGCCATGACGCTCCTGAATTTTTCCAACCAGCTGATCTCGCTTGCCGTCGATAACGGTCATGTCATCGTCGGTCAGTTTGCCCCACTGCTCTTTGACCTTGCCGGTCATCTGTTTCCAATTGCCTTTGATCGTGTCTTCGTTCATGTTCACTCCAGAGTAGTAATAAAAACCTTGCGTTATTGGTGCAGTGCGCGGGTCACTGAATCAATTTCGTGGGGTGAATTGATGTTAGGTCGGGTGAGGCTGCGTGCGGGTCATCCTTTAACGCGGGTGAGTGTAGGAGGGGGCCGACGAGAAGCGGGTGCGTGGTTGGGGCGCGAGCCCGGCTGCATTTGAAAGAGGAGGGAGCTAAGAAACCTACAGGGAAGGCGCCATACCCTTGCCTTAAATTCCACGCCAGCCAGTTCGGAGCGTGTTGTTTCATTCCTGCCCGGCGCTCAATTTGAACTGCTTTGACATGAAAGCCCAGATCATGCGTGAGGCGTCAGGACCTTTGGGGTCGCTGTAAGACGGGCCAGCAGCGCCACCGCTCCATGCGTGGCCAAGCCCAATCACTTCGCATAGCGTGGCGACTAACGTTCCCCTGGTGCGATAGTCGGTGACGTTCATGGCATAACGGGCTCCGCGTTGCACGGTTCGTGGGAGGCCCGGCTGCGCCCCTTCGGTTTGCGCCCACAAGCGCGCCGCCTCTGAACCGTTACTGGGGGCGACGATGTGATCCGTTGTGCCCTGAATCACCAGCAGTGCGGGCAGATGCGTGCCACTTGCCAGCGGCGTGACGGGCGCTGCTTTAATCCGGTGCCCCGCCATGGCACTGAGCGCGGAGGCCGACGAATGGGCCACGCCAGGCGCGATGCCCGAGTGCATGGCCACCGCCCTGAACCGCTGGGGATGACGCATGGCCAACAATGCCGCCATGCCAGCGCCTGCCGACAGCCCCGCCAGGGCCACGCGGCTGGGGTCCACCGGCTGGGTCAAACACACTTGGCTCAGGGTGGCGTCAATGGAGTCAGCCTCGGCTTGAGCGCGACCCGTTCGGGTGTCATACCAGTTCCAACACCCGAGCCTATTGGCGACACGGTCTTGCTCCGGGTAGAGCACCAGAAAACGCTCGCGTTCAGCGATGCGGTTCATTCGGCTGATCGTGCTTAATCCCTGCGCGTCTTGGCCACACCCGTGCAACATCACCAACAGAGGCAGCTTTTCATTGCGGCGCACCCCAGCAGGTTTAAAAAGCCGGTAGCGGCGAGCTCCCGTGGCCGTGAGGGCCACACCCGCCCGTTCATGGCTTGCGACGCCGCCGGTGGCAGGGGGTTTTGAACGGCCTGATGGCGCTGCAACCGAGGAAGGGCGTCTGACCCGCTTGGCGGGCTTGGCGCGCAAAGTTTGCGCTATCGCTTTTGTGCTTGCGCGCACGGTGGCGCGGGTCATGGCGGACAAGGTGCGTTGAAATGACCGAGTGAACAAGAGTCCACTTTTACGTTTTGCCATACTTTTCTCTATAAAAAAAAGCCGCAAGTTGCGGCTTTTTTTGCGGGGGTGAGACCGCTTCAAAGATCAAATCTTCTTGGCATCGTCAGCCCCTGAATTAACAGCGCCAGCATGGTGTTGCGCTGTGCCTTCGACTGGGTGACCCAGTCGCTTGGCTTGCTGGGTAGCCTGAAGTCACCCCAGTTATGGCGTTTGCGTGCTCTCGCTTTGGCCTCTGTCCTCTCCCCGTTTTCCATTGGGCCCATTGCGTGGCTCAGGGGCCTCTGGGAGAGTTTTGCGCGCCAATTCAGTCACCACCGGGGTTCGGCCCGTATCTTGTTTGCCTTGTTCCAAATCACTCGCAGCGAGTTCGATTCGGACATCGGCCGTGCCCGGATGGCTGTCACTGGACTCATCACGCTCATGCGGCAAACGTGGCTCTGGCTCGCCGTGTCTGCTGGGAAGGGTCTGACCATTGACAGGTGCATCGGGTGGGGGCTTAACCCCTGGTGCGGCGTTCTTAGTCATCAGATCAGCCAGAAAATCAGCAACGCGAATGCGGGTACGCCCAAAAGCCACGCGATGAAATATTTACCCATGATGTTTCTCCTCAAAGTAGTGAAGTCGCAAAGTGATGAATGAACAATCATCCCTCTGCTTCTGAGACTCAAGTGTTTACTAATCCGAGACCCATGGCCGTAGGACATGGCCCTGTCACCTTGTCAGTCCGCTTGTTGAACAGAGGCTCCATGGCGGTAAGGCACGCTGTGCAGCACCGCCGGTTGAATGCCGTAGAGGAACCACAATTTTGCAAGGTTGGGAACGTTGCTGAATGCGTTTGCGCTGTGCTTACAGGGGTGAGTGGGGGCGTTTAGCGGACTGATTTTTAGAGCGGTGGCGTGGCCTTCAGCGCGAAGGGTGTGAAGGCAGGCTGTCGCGCTCCCCTCAGCGATGTGCGCATGACGCAGCAAGATGTGGCGGTGTTACCCAAACGCGCTCTGCGCAGCGCTACTGCCCGCAGAAATCACATTGCGGTCACGTCCTACGCCTGTTCGCAAGCGCGCTGCCTAACCTCAGCTTCTGGCAATAATGCCGGCCTAAATTACGAGCCCACCCCATGCCCAAGCCTGACCCATCCGCCCCCTCTAAAACTCCCGCCAAAGCCGCAGCGCGGGCCACTGACAGCGGCCCCTCCAAGGTAAAAGGCGTTCGTGACGACGCGCCGTCCTTGAAGATGGCACACACCGACGCCATGGCCGCCGCCATGCCCTACAACCCCACCAAAGCGTCAGAGCACGGTTTCACCCAGGGGCTCAACCCGCCGCCGGGGAGCACGGTGACACCGGCGTCCAACCTTCCCGCCGGCAGCACGCTCACGGAAGCCAACGGTTCTGACAAGACTGGGGCGCCCCCGCCGCCGGGTGTCAATACCAACACCGGCGATTTGGGCCGGGTACGAGTGGATTCGAGTGCGCAGATGCTGACTACCAACCAGGGTGTGCGCATTGCAGATAACCAAAACTCTTTGAAACTTGGTGTGCGCGGTCCGGCCCTGCTGGAAGATTTCATCTTGCGTGAAAAGCTCACGCACTTTGACCATGAGCGCATTCCTGAGCGCATCGTTCACGCACGGGGTTCCGGTGCGCACGGCTATTTTGAAAACTACGAAGCGCTGGGCCACCTCACCAAAGCCGCGCCCTTTAAAACCGCTGGCAAGGTCACGCCGGTGTTTGTTCGTTTCTCCACTGTGGCCGGCGAGCGGGGCTCCAAAGACACGGCGCGAGATGCGCGCGGTTTCGCCGTCAAGTTCTATACCGACGAAGGGAATTGGGACCTGGTGGGCAACAACATGCCGGTCTTCTTTATTCAAGATGCAATGAAGTTCCCCGACCTCGTGCACGCCGTCAAGCCCGAGCCTCACCATGCGATGCCTCAGGCGGCCTCTGCCCATGACACCTTTTGGGACTTTGTCAGCCTCATGCCCGAGTCCACGCACATGCTCATGTGGATCATGTCAGACCGCGCAATTCCGCGCAGCTATGCCACCATGCAGGGCTTTGGCGTTCACACCTATAAGTTGGTGAGCGAAGCGAATGAAGTCTCTTTTGTCAAGTTTCATTGGGAGCCTAAATTTGGCACCCATTCGCTGGTGTGGGATGAGGCGGTGAAAATCTCCGGTGCCGACCCAGACTACCATCGCCGTGATTTGTGGGAGCGTATTGAGGCCGGTGCGTACCCGGAATGGGAACTGGGTTTCCAAGTCTTCAGCGAAGCCGAGGCAGAAAAATTCAGCTTTGACATTTTGGATGCCACCAAACTCATTCCCGAAGAACTGGTGCCCGTGCAAAAAGTGGGGCGCATGGTGTTGAACCGCAACCCAGACAACTTCTTCGCCGAGACCGAACAGGTCGCTTTTTGTGTGGCCCATGTGGTGCCCGGCATTGACTTTTCCAACGATCCTTTGTTGGCAGGGCGCATCCACTCTTACGTGGACACACAGATCTCGCGCTTGGGTGGCCCCAATTTTCACGAGCTACCGATCAACGCGCCTCTTGCCCCGGTACACAACAACCAGCGCGACGGTATGCACCGCCAAGCCATCCCTCGTGGACGGGTGTCGTACGAGCCCAACTCGCTAGGCGGCGGATGCCCGTTTCAAGCCGGTGCCGTGCATGGTTTTGTGAGCGTGGCAGAGAAACTGGAGGCGAAGGACGAGCAGTCCAAAGTGCGGGCCAAACCCGAAAAATTTGCCGACCATTACACCCAGGCCCGGCTGTTCTTTGACAGCCAGACACCGGTTGAGCAAGCCCACATTGCCGCGGCATTTCGCTTTGAGTTGTCCAAGGTGCAAGTGCCCGCGATTCGTGAGCGCATGGTGTCTTCACTGCGCCATGTGTCTGAGCCTTTGGCCCAGCGGGTGGGGAGGGGGCTTCGCATTCAAACCCTGCCTGCGCCTATGCCGAAAGCGCTGGACAAGCCGCCTCAGCCGGAGGTCAGCCAATCGCCGGCACTGTCCTTGATGGCCCGGCCTGGCCAAGGCGGTGTCGAGGCGCGAAAGGTGGCCATTTTGGTTGCACCCGGCATTGTTGGCCAGAGTGCGATGAATGTGCATGCCGCCTTGTTTGCACAGGGCGCGAGCCCTCGTTTTGTGGGCCCTCACATTGGAGCCATTGAAACCTCAGACGGCGTCGTGTTGGAGGCCGATGCCTCTTTTGAAAACGAGCCCGGCTTTTTGTTCGACGGCCTGGTGCTGCCCGACGGGGTAAAAGGGGTGCAAGAGCTGGCGGGTGAAGGCCAGGCCATGGACTTTGTGACTGACCAATACCGCCACGCCAAACCCATCATGGTGATGGGCGCCTCCAGCGAACTGCTCGACCGCGCGGGTGTGCCCGTGGAGCTGCCAGGGGGTGGTGGGGTGGACCCCGGCATCGTGGCCGACGACGGGTCGGGTGATTCAGTGCAGGCATTCTGCGAAGCGCTGGCCGCGCACCGCCACCCGGAGCGCGAGACCGAGCCGCCGGTGGTGTAGGGCGGCAGCGGGCCCCCCTGTGATGACCGACTGCAGCGCATTTGTCCTACAAAGGCGTGCGCTGTTTTCTCATCTCCGGTGGGGGTTCTAAATTCAAGATAGCGCTGCCGGTTGTCGGCAAAAATTCATATTATTTCAGGAGAAGACGATGGCAACGACATCAAATACAGCAGACAAAACGCCAGCCAAAACATCAGCTAAAACTTCAGCCAAAACTTCAGCTAAAACACCAGCCAAGGCAGCCGCTAAAACCCCAACCAAGTCAGCACCCAAAACCTCCGCCAAAACGGCATCCAAATCGCCCGCTAAAAGCGCATCCAAAAAAACGGCCACCCGCAGCAAACCCGTCGGACCCGATGCGACGGCCTTGCTGCGTGCTGACCACAAGCTGGTGAGCGACCTGTTTGAAGAGTTTGAAAAAGCCCGCTCTCCCGCCAAGAAAAAAGCCATCGTGTCCCAAATTTGCACCGAGTTAACCGTGCATACCCAAATTGAAGACGAAATTTTTTACCCCGCTTTCAAAGCCGCTTTGAAAGACAAGGAACTCGTTCCCGAGGCCACGGTTGAGCACAGCTCGGTGAAGGATTTGATCGCGCAAGTCGAAGGGGTTGAGCCCGGTGATGAGATGTACGACGCGAAGGTCAAAGTCATGGGTGAATTTGTGAAGCACCATGTCAAAGAAGA
>JBAQDW010000338.1:0-4252 GCA_049286445.1 Rhodoferax sp. | reverse complement strand
AGCTCAGGGTCAAGCTGGCGGGTAGCCGGCTGTTCATTCCAAGGAGTTGGCACATAGGGATAATCGCCGGCAATAGCGTTAATTAAGGGCGGGGTTCTGTCCAGAGCACGCCGCCCGTGGCCCAATTCTCACGCTTGACGTCAGTGATCAAAATGTCCACTGACTCAGGCTGGCCGCCCAGAATCTCAACTGAAACGCGGGTGATTTCCTCCACAAGCTTCTTCTTTTGCTCTATTGTGCGACCTTCGATCATTTCAATATGGTAGGTGGGCATGGTGTCCTTGCGTTTGAGTTGATTGCCAAAATGCAATGATAGCGGTCGCGCGTGGTTGATTTTAAAAAAATAAGAGGCCTCACGCGCCAAAAGCGAAGGTAAAGCAGTAGGGCGCAAAGGTCGGTGTGACGCCGCGCCGTTGTGGGGGACGGCTTGGCAAGATTCGCTTAACGTGTGCGGCTGTTATCGCTGTGGTGAGATGCGAGAATCCAAAAAAACAGGAAGGCAAGCTTGGAATACAGAGCCAAATCAATCGGGATTGCAGCGCTTTTATTGTGTGTTTCGTTGGCAAGCAATGCCTTGACGCTGGGAAACCTGCGTGGGCCAGCGATCATCGGACGTGCTTTGGATGTGACCGTTCCCGTTCAAGTTGAACAAACTGATAACGCGGCTGCCTCATGTTTTGAGGCGGAGGTGTTTCACGCCGATGTGCGCCAAGCGGCGGGTCGGGTGGGGGTGTCTGTTGAGCCAGGGGGCACGGCGCAGTCCATTTTGGTGCGCATCAAATCGTCAGCGCTTATCAACGAGCCCGTGGTCACGGTTGTCCTTCGTGCGCGTTGCGACACGCAAGCGCAGCGGCGCTACGTTTTGCTGGCCGACCTTCCTTTAACCGCTGACCTGACCTCTCCTGTACAAATTGGCAGTGCTTCGGACGCCTCCTCCTCCTCCTCCTCTTCTTCTTCCAATTCCACTTCTGGGGGGCCAGTTTCAGCGGCCACAAATGCAGCGCCGGTAGCTGTCGCCACCGATGCTCCGCCCGCAAAACCGCGGCGGCCCGCGCGAGCCAAGCCGCCTGTAAAGGCAGGCGAGTCGCCTCAATCGGTCACCAAGACCGATGCGCGGGCGTCCACCAAGGGGGCCGCACCGTCGGGGCAGTCCCGGTTGCAACTTGACAATTCGGAGTTGTTCTCTGACCGTATCGCTCTGCTTGACCAGGAGCAGCCCGACGCTGCGCCGGACTACGTGCCACCCGATCAGCAGAAGATGGAGGAAATGCAGGGAACCATTCAGTCCTTGCAAACGGCAGCCGCCCAAAGGGATGCCACTTTGCAAGAATTGAAAGTGCGATTACAACAATCTGAGACCGAGCGATTCCCCGCTTGGTTGGTGGTGGTTTTGGCGGGGCTCGTTCTGGCCGCGATTGCGGTCATTGCTGTGCTGTGGCTGCGTCAACGGCGGGCGCAAGCCCAAAACGGCGCTTGGTGGAACGAGTCTGTTGGCGAGGCGCCCCATACCACTGCCCCGCCCTTGGACGAGGAAGTCAGTTCGGTGTCACTTGCGCCTGCGCCTGCGCCTTTGATCAAACCCAAGGTACAACCGCGACACGATCCTGTCAGGGCCTTTCAGCCTTCCAGCCAATGGCCGCATTCAAAAAACTTCGGTGTCGATGTCAATGAGGTGGAAATGGGCGAGTCCCGCTTCCACCAGTACTTGAAGTCTGGTGAGGTCCAGAGTGCGCCCACCACCCCGTCTGATGCAGTGCCTCCTCACGTGACGCTGCCAACCTCAGAGATTCGCGATGCTGCCTTGATTTCCGAATTGCGCCAGCAAGCCGAATTTTTTGTCGCGCTGGGTCAAACCGACCTGGCCGTGATTGTTTTGGAGAAGTTGATTCGCGACAGCGAAGTGCCCAACCCCAATGTTTTTCTCGATCTGCTGGGTCTGCTGCACTCGCTGCGCAAGAAGCCCGAGTTTCAACGCTATTGTGAAGAATTCAACCGCGCCTTCAATGTCGTTGCGCCAGAGTTTGTGCGCTTTAAGTCGGAAGGGCGGTCGCTTGAGGACTACCCTGCGACCTTGGCCGACGTTATCGCCCATTGGTCAGGCCCTGACGCATTGGCGTGTATCAATGCGCATGTGGTTCGCCCCCCGCATCAACCGCCGGGCGGCGCGCTGGATCTCGCGGCTTTCCGAGACTTGTTGTTATTGCAGGCGATGGCACTCCAACTGAAAGCGCAGGAGTCGGACCCCACCGGGGAGGCCAGCCGCCTGACCTCTGGAGTTGCTCCTCTGGCTTTTGAGCCTGCGGGGGCGGGGTTGTCCAGCATGATGGTGTTGGATCTCGATTTCTCTGACGAGGGGCCCCCTGTTGATGTTGACCGTGATGGCGCAAGGGATGGCAGCCAGATTCCGGTGACTATTCCTTCGGACTTGAAAGACAACCGTCCCACGCCTTACCCCAAAGACAATTTGATTGACTTCGATTTGTCTGACGACGTTTCACCCAACGACCCCAGCCCCAAGTTGTAACCGGCCAGCCTCCCGCACCGGGGCGTCGAGGTGCCGTGACGGGCGCTTCCTAGGGTTTTCTTTTAAGCCGCACCAGCCGAATCAGCAGCAGAACCATAGGGGTGCTGTGCATCAGCAGGTCAAAAATGTCGAGTGGCCGTGTCAGCTGACCTTGGCCCAGCAGCCGAATTTTTTCCACCACATGGGGCTCGGGCGAGAGGGGGGCGATCAGCATCCACACCGCCAGCACGGCCAACCACACCAGCGGAAATCGGTCCAGCCACTTCAGCATGGGGTGGCCGCCTCGGCACACGCCGCACAAATGCAGGCAAGCCTTTGCGCTTGTGCAGGAATTTGGGCCAGCAGGTCGGCACTGAACGTGACCTGCGCGCACCAGCAGGGCGGCTGCTTTTCACCGCTGCTGCGTTCCAGTGCCATGGCACAGTGGTTGGCTTTTCCGCACAGGGGGCAATGTTCTGGGTCGGGTGAGGGGCTGATCGGCATGGCAAAGTTCCTTGGGCGTGGCGAGGGTCAGGCCAAAGTGTAGCCAGCGCTGTGCTGTGGTCTGTGCATTGGGGCCGCATGATCGTCGAGAATGAAGCCAAAGGAGCTTTTCATGCGATTCCCCTCATCCACCTTATTTACCCACCCACTGGTCACTCGGCGTCGCTGATGACTAAGCCCTCAACGCTGCCCCCCGGTATCACCGTGTTCGAGCGCGGCTGGCTGTCATCGAACAACATACTGTTGGTAAGCGAGGCGGGCAACGCCCTCATTGACAGTGGTTACGGTGCGCATGCCGCGCAAACGCTGGCGCTGGTGCAATCCAGTTTGAAGGGCCGCCCGCTGGACACTTTGGTGAACACCCACCTCCACAGCGACCACTGTGGTGGCAACGCCGCCTTGCAAACGGCTTACCCGGCGCTCACCACCTTGATTCCCCCGGGCCACGCCGCGCAGGTGCAACGCTGGGATGCCGTTGCGCTCACCTACGAGCCCACCGGGCAAACTTGCCCCCCGTTCCACATGAGCGCCGTTCTGCAACCAGGCACCGAGATTCGCCTGGGCGATGCGCTGTGGCAAATCCATGCCGCACCGGGTCACGACCCGCACTCAGTGGTCCTTTTCGAGCCTCAGTCTCGTGTGCTGGTGTCCGCCGATGCCTTGTGGGAACGGGGCTTTGGCGTGGTGTTTCCCGAGCTGGAAGGCGTCGATGCCTTTGCCGAGGTGGGTGCGACGATTGATTTGATCGAAGCGCTGGACCCGTTGTGGGTGATTCCAGGCCACGGCCCGGTGTTTTCCAACCTCAGTGCAGCCATTGCCAATGCCCGCGCCCGCCTGCACAGCTTTGTGTCCCAGCCCGAGAAGCACATTCAGTACGCGGTCAAGGTGTTGCTGAAATTCAAGCTGTTGGAAGCGCAGCGTCTACCGCATGACACGCTGTTGGATTGGGCCAAGTCAACCCCGTACTTCAGCCTCATTCACACCACCCATTTCCCCTTGCGTGATTTCACCGAGTGGCTGACCCAACTGGTAGCCGACCTCGTTCGCTCCGGTGCGGCAACTCGAAACGGTGTGATGATCTGCAACGCCTAAAAGCCAACGGCACCCGAAGATGCCGTTGGCAATAAGGTTGTAAGCCAAAACGGCCTCTAGCCCACGTATATCATGGGTAGATAGCTATTTAATTCATAGTGAAAAGAAGGCGTGATCAGTTCACGCTGCCGCTGCAGCCGCCTTCACCTTCAA
>JBAQDW010000337.1:0-3417 GCA_049286445.1 Rhodoferax sp. | reverse complement strand
TTCACCCGCATCAACATGCACTTCACCGTGACCGGCAAAGGCATTCCTGAAACCGCCGTGGAGCGCGCCATTGCCATGAGCCACGAGAAATACTGCTCGGCCAGCATCATGCTGGCCAAAACGGCGGACATCACCACCAGCTTTGATCTGGTCCAGATCTGATACTGCTGAATGGAGGCAAGGCGCCTAGATACGGTACGCCACCGTCGTCATCACCCGGGCGGCGGCGCGCATCAAGCTTTTGACCGGAGGTGGCAGCAGCAAGGCACCTGCGTTCTGCGCCTCTTGCGCATGGCGGGCCTCGTCAACCATCATTTGCGCCACGATGGCGCGAGAGGCGTGGTCTTTCTCAGGAAGCAAAGCCAGGTGGCTCTCCAGGTGCGCCTCTACCTGTTTTTCAGTTTCCACCACAAACCCCAGACTGATCCGGTCCCCCAGGCGGCCCGCAATCAAACCCATCCCGAAAGCCCCGGCGTACCACAGCGGATTCAGCAGGGAGGGGCGCTCTCCGAGCTCTTCTAAACGCTGCCTCGTCCACGCCAGATGATCGGTTTCTTCGGCACTGGCCCTTGTAAAATGGTCTTTGAGTGCTTCATTTTTGGTAGCAAATGCTTGGGCCGTGTACAGCGCCTGAGCGCATACCTCTCCCACGTGGTTCACGCGCATCAACGCGCCCGCTTCCAATTTCTCGACCGGCGTTAATTCAGTGACTTCGCCAGGCAAGGTGGGACAAGGGTGCGTGGCGTGTGGGGTCACAAAAAGAGTGCGAAGCGCGGCGTCAAGGGTGTTGATTACCGCATCAACAGGCGTGGGGTGGGGAGTGGTAGAACGCATGCTTGTCATTATTGCCTCACCTTTGTTATTTTGGGGTGCAATGAAAAGAGCCCCTTGCGGGGCTCTTGTTTCAAATCAACTGCCGGGAGGGCTTAGAAGCGGTGGCGCACACCGAGTGCCAGACCGGTTGAATTCGTACCAGCAGAAGCTGTCACACCACCCACGTAACCGTTGCCGCCTGGGGCCACTTGACCACGACTACCGTTGTCGTAACGAACGACAACAGCATTCAGGTCGGTGCGCTTGGACAAGGCGTAGCTGTAAGCCACGCCGTACGACTTGACATCAGCGTCGGATGGACGATTGTCGTTGTACTGGTTGTAAGCGACAGAAATAGTGCTAGGTCCGGTCATGTAGCGATAACCGATGTGAAACAGCGTGCCATCTTGCTTAAAGGCATTGATGAAGGCGTTTTGAACCAGGCCAGCGGCACCTGCACCAATTTGGGGAGTCAATGCAGGAGCAATCGCGGACAAACCGTTTGGATTGTCATCCGTGATTTTGGCGACAAACGTGCTCACAGTGCTGGTTGTGCCCATATTCATTGACGCACCCAATACGGATGTTGTCAAAGACTTCTGACCCAATTCGTTGTTCTTGGTGTTGTAACCAAAACCGACAGAAAACACATCTGTCTTGTAATTGGCATTGAAACCCAGGAAGCGGCTCTTGTCAGAGTCGCCTGCTACTTCGCCCATTCCGTACATGACCGCCGCTGAAATGCCATCTTTAACAATACGGTAAGCGATGGAGTTGGATGCCCGAATCTCAAGCACTGCAGGGAACGCCACAATTTGACCAGCTGCCAAACCAGACTGCGTGCCCATGATGTCATAGGCTGCGGTCGTTTCAAACGCAGGGGTGTACTGACGGCCAGCCAGAATAGCGCCGACGGGAGTGATCAGACCCAAGTAGGCTTGTCTGTCAAACAAGCGGCCTTCGCCAGGAGCGGTATTCACGCCGTACTGAGCTGCCAACAGACCATCAACAGCGTTAACCGCAGGCTGGAGCTGGGCAGGTAAACCTAGCAAGGCAGCTTGTGAAAAGCGGTCTGATAATTGACTGCCTGAGATGGGCTTGCTACCAATCGCACCGGTATCCAACTCAAACCGGTTTTCCAATGTGAAGATTGTTTTGTATCCACCGCCAAGGTCTTCCGAGCCTTTCAGGCCCCAGCGTGAACCTTCCATGATGCCGCTGGCAATTTGCGACACGGTGCCGGCTTTCAGTCCGGTCACTTGGGTGTAACCGATATCGGCAATGCCGTACAAGGTTACGGTGGAAGACCCGGTTCCTTGTGCACTGGCAAGGCCGGCGCAGCAGACAGCGCTGGCCACTGCGACTGCTCGCAAAGCGGGCACATTGAAACAAGTAGAAAGTCCAGACATTTTGAGATTCCTTAAAAATGAAATACAGGCGCGCACACGCCCAAAAAACTAACGCAAATTTCTCACACTGCACCGGGCGTGGCAAGTCGCTTTGGTGACAGGGCTTGGTTTATTCGACTTTTTCCCCACACGTGTTTACCCTTAGGGTTAATATGGTCGCTATTGTCCGCGCTCTGCGTTCAGCCCGCGAAAGATGAAGCGAGACGGCATTCGCCTTGTTCAAAAGATGGTCGATTCTGGTCAATCGGAACAGCTCGTTCATCAAGGGCCTATTTCAAGTCACCGAGTCTTCTTTATGTTAGCGGTGGTGCCAAGCACCGACCTCATGCCGCCGCCCGCCTTGTCATGCTGCTTTTGAATGTTTTGAATGGCAAACGACGTGTTCGTGTGACGCACGCGTTTTTTGGTTGTTGCATTGACCCAACACAACATCTCAAATTAAGCCGTTGGAAGGGAAAAGCTTTGCGTGGGAGAAAGCTCTCTGTTTAAATTCACCCAGCTTCTACTTAAGAAGTGGAACAAGACAGGCCAGGGCAGTGTGTCGTGGCTTGATATATGTAAACTTTGGAGTAACCGAATGAAAAAATCCCTCATCGCGTTGGCCGTTCTGGCAACCACCGGCGCCGCAATGGCTCAATCCAGCGTGACCTTGAGCGGTCGTGTTGACGCATTTTTGGGCAATATCACGACTGGCGTTGGCGCAGCGGAATTGACACAAAACGGTTTGTACAACGGTGGCCTGACTGGCAGCCGTTGGGCTTTGAGCGGTACTGAAGATCTGGGCGGCGGCTTGAAAGCCATGTTCAAATTGGAAAACCGTTTCTCGATCGATAGCGGCGCTTCTCCTGGCGGCTTCACTGGTGATGCTTATGTTGCATTTGCTGGTGGTTTCGGTACCGTGAAATTGGGCCGTACTTACACCGCATTTGATGATGCACGTGCTTTGTCAGTCGAAGCAAACGTGTTTGACTCTGTTTTCACACCTTCCGTCGGTGGCATTGGTGCTGATTACACTAGCCGTGGCAACAACGGTATTCGTTACGAGTCTCCCAACTTTGCTGGCTTCAGCGGTGCGGTGTCTTACGCTTTTGGCGAAGACAAAACAGCAACTACTGACGCAAGCAACATCGTTTCTTTGCACGCTAAATACGCTACCGGCCCATTGGCTGTTGCATACGGCTACCAAGAAGAGAAC
>JBAQDW010000336.1:0-10985 GCA_049286445.1 Rhodoferax sp. | reverse complement strand
TGTTCCCCAACGTGCCCACCAAGAGCGGCCTGATGGTCGGCCTGGGTGAGACCGACGAAGAAATTCTGGAAGTGATGCGCGACATGCGCGCCCACAACATCGAGATGCTGACCATTGGCCAGTACCTTGCCCCCACCAGCGCCCACCTCACCGTGAAGCGCTACGTGCACCCCGACACCTTCAAAATGTTCGAGGCCGAGGCCTACAAAATGGGCTTCAAACACGCCGCCGTAGGCGCCATGGTGCGCTCCAGCTACCACGCTGACGTACAGGCCGGCCACGCAATGTCGGGTAACGAGCAGGCCAAGTGATTGGGGGAAGGGTAGGGGGTATCAGGCTGCCGGGCGCCGGTAGAGCTGGCCCGGTGCATGCGACCTCGCTATGGAACGACTTAACCAAGTTAAATCAAAGGGCTCAGGATGTTAAGGGGCGGTAGGCGGTCACGTCAATTTCCACTTTGGCATCAATCATCAATTCCGCGCGAACGGTCGAACGTGCAGGCCTGTGCTCACCAAAGCACTCCATATAGACGCGGTTAAAACTGCCGAAGTCTCTGGGGTCATCCAACCAAACGCTGACCTTGCACACATCGTTCAAAGTGCAACCCGCCAGTGCTAATGCCGCCTGAACACGGGCAAACACCTGGCGTGTCTGCGCCTCAATACCACCGACCACCACTTCGCCTTGGTCATTGGTAGGCACTTGCCCGGAAACAAAGACAAAGTCGCCTGCCCGCACCGCCGGGGACAGGGGGCGCGCCAAGCGATCAGATGCCAAAGGGGCTTGGCCCAACATTTCTACCGTCATAAAATCTCCTTTATGTAAATAATTTACTTAATTCATGGTTTATCCTGACGTATTTTCTGCATGAATCAAATTATCATAGCATTTCTTGTATGTAATTTTCATTTTAGTTAAGATCCGGAGGCCATCCCATGAAACCGTTATCTCATTTGATTTCACGACGCTTCGCTCTGGCGGCAGTACCCGCCTTGACCGCTTTGGCGATTGGCCTCCAGGTCACACCGACCGTGTGGGCGGCCACCACCACGGCGGCTAACTTGGCGATGGTGGGCGAGCCACCTACGTTAGACCCCATGGGTTCAACCGCTGACATCGTGGGCACCATCATGCAGCACGTCTATGAGACGCTGTACACGTTTGACGCCAATTGGCACATTAAGCCGATGTTGGCGTCTGATATGCCAAAGGTGTCCGCTGATGGCCTGACGGTGACCATTCCTTTGCGAGCCAAAGTGAAATTTCACAACGGTCAAGACATGGACTCCGCTGACGTCGTTGCGTCACTCAAGCGCTGGATGGAATTGGCCTCTCGCGGCAAATCCGTCGCCAAAGAGACGGTAAGCCTGGAGGCCAGCGGCGCCAACGCCATCGTCTGGAAATTCAAAACGCCTTATGGCCCTTTGCTTTCACAGTTGGCCATGCCCTCTGGCATGGCGGCGATCATGGACAAGGACTCATTGGCACCTACCCTGACCGCCTTTGTCGGCACCGGCCCCTATCAGTTCAAGGACCGCAAGCCTGATCAGTTCATTTTGCTCAGCAAGTTTCCCAGCTACTCCGCCCGCACTGAAGCGGCTTCTGGCTACGCTGGCAAGCGCGAAGCCGTGATTGATGAGCTGCGCTTTATTCCCGTGCCCAACGCCAACACCCGCGTTGAAGGCGCGTTGTCAGGTCAATTTCAATACGCCGACGCCTTGCCTGCCGAAAGCATTTCTCGGCTCGAGAAAGCCGGAGCATCGGCAGTGGTCCCAGTGGTGGCGCAATCTTCCGGTTTCCCCTACATCGCTTTCAACACCCAGGAGGGTGTGATGTCTGACAAACGCCTTCGTCAAGCCGTGCAAATGGCAATGGGTGATGGCGAACTGTTGGCCGCGGCCTTGGGAGACAACCGATTCTTTAAAGTAGAGGCCAATCACTTTCCCCAGGGTTCACCGTTTTACTCCGTGGCAGGCAAAGAGTTGTACAACCGGGGCGATGCCAAAGCGGCCAAGGCCATGGCAGACAAGGCCGGCTACAACGGCCAGCCCATCCGAATTTTGAATAGCCGTCAGTACGAGTTTCATCACAACTTGGCCTTGATGTTGGCTGAGCAGTTGCGTCAAGCCGGGTTCAAAGTCGAGTTGGACGTGGTCGACTGGGCAACGCTGGTGCAACGCCGTGGCGACCCGAAGTTGATGGACATGTACATCACCCACTCACCGGTGTTGCCAGAACCCATGCTGTCACCTCCACAATTGGGTGATGGGGCACCGGGACGCTGGGACACACCCGCCAAGCAAGAGGTGCTGAAGGCGTTCAACGCTGAAATGAACCCTGCCCACCGTGGCAAGCTGTGGGGCAAAGTTCAGGCGGTGGTTTACGACGAAGTGCCCTACATCCAGGTGGGTAAATTCTCCAGCTTGGCGGCACGCTCTCCCAAGATGCAAAACTTCTACCCCATGACTTGGCCCGCGTTCTGGAACGCCAAAGTTAACTGATCACTGTGACCTCTTCATTTGCAAACAGCGCCTGGCGAGGCGCCTTGGGCCATATCACACGGCGCCTAGCCGGGCTGCTGGCGGTCCTGCTGATCGTCTCCGTGTTGGTGTTTTCACTCACGCGGCTGGCGGCCGGTGACCCGATGGCGGTGTTGCTGGGCGACCAAGCCACGCAAACTGATATTGCCCAAGCTCGCGCCCAATATGGTTTGGACGAGCCCATGGTGACTCAGTACATGATGTGGGCGAGCCAAGTGCTGCAAGGCAATCTGGGGCGGTCCATTTTCATGCAGGAACCCGTGCTGGATGTCATTGCCGACCGGGCCGGACTCACGACCTATCTGGCCTTAATGGCAGCCGGTATGGCCACCTTGATTGGTGTGCCACTGGGGATTGCGTCTGCGGTTTGGCGGGGTCGCCCGGTGGACCAATGGTTGTCCGGTTTGGCCATGTTGGGCGCCAGCGTGCCGAGCTTCTGGTTTGGTCTGGTTTTGATCCAGTGGTTGGCGGTAAGCCAAGGCTGGTTCCCCGTGTCAGGCTACGGTAACCCCGACGCGCCATTAACGGAGCGCCTGTATCACCTGGTGCTGCCCGCCATCACGCTGGGGGTGTTGAACTCCGCACTCATCATGCGCTTCACCCGAGCCTCGATGCTGGATGTCTTGAATGAAGATTACATCCGAACGGCGCGCTCCAAAGGCGTGTCCGAGTTCATGGTGGTGTTCAAGCACGCGTTTCGCAACACGCTGATTCCCATCCTCACGGTGGTGGGCCTCACGCTCGCTCTCATGGTGGGTGGCGCGGTGATCACAGAGACGGTGTTCAACCTGCCCGGTTTTGGCAACTTGGTGGTGCGCTCAGTTTTGCGCCGCGACTACCCCGTGATTCAAGGCGCGTTGTTGACCATCGCAGCCGTGTATGTATTGATTAACTTTGCCATCGATTTGCTGTACGTCGTGGTTGATCCGAGGGTGCGTCATGTTTAAGTCCAAAGACTCACCCACCCAGGCTTGGCTGCGTCGATTGTTCTCGCGGCGGGTGGTGTTGATTGCCGCGCTCGTCCTGCTGGCCATGATTGCCATCGCGGCGCTGGGCGATGCCTGGATGCCGCACGATGCCCAAAAAATCGCCATCCGCGAGCGTCTGCAAGCGCCTAGCCTCAACCATTGGGCCGGCACAGATGAACTCGGCCGCGACATTGCCGCGCGTCTGGCCACCGGCGCTCGCTACTCACTCTCTATTGGCGCCATGACCGGCATTCTGGCGGTGCTGGCCGGTACGGCACTGGGCTTGCTCGCAGGTTTCTTCCGTTTTTTGGATGCGCCTTTAATGCGGGTGGTGGACGCGATGATGGCCTTCCCCGATATTTTGCTGGGCATCGCTTTGGTGGCCATTCTGGGCACCAGCCCCGTCAACGTGGTGCTCGCGTTGGCGCTGGTGTACACACCCCGCGTGGCGCGCGTGGTGCGGGCCTGCGCCTTGGTGATACGGGAGCTGACCTACGTTGAGGCCGCACGGGCTGCAGGCTTGTCGACACCGCGCATTTTGATCACTCATGTGTTGCCCAATCTGATGTCGCCCCTGATGGTTCAGTTGACCTTCATCTTCGCCTACGCCTTGCTGGCCGAAGCCGGACTGTCCTTTCTTGGCGTGGGCGTGGGTGCCGAGATTCCAACTTGGGGCACCATGATTGCGGGCAGCGTTCAATACGCTGACCGAGCTTTATGGACCCTGATGTTCCCGGGCGTTGCCATTGTTCTGGCGGCCATGTCGCTGCAGCTTTTGGGTGATGGTGTGCGTGACACACTGGACTCCCGACTCAAAGGAAACTCATGAGCGTCCCTCGATTAAGTGTCACAGGCCTGTCCACCGCCTGTGGCGATGGAAAACAATGGCTGCCGCTGGTGCGCGGTGTCGACTTTGACATTGCACCCGGCGAAACGTTGGCCTTGGTAGGCGAATCAGGTAGCGGTAAATCCGTGACAAGCTTGACGCTGATGGGCCTGCTGGCGCGCAACACCCGCTGGCAAGCTTTGTTCACGGACGAGAACGGGGTTCGCCATGACCTGCTGGCACTCACCGAAGCACAACGCCGCAAGCTGCGCGGCAATCAGGTGGCCATGATTTTTCAAGAGCCCATGACCAGCCTCAACCCTGTTCTTTCCGTGGGCGAGCAAATTGCAGAGTCGGCCCGCTTGCACTTGGACATGGACCGTTCAG
Source organism: Rhodoferax sp. (assembly GCA_049286445.1). Taxonomy (GTDB): domain Bacteria; phylum Pseudomonadota; class Gammaproteobacteria; order Burkholderiales; family Burkholderiaceae_C; genus Rhodoferax. The sequence continues at coordinate 6,264 of JBAQDW010000336.1, read as the reverse complement.
CGGCCATGGCCCACGCCCGACGTATGCTGGACCAGGTGGAAATTCCAGACTCGGGCCGGCGAATCAACGACTTTCCGCACCAGTTCAGTGGTGGCATGCGTCAGCGCGTGATGATTGCCATTGCCATGACGTGTTCGCCAAAATTATTGATTGCCGATGAGCCCACCACAGCGCTGGATGTGACGATTCAGGCCCAAGTGCTGGCCCTGATGTCCCGTCTCGCGCGAGACAACAATATGAGCATGCTGTTCATCACCCACAACCTTGGGGTAGTGGCCCACCATGCGCAGCGGGTGGCAGTGATGTATGGCGGTCGGATTGTGGAGACGGCGCCAGTGGCCGAGTTATTTGCCAATCCCAGTCACCCCTACACCCACGGGCTACTCAAATGCCTGCCCGGGCGAATGCGCCAACAGATGAAAGCTGGTTTGATACGCCCCGTTTTGACGGCCATTGCCGGCCAAGCACCCAGCCCACGCGCTTGGCCTGCGGGTTGCAGTTTTGCACCGCGCTGCGACCAACGCTTGGCGGTGTGTGACACCCAAGAACCCGCTACCACTGCCGTCGGCCCCCATCACTTCTTGCGCTGCTGGGCAGCGCAACAGCCGGACGCACCCCAGCGTGTGCCGGCACCCCGAGTTGGAGAGTTAGCGTGAGTTTCAATTCTGACGCCCCAGTGGCCCCTGAGATGACCGTAGAGCCGGAAGCCGACGTGCTGCTCCAGGTCAAAAATTTGACCCGCCATTTCGGCTCCAGCAGCCACCCCGTGCGGGCGGTGGAAGACGTCTCGTTTGATGTGCGACGCGGGCGCACGCTGGCCTTGGTGGGAGAATCTGGCTCGGGCAAAAGCACCATCGGGCGCTGCGTTCTGCGGCTGATTGAGCCAACCGCGGGTGATGTGCTTTATGAACGGCAATCGCTCACGGCGTTGTCATCTTCCGAGATGCGCAAGATGCGCTCAAAGATGCAAATCATCTTTCAAGACCCACAGGCCAGTTTGAACCCGCGCATGCGGGTGAGCACCATGTTGGGCGAAATACTGGATGCGCATGGCCTGGCCAAAGGCGCCTTGCGTGGCCCACGGATTGCGGAATTGTTGCAACTGGTGGGTTTGCCGGCCGACGCCGGGCAACGTTTTTCTCATGAATTTTCGGGTGGTCAAAAACAGCGCGTGGGCATTGCTCGCGCTTTGGCGGTGAATCCCTGCCTGATCGTTGCCGACGAACCCTTGTCAGCACTGGACGTCTCCATCCAGGCGCAAATCGTCAATTTGCTGGCCGAACTCCGGAAGACCCGTGACCTCACCTTGTTATTCATCTCACACGACTTGGATGTGGTGGAGTACCTCTGCGACGACGTCGTGGTTCTGTATTTGGGCCGAGTCATGGAGTCGGGGCCGGTGCGTCAAATTTTTGACTCACCCTCTCACCCCTACACGCGTGCTCTGTTAGAAGCTGCGCCAGTGCCAGACCCCGCCATGCCGGCGCCGCGTGCCACGCTGTCGGGCGAGCTGCCCAGCCCCATGAACCCACCTTCGGGTTGTGTGTTTCGAACCCGCTGCCCACAAGTCATGCCGCGTTGCAGCGAAGCCGTGCCGCCCATGTTCGCCGTGGCACCGGGGCAGCACAGCGCGTGCTGGCTGCACCAGGACGCACCTACCTCAACGCCCGCCCTATGATGAACACCACTGCCACAGATTTACCTCCAATGCCCGGTGACGTACTGCTGGACTCCCGCTTGAAGGGCTTTGCCGCCCATGCGCCACCCACTTGGCGCAGTCGCATTGGCGAGCGGCAATGGAATGTTTTGAATGGTGACCTCCCCTTCCCCTTGGCGGTGCTGTCGCAAAGTGCGCTAACGCACAACCTGGACTGGATGCACCAGTTCGCCAGTTCGCGTGCCTTGTCCTTCGCGCCGCATGGCAAAACCTCCATGTCGCCCGAGCTGTTTGCGCGGCAACGGGCGGCCGGCATTTGGGGCATGACCGTGGCCACGCTGCACCAACTCGGTGTGGCGGTGCGCTCAGGCGAGCGTCGTTTGATCATCGCCAACCAACTGGTCAGCTCCGCCGATTTCGACGGCCTGAGCCATTGGCTGAACCACACCCCAGACTTGTCCGTCTGGTTTTTGGTCGACTCTTTAGCCCAGGTTGATTTGATCGAGGCGTGGGCCGCCAAGCGCAACGCACTGGGCCGCAAGTTTCAGGTGCTGCTGGAGGTGGGAATTGAAGGCAAGCGCACCGGCACGCGTGAACACGCTCAGGCCATGCTGCTGGCGCGACGCATCGCGGCAAGCGACGTGATTGCCGTGCACGGTATTGAATGTTACGAAGGCGGCTTGGCCACCTGCAACCACACGCACGACCGTGAAGGCACCGACGCCTTGATGCAGCGGGTTTGCGCCTTGATGGTGGATTGCGCCGCTGAACAACTTTTTGCCGCCGGTGAGGTTTTGCTCACCGCGGGCGGAACAGCTCTTTTTGACTTGGTCGCCGACCGACTCCACCCGGCCTTGCCCGCCGACTTGGGCGAGCGCATGCGGCCGGTGCTTCGGTCGGGCTGCTACATCGCGCATGACCACGGCTTTTACAACCGCCTGCTGCGTTGTGTGGGTGAGCGTATTCGCCTGGACGTCACATTGCTTCCAGCATTGGAGGTCTGGGCCATGGTGCAGTCTTGCCCTGAACCAGGTTTGGCGCTGCTCACCGCCGGTCGGCGCGATATTTCTTATGACATCGAGTTGCCCATGCCGGTGCGTCGAGCGCAGATTGGCGACACCAAGCCGCGGGCAGTGCCTGACGACTGGCGCGTCACTTCGTTGAATGACCACCATACCTATTTGACTTACGATCCGGCGGGCCCAGCGCCAGCGCCGATGCCGGGGGAATTGGTGGCCTTGGGCATTTCACACCCCTGTACAACATTTGACAAATGGCAGTGGATGCCCATCGTGTCTGACGACTACCGCGTGGTCGATGCCATCACCACCTATTTTTAGATTTCCAATTGAGCATCGATGAACGATTCACACGCCAACTCTTCACCCGTTAGTCGGCAAGGCCTGCTGCAAAAACTGCGGGATGCTCGCGTGAGCCTGCCCAGGGCGCAGCGTCAACTGTGCGACGTGTTGCTACGGGACCCCGCCAAATCCATTGAAATGTCAGTGGAGGAACTGGCGGCGCAAGCGGCAGTTTCGCTGCCCACCATGGGCCGCCTGGCCCACAGCGTGGGTTACTCAGATGCGCGCGACTTCAAGCTGGCCTTGGCACAAGATTTTGTGGTCAGCGGCTCGCCCTTGCACCGCAGCGTCACCGACGAAGACGCTGCCCCCGTGGTGCTGCGCAAAATTGCCCAGGCCTCCGCCAGTGCCATGCTGGCGATGGCGCAGGCCTTTGATTCATCAGCGCTGGAAACGGCGGCTGGCTTGGTAGGCAAGGCCTCTCGAATCGACTGTTATTCAGTGGGCTTGACCTCGGGCTTTATTTCTCAAGACCTGCAAGGGCGCCTGTTTCGGCTGGGTCTGCCCGCACACGCCATCTCGGACGCCCATTCACAACTCATCTCAGCCGCCACGTTGGATACCAGCGGAGTCGCGTTTGCGGTATCGCACGTGGGGCGCATGCCCCATCTGCTGGAGGCCGTGTATTTCGCCAAATCGCAAGGCGCCAAGGTCATCGCGCTGACCCAGCCTGGCACGCCACTGGCCGACATGGCTGATTGCTTGTTGGCAGTCAACGTGCCACCAGACGCCGTCATGCGAGTCGGCACAGAGGCCTATATGGCGCACCTGCTGGTGCTGGAAGCCATGATGGTGCTGGTCGCTCGCAACCTGGGCCCATCCGCGGCCCACCAGCTACAGCGCTTTCGGCGCGTGCTCGGTGAGCACGGGCTGGACAGCGAGAACCACCCCGCTGTGTCTTGGGCGTGGTCGCGCGATGAGCGCGAGCGCTTGGACAAAGATCAGAAAGGAGCCAAGTCATGAGTCGCGTGGGCCCCACTCGCACGCTGCTGCGCGGCGTGCGGCTCATTGACGGCACGGGCGCAGAGGCGACTACCGGCGACCTGCTGATGGAAGGCGACAAAATTGCGGCCATCGGCCCAGACCTGCCGGTCGGTGACGCCCAAGTGATGGATTGCGGCGGTTTGACACTGGCGCCTGGTTTTATTGATGTGCACACCCATGACGACGCAGCCGTGTTGGAAAAACCTGACATGTTGCCCAAGATCAGCCAGGGCGTGACCACGGTGATCACCGGCAACTGTGGCATCTCACTCGTGCCGCTGCTAAGTGACAACCCCATTGCGCCACTGTCTTTGTTGGGAACACGCCAGTTTCGTTACGCCACCCTCGCCGCTTACGCAGAGGCCCTGCAGAAGGCGCCGCCGGCAGTGAATGTGGGGGCCTTGATTGGTCACACGGCGGTTCGCGCCAGCGTGGTGGCAGATCTGGATGGGCCTGCCACTGCCGAGGAACGGATAAGAATGGCCGAGCTGGTGTCCCAAGCCATGGACGAAGGCGCGTTGGGGCTGTCCAGCGGGGTTTTTTACCAAAGTGCGTTCGCCGCCGACGAGCTGGAAATGGTGGCAGCAGCCCGCGCTTGTGCCGTCAAAGGCGGCCTCTACGTGGCCCACATTCGCGATGAGTTGCACCAAACGGTGGCGGCCATCGAAGAGGCGGCCCGCGTCGCGCGCAATGGCCGCATGCCCCTGGTGCTGTCGCACCACAAATGCGCAGGTCCCTCGCAATGGGGAAAAAGCCTTGAAAGCCTGGCCCTGATTGACCAATTGCATCAAAACCAAGAGGTGCACTTGGACGCCTACCCTTATGAGGCGGGTTCAACGGTGCTGCGCCCTGACTTGGTGGACGGTGTCATCGAGATCCTGATCACCAACAGCACCCCGCACCCCGAGATGGCCGGCCGCTGGTTGGCGGACATTGCCACCGAATGGGGCAGCACCCAAAAAGAGGCGATGGTTCGACTGCAGCCCGGTGGCGCGTGTTATTTTCAAATGCGGGAAGACGATGTACACCGCATCCTGCAACACCCCCGCTGCATGATCGGATCCGACGGCTTGCCGCACGACACCCGACCTCACCCCCGGCTATGGGGCACTTTCCCCCGTGTCCTGGGCAAAATGTCTCGCGACTTGGGGCTATTTAGTCTGGAAACTGCGGTGCACAAGATGACCGGCCTCACGGCATGGCGCTACGGCCTGAGCGGGCGCGGTGAATTAAAACTGGGCTATGCCGCAGACCTGGTCCTGTTCGACGCCAACACCGTGTGCGACAAGGCGACTTGGGCCGAGCCCGCCACCATGGCCACAGGCATTGAATCGGTGTGGGTCAACGGCTGCCTCACTTGGTCGAATGGGAAATCGAGTGGCCAGCGTGCGGGTCGATTTTTGAAGAGAAATCACGGCTAAAGCGTGTTTCTACCTGCCAGCGCATCGGTAAGGCGCCTCGTTCAGCGCGAACGCGCTGCCGACACTACCGCAAAATAAATAGCACCTTGCACATATCTGGCAAGCGCTGGAGCCCTATTTTCATGACAAAAGCTTCCTGAATACCGGATTGTGGTTTAAACCGCCGCGCACTGCACCCTTGCTGGTGGAATACGCCATCGTCGACCGCGCCCCGATCATGGTTTGAAGTTGCGGGAAGAAAGCGGCATTCCCAGCGCCGTGAGCGGCTTGCTACGTGCGTTTGGACTGTTGCCATTGGCTAAAAGCCTAGGCCGGCAGCCACGCTAGCCCCGCCCAGCTGCCCAAGCCGCCGGCGACTGGCCCACCCGCCGGCTGAACACGCGCACAAAAGCCGCTGCGCTGGTGTAGCCCACCGCGCCGGCCACCGTCTTCACCGGCTGGCCCTGCAGCAGGCGTTTCTGGGCCCGTGTGAGGCGCCAGTCGGTCAAATAATCCATGGCGGTTTGGCCCATCACGGCCAAAAAGTGCGCCGCAAAACGGGCGCGTGACAGCGCGGCCACATCCGCCAGTTGCGCTAGCGTCCAGCTGCGCGCGGGGTCTTCGTGCAGCGCAGTCAATACGCGCGCCAGCCGCGCGTCGGCCAAACCTGCTAACAGGCCGGAGCCGATTTCGCCTTGCTCGCCCAACTCGCGAAGCAGCTGGATCAGCAGGTATTCCACCAGCCGGTTCACCGCCGCTTGTCGGCCGGCCAGTGCGTGCGCAGATTCAGCAAACAGCAAGTCCAGCGTCGAAGTGAGGGCAGGCAAGCGCGTGGTGGTCACCGCCACGATGGGTGGGAGCG
>JBAQDW010000335.1:0-4237 GCA_049286445.1 Rhodoferax sp. | reverse complement strand
AAACTTGCCGGGAACCACGTGAGCTTGGGACGCCACTGATGCTGTTTGTGTTCGCTTTGAAGGTTGGCAGCGCACCGTGAACGCCACCCCTTTAAAAACGCGGCCACATAGGGCTGTTGGCTCCCCTTTCTCGCCCGGCGGGGCGAGAGAGGGGTTGGGGGTGAGAGTGGGGGTTGCAGCTCAAGAATTGCTACACAGTCGATAGCTGCTTACGCAGGTACAGCAAGGGGTAAAGGCCTAAAACATGCAGAATCCTGAGCTTATGGGGTCGCTGAAACCGCACGCTTAACGCGTACCAGGCAAGGGTTAAGGATTAAGGGTTGAGGGTTAAAACTTAAGTACGTGCCATTCGAGCCAACCCGGTCCTTGATGAGATGGCGGGCCGGCGGGGCGGCACTGGCATACTTGGCTCAAATGAACGAGACCCGAGACGACCCGAAGGCCGGGAGAGCCCCCGCCCTCCCCCCGCGCCACGCCGCCCTGGCGCGCGCCGGGCATTACGATGAATTGCGAGGTCAAATCCGACCAGCGGGCCGCGCACTGCCCGAACTGACAGAGGCGTTATTTGCGCAAGCGCCTGCACTGGCCAGCGATTGGCGCGATTTTTTCGCCCACATGCAAGCCTGTGGCTCGGACGACCTTGACCAACAGCTCACCACCCTTCAGCGGCAAATTCGCGACAACGGGGTAACTTACAACGTCTATTCCGATGACGGGGGGCCACAGCGCCCCTGGTCGCTCGATTTATTTCCTTTTTTGATTGACGCGCCGAGTTGGCAGCACATTGAGTCCGGCGTGCGTCAGCGCATGCGTTTGCTGGAAAGCATCATGGCTGATGTGTACGGGCCACAAACATTGTTGGACCAAGGCTTACTCCCCGCTGCGCTGGTGCTCGGCCACCCCGGCTACTTGCGCGGTATGCAGGGGGTGAAACCGGTGGGGGGCAACTACCTTCATATTGCAGCGTTTGATTTGGCCCATGGCCCAGACGGCAACTGGTGGGTGATGGGCCAGCGCGCCCAAGCTCCCTCAGGACTGGGTTACCTGCTGGAAAACCGCCTCGCCATTTCAAACCAGTTCCCTCAGGCCTTTCAGAGCATGCGGGTTCAACGACTTGCCGGAACCTACCGCGCACTGATGGAGAGCCTCAAGCGCTTAAGCCCTGCGGGTGCCAACTCTCACCTCGTTTTGTTAACCCCGGGCCCTTACAACGAAACCTACTTTGAGCACGCTTTTCTTGCGCGTTATTTGGGCCTCACCTTGGTTGAGGGCAACGATTTGGTGGTTCGCCGCGCGCATGTTTACCTCAAAACACTGAAGGGCTTGGTGCCCGTTCACGGCATTCTCAAGCGGGTGGATGACGACTATCTTGACCCTCTTGAGCAGCGCCCCGACTCAACTTTGGGCGTGCCGGGTCTGCTCCAGGCCATTCGAGCGGGCACAGTCTTGGTGGCCAATGCACCAGGCTCTGCTTTTCTGGAGTCGCCTGCCTTGCTGGGTTTTTTGCCAGCGTTGGCAGCGCATTTGATTCAAGAGCCGCTGCAACTGCCCTCCTTGCCCACGTGGTGGTGCGGCGAAGCCGCGGCCATGCAGGACGCGTTGGCCCAGTTGTCTGCCTGCGTGATCAAGCCCACTTACCCCGGCGCTGGCGCCCAGGGTGGTTTTAACGCCGTGCTGGGCCGCGAGCTCTCACCTGAAGCGCTTGCACAGTGGGCACAGCGCATTCAGGACCACCCCGATGGGCACACGGTGCAAGCCTACCTGCCGCTGTCACAAATGCCCACTTGGACGGCTCAGGCGGCGCTGGCCGGGTCTGACGCAGCCACTGCTCCCAGTCTGTCCCTGCGCTCTGTGGTCATTCGAGTTTTCGCCGTCAGCGACGGTGCACAGTCTTGGCGGGTGCTGCCGGGCGGCCTGGCACGCGTTGCCAGCCCCGCGTCCGGGATTGCTTCCATGCAGCGTGGCGGCAGCAGCGCCGATGTGTGGGCCCTCACAAAGGGCGAGATTGATCAAACCACCCTGCTCCAGCCCAACATCACCCCTGCCACCTTGGCCCAGCGGCAACGGATGGTGACGAGTCGGGCGGCTGAGAATCTTTTTTGGTTGGGGCGGTACACCGAGCGCGCCGAAAATGCCATCAGCCTCGCCCGCCTCACGCTAGAGTGCCTGAATGGAGAAGAGCGCTGCTCTGAAGCCTTGCTGAATTGGCTGAGCCAAATGGCCGTCTCCAACACCCTCGTGCTGCCTGATGCGCCCACGGCTGGCCTTTCTCGGCGCGCGTTTGAGCGCTCCGTGATTGCGGGTTTGGATTCCTCAACCGGAGCGACCAGCGTGGGTTACTACTTGCGCGCACTCAAACAAGCCGGCTCGAACGTGCGAGAGCGGCTGTCTCAAGCGCATTGGCGCACGCTTGTTCGGGCAGAAGAACAGTTGTTTTCACGCTGCGCCAAGTCACCGGTGGCTGTGGATTTCTCGCACGTCGCGGCCTTGCAAATTTTGCGCGAAAGCAGCGACCACATGGCCGCCATCACCGGGGCGCAGACCGACCGAATGGTGCGAGACGATGGCTGGCGTTTGCTCAGCATTGGCCGCCACATTGAGCGGCTGAGCTTTCTTGCCAACGCGCTATTTTGTGGTTTTGACACTGACGCGGTGGCATCGGACAGCGGCTTTGATGCCATGCTCTCGCTGTTTGACAGCGCGATCACCTTCCACGCCCAATTTCAACAAAACCGTGATTTGACCGCCCTGATTGATGTGTTGGTGTTAGACCGTGACAATCCCCGCTCCTTGAATTGGGTCGCGCACACCTTGCGGGGGCGACTGGCCAAACTCGCCGGCAGCGCGCCCGACCAACTCAGCGCGCTTGCCTTGCGGGTGCCCAACCCTGCCCTTCATGGCCTGGCGTCGCTGTGTGAAACACAGCCCCAAGACGAGGATGAATCCAACCCCGCCGGCGCAGGACGCAACTACTATTTCGCCCTCAATGAGTTGATGCTGGAATGTTCATCCGCGTCCTGCGACGTCTCCAACGCCATCAGCACGACCTATTTCACCCACTCCGCAGAAGCCCACAACACTACACGCAAGGCCGCGCAATGAGGCTGCAAGTTACCCACGACACCTTTTACGACTACGCCCCGGCAGTCGAAACCGCCCAGCACCTCGCGTACCTGAAACCGCTTGACACCCCGTACCAGCAATTGGTGAGCCACACCCTGAGCATTGACCCGCCCCCTGCGCAACTCACTCTCAACGAGGATGTGTTTGGCAATGTGCGTCATTTTTTCTCGCTGGAGACTGCGCATGAAACGCTGCGTGTCGTTGCCCGCAGTGTGGTGCTCACCACCGCACGTGACCTGCCATTGAGCGCCCTGTCGTGGGACGACGCGCGTGACCACTTTCGCTACCAATCCGGGCGGCGCTTGGACAAAGCGGCCCAGTATGTGTATGCCTCATCGTTTTGCCCCCGCCACGCTGACTTTTCCGCCTACGCGCGCCCCAGCTTTAAGCCCGGCACAGGCCTGTTGGAGGGCGCCACAGACCTGATGCACCGCATCTACACCGACTTCACCTACGAGAGCGACAGCACCCAGATCAACACCCCCGCGCGCGACGCCTTGGCCCAACGCAAAGGGGTATGCCAAGACTTTGCCCACATCATGATTGCCTGCTTGCGCGCGCTGGGTTTGCCGGCCCGCTATGTGAGCGGCTATTTACTGACCCATCCCGCGCCAGGTACCGTCAAGCTCCAAGGCAGCGACGCCTCTCACGCCTGGGTCGCGATTTACGTGCCTGACTTGCCAGAGGGAGACCGCTGGTGCGACCTGGACCCCACCAACGACCGGGCAGGTTGGCACGTCCCCGGTGAAGACTATGTAACCCTCGGCGTGGGCCGTGACTTTGCCGACGTTTCACCCATACGGGGCGTGATTCACGGCGGTGCCAGCCACACCCTGACTGTTGGCGTCACCGTCGAACCCCTGCAAGACGACTTCCCTGCCCTGACGCCTTTGCCGTCGCTGCCCGCCTTTGCGCCCCTGCCTGCCGGTGGCGCGTTTCAAAGCCAATTTCAATCGGGATAAGTCACCCTCTTTTTTTTGACGCCCAGCGGCAGGTGGGCCAGTTGACCCCTGCGGCTGACTCATTCCATTTTCAGATCGATAGGAGCTTAGGCGCGAAGCCGCAGACAGTGCAGACGCACGGCAAGGCGAAGCAACAACAGATCCTATTGATC
>JBAQDW010000334.1:0-3746 GCA_049286445.1 Rhodoferax sp. | reverse complement strand
GTGGGCGCCACCTTGCAAGCCGCCCGGGCGGCGCTGGGCGAGGGAGGTATCGCTGCCAATTTGGCGGGCGGTACTCACCACGCTTACCCAGACAAAGGCAGTGGGTTCTGTGTTTTCAACGACATTGCCGTGACCACCAAGCAGATGCAGGTCGAGTTTGCACGCCAAGCTCGTGCCCCTGAAGCGAAGAAATTACAAGTGGCCGTGGTGGATTTGGATGTCCGCCAAGGCGATGGCACCGCTTTCATCTTGGGCCACGAGCCGGATGTGTTCACCTTGTCGCTGCATGGCGCCAAAAACTTCCCCGTTCGCAAGCAAAAAAGTCACTGCGATTTAGGCTTGCCCGATGGTTGCGAAGACGCCGAGTACCTGAGCACGCTCACCCAAGGGCTGGCAAAGCTTGAGCAAAGTTTCACGCCAGAACTGATCATTTACCTGGCAGGCGCCGATCCGCACGAAGGCGATCGCTTGGGCCGCTTGGCGCTCACCGATGCCGGCATGCAAGCGCGTGACGAACAGGTGTTTGAGTGGGCCTGGCAACGCCGGGTGCCGTTGGTCATGGTGATGGGCGGGGGGTATGGGCACGACATTGAAACCACGCTCAGGGTACAAATGACGACCTACCGGGTGGCCCATGCGTATTGGCACCGTTGGCACCACTTGTCACCGGCATCACCCTTGAGGCCTTCAAACCAGGAGGTGGCAAATAATGACACCCCCTGAACTGCGTTTCGATTCTGTCGATGCGCTAGCACCTTGGCAGCCCGTGACCGATGGCGTCATGGGCGGACGGTCAAACAGTCGCTTGCGATTGAGCGATGAAGGGCACGCTGTGTTTGAAGGCGTCGTGTCGTTGGAAAACGGTGGCGGATTTGCGTCTATTCGGGCCGCTACTTCGGCGCTGGCGGCATCGAACATCGTGGGCTACAGACTCACTGTTCTGGGTGACGGCAAGCATTACAAGTTCAATTTGCGCACGGAAGCTGCTTTTGACGGAGTCAACTACCAAGCTGAGTTTTCCCCACCCCTAGCACAGTGGGCAACCATTGACCTGCTGCTGGTTGACTTTGTGCCCCGCTACCGAGGCCAGGCGGTGCTGGACGCACCTGCGCTCGATCCAGCCAAAGTGCGGCAAGTGGGGTGGATGATTGCGGCCCGCCAAGCGGGTTCATTTCAGCTGGGCATTCGGTCGGTACACGCCCTCATTTAAGGGCCGACGACCGGGTCGCGGGTGGCACGCCAATCCCCCCTCAAAAGCATCAATTTGACGCGCTTGGTAAAGTGGTTCCTATGGGAATAACGCGCGCTTTGGTCTGGTTTAAACGTGATTTACGGGTGCACGACCACGCGCCGCTTTGCACCGCCCAAAGCTTTGATTCAGTCGTCGCCATTTTTGTCATTGAGCCTGAATGGCTACAAAGTGCGGAGTGTGATGCCAGCCATGTCGAAACGACGTTGGTGTGCCTTGAAGAATTGCGTCAAGCGCTGGCGCTGCGGGGTGTGCCGCTGCTGGTGAAGGTGGGCTCCGTGCTGCCGGTGTTTATGGCTTTACGGCAAGACTACGCTTTCACTCACCTGCTAAGCCATGAAGAAACCGGCCCCGGCTGGAGCTACACCCGCGATGTGCAGGTGGGGCGCTGGTGCGCCGGGCACAGGGTGCATTGGCAAGAGTTTTCGCAAACGGGTGTGGTGCGGCGGCTGCGATCGCGTCAAGGCTGGGCGGGCCGCTGGCAAGCGCGCATGGACGCGCCGCTGCACCGGTTGCAAGGGGGTTTCAACACCGTACAGCCGCTGGTGTCTGGTGGGATGTTGGACGACCTGCCCACCTTGGCGGCGTTGGGCATGGCACCTCACCAAAAAACGTTGCAGCCGGCGGGTGAGCGGGCGGCCCGCCAAACCTTGAAATCATTTATCCAAGGCCGGGGCCGCGACTACCGCAGGTCGATGTCCAGCCCGCTCACCGCTGAAGACGGTTGCAGCCGCCTGAGCCCGCACTTGGCGTTTGGCACGCTGTCGATGCGCACCGTGCACCAAGCCACCGTGGTCAGCATGGCGCAAACGCAAGACCGCGCCTTGGCCTATGGCCTGAAAGGCTTTTCCAGCCGCTTGCGTTGGCACTGCCATTTCATGCAGAAGCTGGAGAGCGAGCCCGCCATTGAGTTTCAAAACTTTTCACGCGCCTGCGATGGCTTGCGCCCCGGTGACGTATTGGGCGGTGCACCGCCGTTTGACGAGGAGGACGACGCCCGTTTTCAAAGCTGGTGCGCCGGCCGCACCGGCTACCCCATGGTGGATGCCTGTATGCGCTCGCTCATTGCCACGGGCTGGCTCAACTTTCGCATGCGCGCCATGCTGGTGAGCTTTGCGTCCAACCACCTGTGGCTGCATTGGCGCGACACCGGCATTTTTCTGGCTCGCCAGTTTCTTGACTTTGAACCCGGCATTCACTGGAGCCAAATGCAGATGCAAAGCGGCACCACGGGCATCAACACCTTGCGCATGTACTCGCCCACCAAACAGGCGCAAGACCACGATCCCCACGGCGTGTTCATTCGCCGTTGGGTGCCTGAGCTGGCGCGGGTGCCGCTGCCTTACCTGGCTGCGCCCTGGACGATGGACATTGCGGTGCAGCACATGGCGGGCTGCCTCATTGGGCACGATTACCCCGCGCCCGTCGTGGATGACAAGACCGCCATGAAGGCCGCCAAGGACCGCATGTATGGCCTGCGCGGCACGGCAGAAGCGCACCAAGAGGCCGGCCAAGTGCTGGCCCGCCACGGTTCGCGCAAGAGCGGTTTGCCACCAACCCCTCAACGCCGCAGCGGGCCGCGCCGTAACAAAGAGGCGACTGTACCCAGCACCCAAGGCGATTTATTCGGACCGGACAGCCCATGAAAAACGACTTCAAAGGCAACAAGCAATCGCTTCCGAGCAAGCTCTGCGCGGTGTGTGGGCGCACCATGACGTGGCGCAAAGCCTGGGCCAAAAACTGGGAGTCGGTGCTGTACTGCTCAGACGCCTGCCGGGCCCATAAAAAAGAGAAACCGAAACATGGGTGAGCAAAAAATACGCCATTTGGTCATCGTGTTGGGCGACCAGCTTGATGAAAATTCAAGCGCCTTTGATGGCTTTGATGCCGCGCAAGACAGGGTTTGGATGGCAGAGGTGGCGCAAGAGTCGGAACATGTGTGGTCGGCCAAACAGCGCATTGCGGTGTTCTTGAGCGCCATGCGTCACTTTGCAGCAAACCTGCGTGCGAAGCATTGGCCTATGACTTACACCGAGTTGGATGCGCCTGACAACCCGGGCACATTGGGCGCGGTATTGATGGCTGATATCGCTCGCCTGCGACCCACCGCGCTGGTCATGACCGCGCCGGGCGACTGGCGTGTGTTGCAAGCCATCCGGGCAGTGGCCGTGGCTGCGGCGCTACCTTTGGACCTGCGCGATGACCGGCATTTTTTCACCACCGTGCGTGACTTTGCTGCCCACATCAAGGGCAGAAAACAGTTGCGCCTCGAGTACTGGTACCGCGAGTTGCGCCACAAAACCGGCATTTTGATGGACGGTGACCAGCCCGAAGGTGGCCAATGGAACTTTGATGCGGACAACCGCGAATCGTTTGGCAAAGCAGGCCCGGTGAATGTGCCGCCGCCCACGCGCTTTGAGATGGATGCCATCACGCAAGAGGTGATCGTGCTGGTAAATACCCGTTTCGCTGCTCACCCCGGCACGTTGGCCACCTT
>JBAQDW010000333.1:0-24885 GCA_049286445.1 Rhodoferax sp. | reverse complement strand
GTCCCCATCCCTGCCTCCGTTAAACCCAGATGCAAGGGATAGCTGCATTGAGCAGCCAGTTCCCGATAAACCGCAATCAAATCTTGAACACCGCTCACTTTACAAGAAAGAATAATCTGATTGGCTGACATCCCCATGGCAACAGCACGCCTCGCTGACTCAATAGCAGACGTAATCAAAGCTTCGTACATTACGGGTTTGGCATCCCATGGGACATCGCGACGACTGTTTCTATCCATTAAGTCGGCCAACAAATCTTGATCCAAACTGCCCCAATTCACACCAATCCGCACTGGCTTTTGCCATCGAATAGCGGCCTCTATCATCTGCCCGAACTGTTTGTCGCGTTTGTCACCTTTGCCCACGTTACCCGGATTGATACGGTACTTTGACAAAGCCTCAGCACAAGCCGGAAAATCAGTGAGTAATCTGTGACCGTTGTAATGGAAATCACCGACCAATGGTGTGTCAATTCCCATTCGATCCAACTGATCCCTGATGTGAGGCACAGCATCGGCTGCCTCGGGTGTATTCACTGTCAAGCGCACCATTTCGGACCCCGCCAGCGCGAGTTCCTTGACTTGGATCGCTGTGCCAATCACATCGACGGTGTCTGTATTTGTCATCGATTGAATTCGCACAGGGGCATCGCCGCCCACAGTAACTATTCGCTGACCCCAGACCACTTGAGCTTGTAATGAACGGCGCGGCTTAGGCAGCGCAATGGCAATGGGCTTAGAAGAGTCCACTATTTCACCTCAAAACGAGCAACATTATTTTTGGTCAAATTGTCAAGGTTGAAGCTTTTTCCTCTCACCTCAACAGCAACAGCGTCTGCACGACCAATCACAACAGAAAGTGGACTTTCACCGGATGCACCAATTACTTCACCTTCGGCCATAATTTTCCGAACTTGAACGCCCCCCCGACTATCAACCACCTCAACCCATGACGCGTTGGTCGCCTTCAGAACAACAGTGCCTGCTACGTCTCCATTGCCGTTGACCGTGACCGGCAAAGGGCTTGCAGAAGGTTCTTGAGGCGCCACCAGGCTGGGCGAGTTTTCTGGAGTTGTTTGCGGCATCACTGGAAATTGGGTGCCAGCTTCGGGCCGTTGGGATACCACATTCAGATCGTCAGGTGCAGCGTCCGGTGATGAAACCTTGGTTGAAATCGTCGCTTTGTCACCATCCTTAAGCAATGAGCCAGCGAACCTGGCTGAAAAGAAGTCACTCGGCAAGAGGAACAAGACGACTGCCGCACCAATCAAAATCAAAACCGCCAACGTGCCGGGCTTTCGAAGTTGCGATAACGATGCAAGTCCAAAACCATCTCCGTGCGTGCGAAACGGTGCATTGATTCCAGACTCATCGGTTTTCATACTCGGTGCTGTCAGCGTTGGAAAATGCGCCAAAACCGGAGCAACTTCAATTTTTAAAGCTCGACAAACACTGGAAGCCAGCGCTCTTGCAAAAACGATATCGGGCAGCAAATCCCAACGATCAGACTCTAGAGCGTCAAGCTTGGACGTTGAAACCTTCAGTAAGGAAGCCAACGCAGAAACACTGAGCCCGGAAGCCTCTCGCGCTTGACGCAACAACGCCCCCCCTGACTCAGGCAGGCCATGATCTGGTGTGTGCAAGCTTGCTAGGCTCAAATCAACATCACTCATCGAATACCCCTCGCTGATAAGAGGTTGCCTCTGGGGAGCCTGCAAAGCGCTTTTCCAACTGGCCCGCCAACTGATTCAGGGCCTCCTTGTTATTGAGCTTGCGTTCCACTTTAATACCCAGCCAAAGAGACTCTGCGTTGGCCAATTGACTATTATTCAACCGTCGGATGTAGAACTGCGATCTAACGTAATCCCCCCGCCTAAATAACAACGTTGCCAGATTGAACGCCGTGATCGGATTACCAGCATCTAACTCATATGATTTCATGAGGCTCGCTTCCGCCTCGGTGAGTGCACCGGCGCGAATTTGACACAACCCTTGCGCCATATAAGTTTTGGCTCTTTCCCCATACTGAGGATTTGAGAGCGCCCGTTGAAACATGGCCGTCGATTCAACATATCTGGACTGTTGACAAAGCAACCAGCCCAAGTTGTGCATCACACTTGCGTCACGGGGGCTCAGCGTTAACGCCTGCTTGAAACTCTCCTCCGCAAATTGGTAGTCATTGAGGCGCATATAAATCAGGCCCCTCATGTTGTACCCTGCAGAGTAAGTTGGGTCTGCGGCGATTGATTGTTTGAGTTCATCCAAAGCAATATTAGTTTGGCCTTGCTCGAAATAGCCAATAGCCAACTCCAATCGAATTCTGGCGCGTCTGCGAGAGTCGGGCTCATCTGATGCGGTCACGATCTCGTCGCGAGGTCGGTCGGCACCAGCCTCACCAGACATGGGAGCACATCCACTTATGAGGAAAGTGACAAATACCACTAAACCAATGGGGAGTAAGTACCGCTCGACATATCTCCGTGCGGATAGGCTTGTTGCCATACTTTACGTCTCCGTGTTGAATTTTATTGATGACGACACCTGCGTCAGCATGATGGTGCGCTGGCGCGCCATTCTGGATTGCACGCCGGTTCGATCTTTGACATCGCCCGCCAATTGCCCACAGGCAGCGTCAATATCATCTCCCCGGGTCTTACGAACGGTCGTGACGATACCAGCATCAGACAATATTTTCGCGAATAGACTCACCTGCGCAGCAGGAGAACGGAGAAGGCCGGACGCTGGAAAAGGATTAAAAGGAATGAGGTTGAACTTACACCAAACTCCACCGTTCTCGTGTTGACGCACTAAATCAACCAGTTGATTGGCATGCTCAACCTGATCATTCACACCATCTAACATGCAATATTCAAAGGTGATGAAATCTCTCGGCGCATGCGCCAAGTACCGATTGCATGCTGCAAGCAATTCTTCAATCGGGTATTTTCGGTTCAAGGGAACCAAGTTGCTACGCAATTCGTCATTGGGTGCATGCAGGGACACCGCCAAGGCCACCGGACAATCTTGAGCCAATCGGTCCATCATCGGCACGACACCTGAAGTTGATACCGTCACTCGTCGTCTCGACAGACCATAGGCATGATCATCCAACATCACGCGAAGCGCGGGAACCAACTCCGAGTAATTCTGAAGCGGCTCACCCATCCCCATCATCACGACATTTGAAACAACACGATCACTGCGCTTCAAGTGAGATCGCAAAAAATGTTCTGCAAACCAAAGTTGAGAAATAATTTCACCGGCGCGCAAATTTCGGCTAAATCCTTGATGCCCAGTTGAGCAAAACCGACACCCCACCGCACAGCCAGCTTGCGACGATATACACAAAGTTCCCCGGTCTTTCTCAGGAATAAAAACGGCTTCTACCGCATCGCCGTGACCGACGTCAAAGAGCCACTTGATGGTGCCGTCAGCCGATATGTGCTGTGACAAAATGTCCAGAGGTTTGACCTGTGCCGTAGCACTTAACTTCTCACGCAGGGAACGAGCTAAATCGCTCATATCTTGAAAATTGGACGCACCTCGTTGATGAATCCAGCGAAACAACTGAGTGGCGCGAAATCGCTTCTCACCCAGCCGCTCGCAATAAAGGGTCAAACCCTCGAGGTCGTAATCGAGCAGGTTGACCGTCATTAAACTTTACTTACCGTAAACGTTCATGCCAGCAAAGAAGAACGCGATTTCTGCAGCGGCAGTTTCAGTGGCGTCAGAACCGTGAACCGCATTCGCATCAATGCTATCAGCGAAGTCAGCACGGATGGTTCCTGCTGCTGCTTTTTTGGGATCAGTTGCACCCATCAAATCGCGGTTTTTCAGGATAGCGTTATCACCTTCCAGTGCTTGAATCATGACGGGACCCGAAATCATGAAATCGACCAGATCTTTGAAGAAAGGACGCTCTTTGTGCACGCCATAAAAAGCCTCAGCCTCGCCACGTGAGAGGTGAGCCATGCGGGCAGCAATCACCTTCAAACCGGCGGCTTCAAAACGTGCATAAATTTGACCGATGACGTTTTTGGCAACAGCGTCGGGCTTGATGATTGAGAGAGTGCGTTCGATAGTCATATTTTTTTCCTAATCAACAATAAATATTTTCACCCAGTGGGCAAAGCCTGCAAGTTTAACGACAAATCATTGCCGATCTGCAATACCGTGAATTTGCATTCCTATCATGGGTCTAGTTTCCGCTTCGACCGCCCCTGCGTGATCCACCTTTTCCACCACCAGACGGCTGATTATTTCGCTGCTTGGTAAAGCTATCAGCGCCAATATAGCCAAAGGCCGTTTTCATTGGGTCTGGCTGATTGGAGGCTCCGGTTTGTCCGCCAGACGACGCAGGTCGGCCACCCCGACTTCGATCACCACTCGCTTGAGAACCTCGAGTAGTGCCTGTTTCACCCGCGCTTCGCAAACCACTCCCAGAGCTGCGCGGCCCGCTGCCTCTCACCCCTCGACGGCGAGCCGAAGAATCACCTCGAGAATTGCGTCCAACGGGACCATCGGACAGAGGCGGTTTAAGGACGCCAGCCACCTTCACAAGGCCCTGAATATCACCTTCGTCGAGTTCCATCCAAGCGCCGCGCTTCAAACCCTTAGGCAGAACCATGGCACCGTAGCGAATTCGAATCAACCGACTCACGGCGTGACCCACCGCTTCAAACATCCGTCGAACCTCCCGGTTTCTACCCTCGGAAATAGTGACACGGTACCAACAATTGGCGCCCTCCCCTCCTCCCTCTTCGATTGAGCCAAACTGGGCCATGCCGTCGTCGAGTGTCACCCCAGCCAGTAGTTTCTGTTTCTCCTCTTTGTTCAGCGCACCAAGAACCCTCACTGCATATTCCCGCTCCAATCCAAATCGGGGGTGCATTAAATTGTTGGCTAATTCACCAGAGCTGGTAAACAGTAACAATCCTTCGGTGTTGAGATCAAGGCGCCCCACAGACTGCCATTTCCCTTGGTACAACTTCGGAAGACGCCTGAAAACGGTGGGTCGATTCTGTGGATCGTCGTGAGTTACCACCTCGCCCGCCGGTTTGTGGTATGCGATCACACGTGCGGGTGGCGGATCAATGCGAAAACGAATTGGCTTTCCATTAACTTTGATATGGTCGCCAAATTGAATTCGTTGACCCACATGGGCAGGTTCATTGTTGACCGTAATTCGCCCCTCCATGATCAGCTGCTCCATCTCAAGGCGCGAACCCATGCCGGACTGCGCTAGAACTTTGTGGAGTTTGGGTGACTCGGCTTGGGGCTGCAGCACCCGTTTCAAAGGCGCTACGTCGGCTGCATTTTCATCTTCGTCAAATTGACCCGAAATGACATCTGCAAACCGGTTGCCTTTGTCTGCAGAGCACCCTTGCGCCTGAACGGGCTGGACGGGCTGAACATCGTTGACGACTTCAGGATTCACTCGCTGGCCGGATTCATCACTTTTTCCCATGGTGTTTTCACTCATGATTGCTTCCCGTTTAATACTATTTTCTACACCGTCAATGGGTCTGACCCTAGTCATTGTTCGTCACTCTCCATAACCTGCTCAAGAATGACATTTTGGGGTCCATGCTCTTCTTTGATATCGATGAGCGTTGGATCGCCGTCAGAACCGACTCCTGCCCGCGCTAGAAACTCAGTCTGCTGCGACGGAAACTCAAGCAAAGGCAACTGATTCAACGCGTCTAGCCCTAAATCGTCAAGAAATTGCTTGGTAGTGGCAAAAAGTGTGGGACGCCCCACCACATCTCGGTACCCGATGGACTCGACCCAGCCCCTATCCTCTAACTGCTTGAGCAACAGTGAATTCACCGTCACCCCTCTAATCTCTTCAATATCTCCCCGAGTCACAGGCTGCCGATAGGCAATGATTGCCAGCGTTTCTAAGGTCGCGCGGGTGTAGCGAGGTGGCTTCTCTGGATACAGCCGATCGAGGTAAACCCTCATCTCCGGCCTACTTTGAAAACGCCAACCACTTGCAACAGTAACTAACTCAACACCTCGTCCCATCCAATCGCACTGAAGCTCGTAGAGGAGCGACTTAATGGAATCGGTTCCAACGGTGTCGTCCAGCAGGACTCTCATATCCCGCAATTGAAGGGCTTGCGGGGAGCAAACCAAAGCGGTTTCAAGGATACGTTTTGCATCCGTCGAATTCATGGTCTTTCAATTCCAACAGTGGCACCAAAGTGATGCAAAAACAAGCATAACGACGGGAACGGAAAGGAGGCGCAGAAGAGAGATTTTAATAATCTATGGCGCAAATCGCGTGGAGCAAGACTTGGTCATCGCCTGTGCATTTGATCTCAATTATAACGAAGTCCCAATAAATCTAAGGCCTGACAGAAATCAAGCGGCGGGCCGGACTCAAATTGCATCGACTCTGCGGTCACGGGATGCGTGAAAGCAAGCCGGAAAGCGTGAAGTGCCTGGCGTGCCATACCCGCCCTTTTGACACCTCCGTAGGTCTCATCGCCAACAAGCGGATACCCAAGATGGGCCATGTGAACACGAATCTGGTGTGTTCTTCCCGTGTGGAGAGTGCAGCGAACGAGGCTGTATCCATCACAGGAGCCGAGCAAGTCGACAGAGGTTCTCGCTTGCTTTCCCGAATGCTTTTCTAAATCAACGACCGCCATTCTCAGTCTGTTTCGTGGATCTCTTCCGACGGGTGCGTCAACCTCCCGATTCGGATCACCCGTCCAGGAGCACTGACACAGGGCCAAATATTGGCGGCTCACGTCACGCGCAGCAATCATGTGGACCAGCGCGTCCATCGCGGACCGGGTGCGAGCAACAACCATTAAGCCACTGGTATCTTTGTCAAGACGGTGGACGATGCCGGCCCTGGGCAAAAGCATCGCTTTGGGGTCGTTGGCCAAGAGGCCGTTGAGCAGTGTCCCGCTCCAGTTACCAGGTGCGGGATGAACCACCAAACCCGCTGGTTTGTTAATAACCAACAAGTGATCGTCTTCATAAACAACATCAAGACGCATCACCTCTGGTTTGAAAGCCTGACTTTGCGGCGTTGGCCGCAACTCGACACAAGCGACGTCTCCGGCCTTCACTCGCACCGACGCCTTGCGCAGAACGACGCCATTGATCGTCACGCCTGACAGGTCAATGAGTTGTTGTAGGTAACTGCGCGAAAACTCAGGGATCAGTTCCGCCAACGCACGGTCCAACCGCTGCGCATGGAACTCTGCAGAAATAGTCAAGCGCCGAAGCTCAAACTCCGCCTCCATCTCAGTGGCGTCGTCCAGATGGTCTGGGTCGGGGGCGGTCGATATAATTCTGTCGCTATTGTTCACGAAAGTAGTCCTACATGCTGAGAGCTAAATTATCCGTTGTATGCACCTGGGCACTTGCAGGCAGTGCGTTGCTAATCGCCAGCTGCTCGTCCACGGTGGAAGACAAAACAGCGGGCTGGAGTCCCAATAAGATTTATGCAGAGGCGAAAGATGAACTTAGCTCGGGCGCTTACGACAAAGCGGTTTCACTTTTTGAAAAGCTCGAAGGTCGGGCTGCAGGCACGCCGCTCGCTCAACAAGCGCAGCTCGACAAGGCTTACGCCAACTTCAAAGCGGGCGAGCCTGCACAAGCTTTGGCCACTTTGGATCGATTTCTCAAACTGCATCCCGCCAGTCCTGCAATTGACTACGCGCTGTATCTAAAAGGCATCATCAATTTCAACGACGATTTGGGTATGTTCTCAGTGGTGACGCGACAGGATCTGTCCGAGCGTGATCAAAAAGCAGCCAAAGAGTCATTTGCGGCCTTTAAAGAGCTGGTATCCCGATTCCCCGATTCACGCTACGCCCCTGATGCGAGCCAACGCATGACGCATATTGTGAACTCACTGGCCGAATATGAAGTGCATGTGGCGCGCTACTACTTTACGCGTGGCGCCTATGTGGCCGCGATCAACCGCGCACAAATCGCGTTGGCCGACTACCAAGGCGTTCCTGCTGTCGAAGAAGCGCTGTACATTTTGATGCAGTCCTACGATGCGTTAGGCATGAACCAACTCCGAGATGATACAAAGCGC
Source organism: Rhodoferax sp. (assembly GCA_049286445.1). GTDB lineage: Bacteria > Pseudomonadota > Gammaproteobacteria > Burkholderiales > Burkholderiaceae_C > Rhodoferax. The sequence continues at coordinate 16,821 of JBAQDW010000333.1, read as the reverse complement.
GTGCTGACTTCAAACTACCCAAGCTCGGACTACATCACACGAGGGTTCAAGGAAAGCTCAGACCCTTGGTGGAAAGTTTGGTAAGGACATTGAAACGGTCGTTACGCGCTTCCTTCATTACAGCCCCAAACAATGGCTAAGAGTTACAGGCTCAGCGCGTCAACCGGCATCCATAAAGGTGACCGGGATTATCAGCAGGACCAAGTTCTTCTTTTAAGTCATGCGAGGGTCAGTGGCTGTATCCTCGCTATTTTGGCCGATGGCATGGGAGGACGAAGCGGCGGCAGAAAAGCGTCAGACCAAGTCATGATGACTGCACGGCAGTTATTCGAGCGCTATGACCCTGAGCGCGATGACTCCGATGAAACCCTGATGCAGCTGATACAAGAAGCGCACACCGTAATTAAGCTAACCGCTATTTCGTCAGAGGAGGAACCCCACAGTACGGTAGCGGCATTCCTTATTAACGCCGCTGGCGATTGTCACTGGGCTCACGCGGGAGACTCAAGAATTTATCATTTTCGAGGCGATAGATTCATCAAACGCACCCTCGATCATTCTTACGTCCAGGCTTTGGTTACTCGTGGCGAACTGACGGAAGAGCAAGCCAACTCCCACCCCCAATCCAATATTTTGATGGGTTGCCTAGGTACCGAGAGCGACCCCGTTGTCGATTTTCATTGCATTTCAGAGGTTCAAGCTGGCGACACTTTGATGGCGTGCAGTGACGGTGTCTGGCACTATTTCACAACGGCAGAAATTGGCTCAGTGCTCACGACTCTGTCTGCCAGGGAAGCAAGCGAATTCTTGATAGAGAAAGCCAGAGTGCGGGCGCGCGGCACCGGAGACAACCTCTCTTTGGTCATTGTCAAGTTGGAACCTCTTGACCTCGCGCCCTGACCCGAGAGCTCGGGGGAATCGTTCGCGTTGATCTTCTCACCATTGACACGCCCCCTGTCAATGGGTCAATGATGTAACGTTTTAGGATTGAGTGAACGTGCGTTGCTCACATTTCAGGTCAGACGCGTATCCACCAGCCTTCGCTCCAGAGCCAAGAATTCTTTAGATTGCATTTCGTTTAAACGGGACACTGTTCTGGGAAACTCATGCGCCAGCGGACCTTCTGTGTACAGTGCTTCGGCGGGAACTTCTGCTGACACCATCAACTTGACCCGTCGGTCATAAAGTACATCAACCAACCATGTAAACCGCCGGGCTTCGGAGGACATTCTCATGGGCATTTGAGGAACGTCGCTCAGCAGCACCGTATGAAACTGGCTCGCGATTTCCAGATAGTCGTTTTGGGAACGTGGCCCACCGCATAGCGTCTTAAAGTCAAACCAAACCACACCACCCGCCTTGCGTCGAGCTGGAATTTCTCGAGATTCAATGTGCAGGATTGACTCTTCATTATGCGTTTCCGCCAATTGATCAAAAGCTTTGCTCAACTCGGCATCGGCCTCAGGGCCCAACGGCATATGGTAAAGATTCAATTGCTGGAGTGTTTGACCCCGGTAATCCACCCCGTTGTCAACATTGATCACTTCCAGATTCGCATTCAGCAATTGAATCGCTGGCAGGATCCGATCGCGGTGCATACCATTGGGATAGAGGTCATCCGGCTTGAAATTGGAGGTTGTCACAAACCCCACGCCTTGCTCGAACAGCCCTGCAAGCAGGCGGTACAGGATCATGGCATCGGTAATGTCTGCGACGTGAAACTCATCAAAACAAATGAGACGGTACTTTTTGGCGATGCGTTTGGCGAGTATCTCCAACGGATCTGCACTGCCTTTCAAGACCGTTAACTCCCGATGTACCTCGCGCATGAACTCGTGAAAGTGCAGCCGCGTTTTGCGCTTGAGAGGAACTGCGTTGTAAAAGCAGTCCATAAGAAAGCTTTTGCCCCGCCCCACACCGCCGTGCATATACACACCGCGGGGGATGTCAGGACGGTGAAGCAGTTTACGTAAAGGACTGGACCGCTTTTTCTTAAAAGCAGCCCATTCATTGGCACAGCGCTCAAGCGCAACAATGGCACGCAACTGGGCAGGGTCACTGACGTAGCCCTTCGCAGCCAGTTCGGTTTGATAGATCTCGGTAACGGTCATTCAAAGTGCTTGTGGCGGGTCACCCCGCCACAACTGTTTTAAAAGTTCAGGGTTCGCTTGTCAACCGCGAGTGCAGCCTCTTTCGTGGCCTCACTCAACGAGGGATGGGCGTGGCAGATGCGGGCAAGGTCTTCACTACTCGCTCTAAATTCCATCGCCACAACACACTCAGCAATCAACTCGCTGGCCATCGGTCCGACGATGTGAACACCCAGAATTTCGTCAGTGGTGGCGTCGGCCAGCATCTTCACCATGCCCGTGGTGTCACCCAGGGCTCGGGCACGACCGTTGGCCAAAAATGGGAAGGTTCCTGCTTTGTAGGCGCGACCCGCCGCCTTGAGCTGCTGCTCAGTCTGACCAACCCAGGCAATTTCTGGACTGGTGTAGATGACCCACGGGATGGTGTTGAAGTTGACATGGCCATGCTGACCGGCAATCCGCTCCGCCACGGCCACGCCCTCCTCCTCTGCCTTGTGTGCCAACATGGGGCCGCGAACCACGTCCCCCACTGCCCAAACATTTTTGAGATTCGTTCGGCACTGTTCGTCCACAACAATCGCACCCCGCTCATCGAGCTGCAAGCCAACGCTTTCTGTATTCAACCCGATCGTGTTGGGGACACGCCCAATGGAGATGATGAGCTTATCCACCTCCAAGGTCTTGGCTTCGCCTTTGGCATTGGTCCACGCAACGCTGACACTTTTCTTGCCAGTTTTGATTTCACCGACTTTGACACCCAATTCAATCTTCAGGCCTTGCTTCACAAACGCTTTGTGGGCTTCTTTGGCGATTTGCTCGTCAACGGCACCTAAAAATGTGGGCAATCCTTCAAGAATCGTCACGTCAGAACCAAGGCGACGCCAGACCGAGCCCATCTCCAAACCAATGACGCCAGAGCCAATAAGTCCCAGTTTTTTTGGCACATCGCCTAGGCGCAAAGCCCCGTCGTTGGACAAAATCTTTTCCTCGTCGAACGGCGTTCCCGGCAACGCCCGCGCGTTGGAACCCGTGGCAATAATGATTTGCTTGCCGATCAAAGACTCTTGCGCCGCACCAGCCACGTTGAGCTCATAACCACCCTCAACCGCCTTCACAAAAGAACCGCGGCCATGGAAAAAACTGACCTTGTTCTTCTTGAGCAGGTAAAGAATGCCGTCGTTGTTCTGTTTGACAACCGTGTCCTTGCGAGCCACCATTTTGGCAACATCCATGCTGACGCCCTTGACGGAGATCCCGTGGTCAGCGAAGTGGTGGTTGGCATGGTCAAAGTGCTCTGACGACTGCAGCAATGCTTTGCTGGGAATACAACCCACGTTGGTGCAAGTCCCGCCCGGGGCCGGTCCCCCTTTTTCATTCTTCCATTCGTCAATACAGGCCACACTCATTCCGAGTTGGGCCGCACGAATAGCGGCAATGTAGCCTCCCGGACCGCCCCCAACAACGATCACATCAAATTGCTTGCTCATGAAAACTCCAATCTTACAGTTGAAAAAACCCACCGGCCGGACGGACCGCCTGTCCGCCCCAACGGGTGGGTTAGCCAGATTGATCGTGGCTTAAATGTTAAATAACAGGCGGGCAGGATCTTCCAGCGCCTCTTTCATCGCGACCAATCCCAGCACCGCTTCACGGCCATCAATGATGCGGTGGTCATAGCTCATCGCCAAGTAATTGATGGGGCGAACAACCACTTGGCCGTTTTCCACGACAGCGCGATCTTTGGTGGCGTGCACACCCAGAATCGCCGACTGGGGCGGATTGATGATAGGGGTTGACAGCATGGATCCAAACGTGCCGCCATTGCTGATCGAGAACGTGCCGCCCGTCATATCTTCCATGCTCATCTTGCCTTCGCGCGCCTTCGCACCAAACTCGGCTATCTTCTTCTCAATGTCGGCAAAAGACATTTGATCCGCGTTGCGCAAGATTGGCACCACCAACCCGCGTGGCGAACCCACCGCGATGCCAATATCAAAATAGCCGTGATAGACGATGTCATTGCCATCGACCGAGGCATTCAGCACGGGGTACTTCTTCAAGGCGTGCACAGCTGCCTTGACAAAGAAACTCATGAAGCCAATTTTGACGCCATGCTCTTTTTCAAATTTTTCTTGGAAACGCTTGCGCATGTCCATGACGGGCGCCATATTGACCTCGTTAAACGTGGTCAAAATCGCGTTTGTTGACTGGGACTGCAAGAGACGCTCAGCCACGCGAGCGCGTAAACGACTCATTGGCACACGCTGTTCTGGACGATCACCCAGCGCCATAGCCGGCATGGTTACTTGAGGCAATAAAGTGGCTGTAGCCCTTGCTGGAACTGCAGTAGCAGCTACAATTTTAGGAGCAGATACAGACGCCAAAACGTCACCCTTGGTCACACGACCATCTTTACCTGTGCCGGTGACCGACCCCGCCGCCAATTGGTTGTCCGCCATCAGTTTGGCCGCTGCTGGCATCGCAACACCCGCCATGCTGTTGGATGCTGCTGGGGTGGTTGGCACACTGGCTGTCGCTGCCGCGGGAGCTGCTTGAGCTGGCGCTGCACTTGGGGCTGCGACCTTGCCATCGGTGTCAATGCGGGCAATCAACTGCTCAGCGGCGACAGTGCTGCCGTCAGGCATCAACAGTTCTGACAGGACACCGGCGGCAGGTGCTGGCACTTCAAGCACCACTTTGTCAGTTTCAATTTCGATCAGGATTTCATCCATCTCAACGGTGTCGCCCACCTTCTTCTTCCATTGCAGCATGGTGGCTTCAGCCACCGATTCAGAGAGCTGGGGAACTTTGACTTCTACGATTGACATAACAATTCTTTCACTTGGGAGTTGGGATCGAGCCAAGAACCGGCGCTTGCGTCGGTTCTTGGCAGCAGGATTAGCGCAAAGCCCGCCTATTTGGTCAGCACAAAGCCTTTGAGCTTGGAAAACGCAGCTTCGACCAGCATTTTTTGCTGTTCTTGATGCAAGTGCGAATAACCAACTGCGGGAGAGGCCGACGCCGCGCGACCGGCATACCCCAACTTTTGCCCTTCGACCATGTTCTCGTGAATGTAATGCTGCACAAAGAACCAAGCCCCCTGGTTTTGAGGTTCGTCTTGGCACCACACCAAATCGGTGACATTTGGGTACTTCTTAAGTTCAGCGGCAAAAGCCTTGTGCGGGAACGGGTACAACTGCTCCACGCGCAGAAGAACCACGTCATCGGTGCCCTTTTCTTCGCGTTTTTTAACCAAATCATAGTAAACCTTGCCCGAGCAGGCGACCACGCGCTTGACCTTCTCAGCGTTCAACTCCTTTTGCTCCGGAATGACGGTCTGGAAACAGCCCTTGGTGAACTCAGAAATAGGCGAGGCTGCGTCCTTGTTCCTCAACAGCGACTTAGGCGTCAAAATAATGAGCGGTTTGCGCAAATTGCGAACCATCTGACGGCGCAAGATATGGAAAATTTGGCTGGCTGTGGTGGGCTGGACCACCTGCATGTTGGTATCCGCACTCAACTGCATGAAACGCTCCAGGCGTGCAGAACTGTGCTCTGGGCCTTGGCCTTCATAGCCGTGCGGCAACATCAGCGTGATGCCATTGACACGGCCCCATTTCACCTCGCCAGACGCAATAAATTGGTCAATGACCACTTGAGCGCCGTTCACAAAGTCACCAAACTGAGCTTCCCAGATTACCAACGTGTTGGGGTCATTGGAGGCGTAGCCGTACTCAAACGCCAATACAGCCTCTTCCGACAGGATCGAATCGATGACCACAAAGGGTGCCTGGCCGTCGGCGACGTTTTGCAGAGGGATATAGGTTCCCTCATCCACTTTTTCACGATTCTGATCGTGAATCACGGCATGCCGGTGGGTGAACGTTCCACGTCCGCAGTCCTCACCGCTCAAGCGAACCGGGTAACCGCTGGCCACCAACGAGGCAAACGCCATGTGCTCGCCCATGCCCCAATCCACCGCGATTTCTCCACGTCCCATGGCGGCGCGATCGGCATACACTTTTTTCACCAACTGATGCGGAGTGATCGTGTCAGGAACGGTTGTGAGCCTTTCTGCCAAGCGTTTCCATTCCGCCATCGGAATAGCGGTGTCGCCCGCATCGGTCCACTTCTTGTTGAGATAAGGAAGCCAATCGACGGCGTACTTACTCTTGAAATTGGTCAACACAGGATCAAAGGTGTTCTTGCCCGCGTCCAGCGCAGCACGAGTAGCCTTCACCATATCGTCACCCAAGGTGTCTCCAAAACCCTGTGTTGCCAGCTTGTCGGCATACAGCTTTCGGGTTCCCGGGTGTTGCGCAATTTTTTTGTACATCAGCGGCTGCGTCAACGCGGGCGTGTCTTGCTCGTTGTGACCCAGTTTGCGGAAGCAGATGATGTCAACCACCACGTCCTTGCGGAACTCCATGCGGTAGTCCAGTGCCAATTTAGTGGCCAGAACCACCGCCTCAGGGTCATCACCATTGACGTGCAGCACCGGTGCTTCAATCATCTTGACTACATCCGAGCAGTACAGCGTCGACCGGCTGTCGCGGGGATCGCTGGTGGTGAAGCCAATTTGGTTGTTGATCACAATGTGCACCGTACCACCCGTGGTGTAGCCACGCGTCTCAGCCAACGCCAAGGTCTCCATGACCACACCTTGACCCGCAAATGCCGCGTCACCGTGAACCAAAACAGGCAAGACCTGTTTGCCCAACGGGTCGCCACGGCGGTCCATACGCGCCCGAACAGAACCCTCTACCACCGGGTTCACAATTTCAAGGTGAGAAGGGTTAAAAGCCAAGGTCAGGTGAACCGGGCCGCCAGGGGTCGAGACGTCTGAGCTGAAACCTTGGTGGTACTTGACGTCACCGCTTGGTAAGTCTTCTGGGGCAGTGTGATCAAACTCAGCAAACAAATCAGCCGGCATTTTGCCCAACGAATTCACCAGCACATTAAGACGGCCTCGGTGAGCCATGCCAATCACTATTTCTTGAATTCCAACCGAACCGCCCGCCTGGATCAACTCATCCATACAGGCGATGAAACTCTCTCCCCCCTCCAGCGAAAATCGCTTCTGGCCCACGTACTTGGTGTGCAGAAATCGCTCCAAGCCTTCTGCGGCCGTCAAACGATCCAAGATATGCCGCTTCTTTTCCGCCGTGAAATTGGCGTTACTGCGAACGCTTTCCAGCTTTTGTTGCCACCAGCGCTTTTGGCTCTGGTCGGTCATGTACATGTATTCTGCGCCGATGGTGCCGCAATAAGTCTCATGCAAGGCGTTCATCAGCTCTCGCAAGGTCATGGTTTCGCGGCCAAAGAAGGTGTTGCTTGTGTTGAACACAGCTTCTTGGTCAGCGTCACTGAACCCGTAGAACGAGAGTTGCAGTTCGGGAATATTGGCGCGCTCAATGCGTTTCAGAGGGTCCAAGTCAGCCCAACGCGCGCCAATATTGCGGTAGGCCGCAATAAGTTGCTGCACGGACACGCGTTTGCGGCCCATCTCAGTGTCGGCACCCGCCACCATGACCACGGTTGCGGTGCCTTGCTTGGCGCGCTCGGCAAAAGCATTAATGACGGGTTGGTGGGCGACGTCGCGGGTGTTGCTGCCGTCAACCGCCGGCACGTGCTGCAAAGCGTCAAAATAATCACGCCAGGAGTCTGGCACGCTGCCGGGGTTGACCAAATAGTTTTCGTACATCTCTTCGACATACGGGGCGTTGCCACCAAACAAATAGGTATTGGCCTGATAGGCTTGATTTACCGACGGTGTCGGGTTTGCCGCTGGGGGCGATGTCTCACTCATTTTCCGCTGACCTCCGTTTCCCTGAAGGAAACATAAGCTGGTTAAAGCTGCTTGTTGATTAACCTCCCGCGTCACGGCTTGACCGTTTAGCGGATGCGACAGTGGCGATGGAAGGGCCTAGTAACGACGTGAATTGTGCCACCATTCACAGTGGCACTCTGAACAACGCCCCGAAAGAGCGCTCAAGGGGCGATCAAATCCTTGATTTGCTGCAAGGCAGCGGGGTCGTCCATGGTGGTTAAATCACCCGGGTCACGGCCCTCGCAAACCGCCTGCACCGCGCGACGCAACAACTTGCCACTGCGGGTTTTAGGCAAGGTCGTCACGAAGCGGACCCGGGCCGGGCGCGCGACAGCACCGAGGTCTTTGTCCACCATTTTCATGATCTCACCTTCCAGCTTGAGACAAGCCGCCTCATCCACCAGCACGCTGGCATCTTTGACGACCGCAAAGGCCATCGCGACTTGCCCCTTGAGCTGATCAGCCACACCTACCACCGCCACCTCGGCAATGTTGGGGTGAGCGGAAATACTTTCCTCGATTTCGCGGGTCCCTAGCCGATGACCCGCCACATTAATCACGTCGTCGGTGCGACCCAGAATGAAGAAATAGCCGTCTGCGTCGCGAATGCCCCAGTCAAAGGTGCTGTAAATCATGCGACCAGGCACGCTCGACCAATAGGTTTTCACGAAGCGCTCGTCATCCCGCCAAATGGTCTGCAAACAGCCGGGCGGCAGTGGCCCTTCAATGGCCACAACACCTTTTTGATTAGGCTCGGTCAACTCTTGGCCGGTTTGATCATCAATCAGCTTCACGTCATAGCCATAAACGGCTTTGCCAGGTGACCCAAATTTGGATTTGGCCTGCTCAACGCCGTTGCACAGCGAGAGGATGGGCCAACCCGTCTCAGTCTGCCAGTAGTTGTCGATGATGGGCTTGCCCAAGCCCTGACTGATCCACTGTGCTGTGGGCTCATCCAAGGGTTCGCCGGCGAGGAACAGGGCGCGCAGGCTTGAGAGGTCGTATTTAGTCAGCAGCGCAGGATCTTGCTTTTTAAGTACCCGTACGGCCGTCGGCGCACTGAACATGACAGTGACCTTGTATTTCTCAACCAAGCTCCACCAAATGCCCCCATCAGGACGTGTGGGCAGACCCTCATACATGATGGTCGCCATGCCCGCAATGAGCGGGCCATAAATAATATAGCTATGTCCTACCACCCAGCCAATGTCGCTGGTAGAAAAATAGGTTTCCCCTGCGTTGCCGCCATAGATATGCTTCATGCTCGCGGCCAATGCCACCGCATAACCTCCGGTGTCGCGCTGCACCCCTTTGGGTTTCCCCGTCGTGCCTGAGGTGTAAAGCGTGTAACTGGGGTGGGTCGCCTCCACCCACTCGCAGTCCACCACCGAATTCATGTGCTTCTCGCGCAATTCATGCCAGAGGTGGTCACGGCCTGCCACCAGCGCCATGGCAACCAAGTCACGGTCCACCAGCAGAACCGCATCAGGCTTGTGGCTCGACAGGCGAATGGCCTCGTCTAACAAGGGCTTGTAAGCCACTGCCTTGCCACCGCGAGACCCCGCGTCCGCACTGATGATCACCTTGGGCGACGCGTCTTCAATGCGAGACGCCAACGAACCCGATGCAAAACCGCCGAACACCACGGAATGAATGGCACCGATGCGGGTGCAAGCCAGCATGGCGAAAGCGGCCTCCGCAATCATGGGCATGTAGATCAACACCCGATCACCCTTGCCCACGCCCAGCTCCTTGAGCGCTGCAGCCATGCGTTGCACTTCGGCGTGCAATTCACGAAACGAGTACACCCGCTCTTCGTTGGTTTCGGTGGATACAAAAATCAAGGCCGCTTGCTCCGCCCTCTCTGTGAGATGCCGATCCACCGCGTTGTGGCAAAGATTAGTGGTGCCACCGACAAACCATTTGGCAAAGGGGGGATTGCTGTAGTCACAAATTTGCTGCGGTGGCGTTTGCCAATCGACCAATTCGGCCTGTTGCGCCCAAAAGGCATCGCGGTTGACGAGTGAGTCGCGGTGGAAATCTGCATAACTTGTCATTTTTTGTCTCCGGTCGAGTCAATGAACTTAATTCATAATTATGAGCAAGCAACTTGCAGCAGGCTGACTTTTAAGTCGGTGTCCGCAAAGGATTAAAAATGACAAGTTCAAACTGCCCCGCCAGGCGTATGGCCTTTCACTCAATGACAGCCTCGCGCTGAGCCTATTTAATCAAAGGCAGCACGGCCTTGAACGCTTCGTGCTCAGCGGTACGCAACCACTCAAAAGCCACCATTTCAGTCGTTACCAATTCGGCACCTGCGCCGGCGAGCCGATCAAACGCAGCATCGCGATTACGTTCCGTGCGAGAGCTGCAGGCGTCGGTAACGACCCAAACATCAAACTCATCTTCCAGCAGGTCCAACGCCGTTTGCAGCAAGCAGACGTGGGCCTCGCAGCCCGCAATCACGATCATGCCGCGCTCGTCGCCACTGTGTGCAGGCTTCTGCAAGTGTTTGGGGAGGCTGCGCGCGTTACCTGAAACAGGTTTGACGGGAGGACGCAGCCATTCCCCCAAACCTTCTTCGACTCCACTGAAGTGCATCTTGCTCAGGGTGTTTTGGCACAAGGCCTTCAAATCTGCCGCGTTAGGCCCCAATTTTGAAGGGTTTTGTTCCGTCCCCCATACTGGCACAGCCATCAAACGGGCAATCTGGGCCAAGCGCACCGCATTGGCCAAGGCCGACGAACCTTCAAAAATGGCAGGCATCAGGCGCTCTTGGTAGTCCACAAGAACGAGTTGAGATTCGGCAACATCGAGCAACATAACAATCTTTCTGGAGAGGTAAATCCCATTTGGGCGGTCCCTGATTAGAACCCAGGTCCTGTAATTGGCAGCCTAAGGATTGTTCCCAAGCCTGAAGGCATGACAAGACGAGCAAGGCATCAAGTCCTTGTGGGTATCTCGCCAGCGCCCTCAATGACATCGCGCAAAGAACCGGTTAATCATCCGGGTAAACAAAGCGCGCCCAGCCAACTAATCATCAAGGTTCACAGTGAGGTGCACCTCGGGACCCGCTCCCTGTCGTCTTGCTGGGCGCTCACCGCTTGAGACCACCCACCATAGGTTAGAAGGTTCAATTAACAGAAACCTAATGAATGCTATCAAATAAATAGCTACTTGCGCAATGCCAGCAAGGGCTACAGGCCGATTTCTTACTGATGATATTCGGAATGCGATGCCAACGACGTCATCACGTGGGCAATAGGCGGGTGGCGTGATTTGCTGCGCCCTTGGTTATGGGCTACGTTAACTGGAGGCCAAATCGACAGAAAGCCCGATGGCGAGACACAGAAACCAGTGGGTCCATACGACAAGTGCCTAAATTTCAATTAAATCAATGACTTACGTCATACAAGAAGCACGAATAATGCTTGACAGTGATTTTGAACTGCAAGTATCCTTGCGCCCATGCGAATTTCTGTCACTCTTGCCGCCTTGTTGATTGCTGTCAGTGCTCACGCAGCACCCTCGCTTTCAAATGATGAATCCCTTCTCTCTGTGAATGACAAGAGTGTGATGGAACGAATAGACCAGGTTCGCCATTCAGTAAGTGAAAAGGCGTCCAATTTGGTCTCAACCTCGTTGGGTTTCATTGGGGTTCCCTACCGGCGTGGGGGCGAGTCGGCCGAAATCGGGTTTGACTGCAGCGGGTTTGTCAAAGCGGTTTATGAACAAACGCTGGGGCTGGTGTTGCCCCGCCGTGCTGACCAACAAGCGGCCTCAACCGACAAGGTGACGCGTGCGGAGTTGCAACCCGGTGATTTGGTGTTTTTCAACACGATGCGCCGCGCCTTCAGCCACGTGGGCATTTATGTGGGCGATGGCAAATTCATTCATTCACCCAAGCCGGGTGCTGAGGTACGGGTCGAAAGTTTGGCTGTCAGTTATTGGTCTAAACGCTTTGACGGTGCCCGCCGCGTCCTGAATGAATCGGCCTCAATGGCAACGGACCGCACCCAAAGAATGTTGGTCAAACTCTCCTCTCGCATTGACGGAGTACCGATCGGCGTCGCAGCCTTTCACAGCGCAGCAGAAACGCCTCTTCCTTAAAAAACCAAGCTAATGTTTATGGTGTACTGCGCTTCGGGCCGTAACCCAGCGGGTTATTGAAGCATGAAGGTTTCGTATTCCAGAACCTCCAGTTTGCGAGTCAGAATTGAGATGCCCAACAAAACCGTGCACAGCATGGCCAGCGCGAACCCATAGCCAAACCACGACGGACCCAGCCACAGTGACGCGCCCGTCAAAAGAATATTCAGCACGGGCAGTATGGCCGTTAGCCAGACCACAGAGCGGCGCTGATCTAGATAAAACAGCACATTGAGAATGCCCAGCAGAACCACCTGCAGTGACGCACCCACCACGTCGATGTACAAAAGCGGCAAATACAGGGTAGAGATGCCCAGCCATTGCAACAGCGCCCCGCCCATCGAAAAAGTAATCAACACGGTGATGAACTGAACCTTGGCAATATCGAACAAACCGCGCCGCACGTGGTAAACCATGTGGTTGCGCATGCGTTCAATGTAATCCAGCGTTGCGCCCTCCCGAACGGCGTCGTAAAACTTGACGTAGTACTCTACAAAATCCGTTTCAATACGCACTAAAAAAATGGCCATCCCTGGGATGACGGCAAGGTAAGACAAAAAAATCGGAAAGTCATAGATGACAGAGGCGTTCAGCGGCCCAATCACGTGCTGACCGGTGCCGGGAAAATACCAAAACATCAGCTTGTCAACCCAAGCTCCTAAATTAAACAGAAATCCGGTGGCCATCAGGCTGAAGTACATGGCACCGGGCTTCCAAATGTCAAACGCCATGAAGCGATCAGAGTGGTAGTTGCGGTAGACCAACCAAATCATGCCCATCAGCAGCAAGTAATGCCCCAAGACAAACCCCAGTAAAAGACCCTCCATACCCAGCCATTGCTTGAAAAACAAGGCAAATACCAGTGTGGCGCTGTAACCCACAAAAAATATAAACACGATGGCGCGGTAGTGCTTCATACCCGTCAAAAATACCGTCGCGATCCAAATCGCAGACATGATGGCCAGGCCCATAACAAAGAGCAGCCGGTAGAGCACTGTTTCTTGGGGAAACATGAAAGCAACAAAGGGCAAGGCCAGCACCAAGCTCAGGCCAGTGGCGACCAGAATCAGTCCGTTAAAGTTGGGCAGAATGGCATCGTCTTCCTTGGCAAAAATGCGGTCTGCAACAAACCGGGTGAATGACAGCTGCACCAAGCCGGTCAAAACCAGCGAAATGAGGAAAAGGTAGGTGACTGTCACCTGAAATTGCGCAACCGCCGTCCGAGGCGATATGGCGCCGAAGCTGAACAGGCCAATCAACATGATGCCAATGATGGACAACACCCAAGGCCCCGAGCTGATGACCCCTGCGAAGGCGTAGGCCTGGATCAGCCCCCCATAGGTTTGCTTCTTAAGGAGCTTGCGCAGCTCAAATCCTATGCCTGCCATTTGAAATTCTTGTCATAAAGCGATCGGTAGCGGGCGAACATCATGGGCTGAGAATAGTATTTTTCAACCCGCAGAATGGCCGCCGCACTGGCCTGCTGCCACGCCACGGGGTTGTTGAGCAAGGCCACCGCAGCATTTGCAAGCGCTTGCGGGTCGGCAATTCGGACGACTTGCCCGGAGGCGCCGATATCAGCGTCCTCACCAGGAAGGCCAAACACCAGTTGCCGACACGAGCCGACATCGGTGGACACGGTCGGCACCCCTGCGGCATAGCCTTCCAAAATCACCAAGGGCAAGGCCTCGCTGATGGAGCTCAACACCACCAAGCCGACCTTGGGCAGCAAATCAGTGAGTTTTTGAAACCCCAAAAATTTCACCTTGTCACCCAAATCCAGCTGGGCCACCAACTCGCGGCACTCTGCTGCGTATTCAGGAGCCTCATCTTCGGGGCCCGCGATCCAAGCCTCTGCCTCAGGCATTTGATTGACAACCGCCCGCATTGCCCGAATGAACGTTTTGATGTCTTTAATGGGCACCACCCGACCGATCAGGCACAACACGGGCGGTATCGGCACGGCTCTTTGGGTTCGCAATGGCGCAAAGCGGTCCACGTCAATGCCATTTGGAATATTAAGGGTGCGCTCAGGTGGCGCGCCTCCAGCGAGTTGCTTCTCCCGATTGGCCTCGTACAGGGCAATGATGTCATCGGCAGCGTGGTAGGTGACATAGCCCAAGTGTTCAAAAAAGCGGATCCACAACTGCCGAAAATAACTCACCCGCGAGGGATCTCGTTCAAACACGCTGCGGTTGTCTTTGAGCCACTGCGCCTGGTAGAGGTCAATTTTTCTTTCTTTGACGTAAATCCCATGCTCGCTCAGCATGAAGGGCCGCTTGTACCGATGTTTCAACAGAACACCCAAAATACCGGCATAACCCGTCGATACGGAATGGTAAATACGCGCCTTGGGGGCCTTCACTGCCACTTCTCGCAAACGCCAAAATGGCGTGTGGATCGTTCGAATGGTCCAAAAATAATCCACAAAAGAAGGGTCGGTGCTTCGACGGCGATAGGTCTTTTTGATCATGTCCCACGCTGCCTTGCTGTACAAAAACATGTCGTGGGTCAGTTTTCCGTCCGGACCTGCCTCGTCCATGAGGCTGGCCAATAGATGGGGGCAATCGGGGTGTTTGAAATCAGTCTCAAACAGACTGTGCACCCGCTCCACCATGGCCAGGGTGTCGGCGGGCATTTTGACTTGCATCACCGGTGGACTCTCACGGTCTTCAAATAGATAAGTCACTTCCAAGTGAACCAAGTTGTCTGGCAAAGCGTAGCGCAGGTCCCCGTAGTCCTGCGCACGACTGCCCAAGAAGATGGCGCCAAACCGTATTTCAGGAAAACCCCGGATGATTTGATTGACCCAACTCGACACCCCCCCTGCAACAAACGGAAAAGTTCCCTCCAAGAGGAACAAAACATCGACGTTGTCAGAGCGAGGGTAGGTCGCTTTAGATGTGGGGGAGGTATCGGCGGTCACTGAGGTTACTTACGTTGTCGCGGCCTGTCCAGATATCGGCAAGCGCACGGTTTTTACCGGCAATATTCAAATTGACCAGCTGCTGCATATAGAGTCGAAGTGAGGCGAAGTCTCGCTTGTTAAATGCAATTTCGGCCAAGTAGGGCAACACCGAAATGAGCGGCTCGCCCAACGCCATTGCATGCCTAATATGGACCTCCGCGCCGTCGCTATCATGGCGAGCCAGCAAGATTCGGCCCTTGAGAAATACCAGTCCACAACTGGGTGGCAGGTCCAGCGCCAGCGCCGCGTCCAGGTACTTCAATGCCTGGTTCAATATATGGCGCAACAACTCGCCCTGCGCCAGTCCGGCATAAACCAGTTCCCAGTGCAGCTCTGCCAAATGCGCCAGACAGGCATAGCGCTGATCCAGCGAGAGATCTTCAAGCAGCGCATTGCGTTCACGCTTGATGTGCGTGAACAGCTGCGTTTCTTTGGCATCCAGCATGCCAAAAGCGACCAGTCGAACATCATCTGTCGCGTCGCCCAACAAATCCTCCAAAATAGGGTTAGCGACCCTTTGCGGAGCCGCTTGAAGCGTCAACAAAGACTGCATCCTGATGTCATCAGGAACGTTGACTGCCAGCCGAGACCGGACAGCGCCACTGCCACTGTGATGAATTTCTTTGGTCTGTACATCAAATTCTGGCAACGCAATAGAAACCGGTACGGCCATGCGCAGCCTTCGCGTTTTCTTTTTCAGTGTGAAGCGTGTCAGCAAGAGCATGCCGATCGCCCCGACGACCGGGGCAATAAAAGCAAAATTGAACATCAGTAGCCAGGTGACAAAACGGGGTTGCCTGAATCTCCGGGGCAAAAACAAAAAGGTGCTGCTCGCCACGATGGCACTTGCCACTGAATGAAGGGTCAAAATGCCGAGTAAGGCCAGTAAGCTGTTGTCAAGGATGAGGGGGCTGAAGGCCAAACTGACTTCAGCCAACACGGCAGCCCACGCCCAATGGATAGAGGTCATACGCTTGCTACCCGTTCATCACCGAAGCCAGTACGTCCACCGGGTCGTCTTGCGCAAAGTTGATCATTCTTAAGTGAATATTCAAGGAATCATAGGTGCCGTCATAGCGCGTTTGCAGCCACACTTCAATTCGGTCTACAAAACCTTCCGCGGCGGCGGGCGAACCAAATGGCATGAGCACCGCAATCACGGGATGGCCGTTCACGTGAGATTGCCAATAAAGGTCGATACCGCGCTTCACCCGCAAGAAATCAGCCGCTATCTCCTCGTTACGCGCCCCTTCGAACGACATAACAACGATGTAACTGCTGATGCCCACCTTTTTTTGCATATAGCGCATTCGAATCAGCTCTTCTGCATACAAGGCAGGCATAACGGGAAGACGCTCTTTGAGTTGCGCAACGCCGGGCGCATTGTGAATGTTGTCTGCGTAATACGCCAAGATCACAGACATCATCTGCAAGTTCTCCACATTCAAGGAGAAAAATGGCATTCGGGTTACCGCGAGCACACCAATCAAGGTATCCACCCCTGTAATCAACGGCGCAACCACCAATTGGTTGGTCTTGCGTGACAAGCTCACTTCCTTGATGGCGATATGGGCTAATTGCCCTTTGTCTATGGCCATTACCAGTAGTTCGTCATCGACAGACAAAGGTTCAGGCTCCCCTAATCTTGCCCGCTCTGGGCCAAGAGTGGGTTCGCCAGAGCCCGGCTGAACCGCGTACAAAACCGCTGATTCAATGTTGACGTACTGCGATAGAAGTTGCAGAAGGGCATCTGCCCCTGGCATGGTTGCACTGGTCTGCCCACC
>JBAQDW010000332.1:0-3548 GCA_049286445.1 Rhodoferax sp. | reverse complement strand
ATGTCATGGTGCGGAGGAGATGGTGCGCCCGTGTCAACGCTCAAGCAATTCGCGTTTCGCTGGCAGCAATGGCCAAAAGCGAAATTGCCCGGCCGTTTCGTTTTTCCAACCCGCTATGAGACCGGTCCGGTCGATGCAAACGGGGAAGCGAAATCGCCAGATGCCACGCCGCTACCAGAATGGTGACACCACGAATTTGGCAGATAGCTGGGCCAGCGGAGACCACGCATCGACATTTAGCTCTCAGATTGGCCAACCCACCAATATCTATGGATATTACTGGGGCGTAATTTAATTCCTGCCAAGAGGATTAACTCTTGACAGGCCTTGCGCGCGCTATTGCTTGCTTTTGAGAAGACTATTGCGGATTCTACCTAAGACCCCACGCCAAGCGTCACCCGCATTTACTCTGGCCGCAGCTACCGCATGTCATGCAACCTTCGATCATGCGCAGGTCATGGCCACCACAGCTTTCACAGGCCTTTGAGGGGCGCGGGGAGAGGGCGATGACTTCAGCATGGGGGTCAGATTTCAGACCCATGCCTTCGCCCTCAATAAACCCGATCGAGACCAAATGCCGCTCAATCACGCCACCGATGGCCGCGAGGATGGAGGGAATGTAGCGCCCTTCCATCCATGCGCCCCCACGCGGGTCGAACACCGCTTTTAGCTCTTCGACGACAAAGGAAATATCACCGCCGCGACGGAACACCGCCGAAATCATCCGCGTCAGCGCCACAGTCCAGGCGAAATGTTCCATGTTTTTGGAGTTGATAAATACCTCAAACGGGCGGCGATGACTCGCGATGATGATATCATTGATGGTGATGTAAAGCGCATGTTCAGACCCTGGCCATTTCACCTTATAGGTCTGCCCTTCGAGAGCCGCCGGGCGGTCGAGCGGCTCTGACAGGTAGACCACTTCCCCAGCATCTGCGACCAATGCCACAGGGGCCTTTTCGCTGACCTCGGACACCGTTAAAACGCTGCCGGTCACGGCATTGGGGCGGTAGGTAGTGCAGCCTTTGCAGCCCTGATCCCAGGCCGCCATATAGACTTCTTTGAACGCTTCAAAGCTGATGTCTTCGGGGCAGTTGATAGTCTTGGAAATCGAGCTGTCGATCCATTTCTGCGCGGCGGCCTGCATCCGCACATGGTCGAGTGGCGGCAGGGTTTGTGCATTGACGAAATAATCGGGCAAGGGCGCGTCGCCGAATTTCTCGCGCCACATCCGCACGGCGTAATCAATCACCTCTTCTTCGGTGCGCGATCCGTCTTTTTGCAGCACTTTGCGGGTATATGCATAGGCAAACACCGGCTCGATCCCCGAGGACACATTGCCCGCGTAAAGGCTGATGGTGCCGGTTGGCGCGATGGAGGTCAAAAGCGCGTTGCGAATGCCATAGGTGCGGATGGCGTCGCGGACATCATCGTCCATCTGCATCATATTGCCAGACGCGAGATATTTCTCGGCGTCAAACAGCGGGAAGGCCCCCTTTTCGCGCGCCAGATCGACCGAGGCGAGATAGGCCGCGCGGGCAATCGCCTTCATCCACGCTTCGGTTTGCGCAGCGGCTTCGGGCGCGCCATAGCGCAGGCCGAGCATCAGCAAAGCATCGGCGAGGCCGGTAACACCGAGGCCGATGCGGCGCTTGTTGCGCGCCTCGGCGGCCTGTTCGGGCAGCGGAAAGCGGCTGGCATCCACCACGTTGTCCATCATCCGCACCGCCAAAGCGACCAACTTGGTCAGCGCGGCAGGGTCCATCTTGGCCTGTTTGGTAAAGGGCTCTGTCACCAGCGTCGCCATGTTGATCGAGCCGAGCAGGCAGGCGCCATATGGCGGCAGCGGTTGCTCGCCACAAGGGTTGGTCGCGGCGATGGTTTCAACATAGCTGAGGTTATTCGCCGCGTTGATCCGGTCGATAAAAATCACGCCCGGTTCGGCAAAATCAAAGGTGTTGCGCATGATCTTGTTCCACAGATCGCGCGCTTGCAGGGTTTTGTAAACCTTGCCGTCAAAGATCAGCTCCCACGCGCCATCCGCCTTAACCGCCGCCATAAAGGGGTCGGTGATCAACACTGAAAGGTTGAACATACGCAGGCGGGCGGGGTCTTTTTTGGCCTCGATAAAGGCCTCAACATCGGGGTGATCGCAACGCATGGTCGCCATCATCGCGCCGCGACGGCTGCCAGCGGACATGATGGTGCGGCACATCGCGTCCCACACATCCATAAAGGACAACGGGCCCGAGGCATCCGCCGCGACGCCCTTAACCTCGGCCCCGCGCGGGCGGATGGTCGAGAAATCATAGCCGATACCGCCGCCTTGCTGCATGGTTAGCGCGGCCTCTTTCAGCCCATCAAAAATGCCGCCCATGTTGTCCGGCACTGTGCCCATAACGAAACAGATGAACAGCGTGACCGCACGACCCGTGCCCGCACCGGCGGCGATGCGGCCTGCGGGCAGGTATTGAAACCCCTCAAGCGCGGAATAAAACTGCTCCTCCCAATGCGCCGGATCTTTTTCGACCTGCGCCAAGGCACGGGCGATTCGCCGCCAGGTATCTTCAACCGAGCCGTCAATTGCGGTGCCATCGCCTGATTTTAGGCGATATTTCATGTCCCAAATCTGCTCGGCAATAGGGGCGGAGAAACGCGACATGAGGCAGTCCTTTGGTTTTAGGGGGCTTTAATGGCCTTCCAAGATACCCCTCCAAGCGGGCGGGGTCAACTTGCCCTTGGCAATTGAAGTGCTATTGTTACCCGCAAGACCTAGGGGGACGAATGGCTGATTGCGTCAACATATTGAAACTATGCGTCGGCGCGGACTCGGTTGAGGACTTGCTGGACTGGCAGCGCAGCCAGCGCGGGCGTTGGCCTGCGGGGCAGGCAATCCATGTGACACGCATGTGGCCGAAACGTGAGGCAGAGGTGCTGAACGGGTCGTTGTTTTGGGTGATTAAGGGCGTGGTGCAGGCGCGTCAAAAGATCGTCGATCTGCAAGAGGTCATCGGCGAGGATGGGATTCGTCGCTGCGCCTTTGTGCTGGAGGCTGAGGTCATCCGCACCGAAGGCGCGCCGCGCCGTCCGTTTCAGGGTTGGCGCTATCTGCTGCCCGACGACAGCCCTCGCGATCTGCCCAAAGGCCGCGCCTTTGAGGAGGCGCTGCCGCCGGAATTGGCGCAGGCTCTTGCGGAGATTGGCTTGCGTTAAATTAACGGCGCAGGCAGGTCGAGTTTGGTCAGCAGGGCATCCAAAACCTGCGTCTCTGGCCCGCTCCAATCCGCCATTTTGGCGACGAACAGCGTGGCTTGACTTTGATGCACTGTCGAATCTGACAGGATTTTGAGGTGGTTGGCGCGCAGCGTTTCGCCGGATGAGGTGATATCGGCGATCGCTTCTGCGGTGAGGTTTTTGACGGTGCCCTCGGTCGCGCCTTGGCTGTCGACCAGCTGATAATCCGCAACGCCATTGGCGGTCAGGAAATCGCGCACAAGGCGGTGATATTTGGTCGCAATCCGCAAGCGAAAGCCGTGGCGCGCGCGAAA
>JBAQDW010000331.1:0-7949 GCA_049286445.1 Rhodoferax sp. | reverse complement strand
GCGGCGTGGACCGGAGGTGGTGACCTTGACAAACATGCCGCCACTTTATCACACGCTTTTAAGTATAGAAAATTTGATTTATTGTTTAAAACGTGCCACCACAAGAATTTGAAAAACAGCCGCTAAGATATTGATTCCATTGGGGATGTACGTTTCTTTTGACTCCAAACTGTCGAACTCGGGTGGCCGCGTGTTGGAAGTGGTTGAGTTCCCCGTGAGCCACCAACCTTCAAAGTGAACGCAGGCAGCGTCAGTGTGGTGCCACGCTCACGTGGTTCCCGTGGTTCCCGGCGAGTTTGAATGTTTGCGTCTGCCCGTGAACGCCACCCCGCACACAGCGTTGGCCACATACGGTTGTTGAGCTCCCCTTTCCGCCCCGGCGGGGGTGGAGAGGGGTTGGGGGAGAGGGGGGGAATGAACAAGGCTTTCAAACTTCTGCAACTTGGTTCCGCAAGGCCTTTGAATGCCTTTTACAACGCCAGCCCTTGCTGTACCTGCGCAAGCAGCTACTCAAAATATAGCAATTATCGCGCTGCAACCCTCATCCCGCAGGGCGAAAAAGGGGGGTAAGTGCCATTCGGCTAACAACAGGGAGAGCGATACCGATGCCCAGCAAGCAAAAAACGCTGACGCCGGCGCCCCTATTCGCGCCGATGACGCTTCAACGTGTCAGAAGGACGCTCGCCAAACTGGTTTAGGTAGTCTTGTGAAAAGTGGCCAAAGTGCCAAAAACCGAAAGCCGTGGCGGCCTCGGTCACGGAGTCTGCATGTTTGAGTGCTTTGCGGGCCTGACCCAGACGAACAGCTTTGAGATAGGTCAAGGGGCTCACGTTCAAGGTTCGCTGAAACCCGTTTTGCAGGGTGCGCCGGCTCACGCCCAAGTCAATGCACAACTGCGCGACGGTGGGCGTTTCGTCCAAGCTGTCCTGCACCAAAGCGCACGCCCGTTGCACCAGTTTTTGGTGGGCTGGGGGCGCAGCGCTCAACACCCGTCCCACCGATGGGTGGGTCATGCGGTCTAGCAGATAGTCTGCCACCGTGGCCACGACGGCGGGGCTGGACAAGATGTCTGGCGTGGCTTGCGCGGACTGCAGCAAGCTCAACACATAACTTTTGAGTTCGGCCTGAGCGGCAGGGTCCATCTGCAAGGCACTTGCCTGTGTTGGCAAATTCCAGTGCTGTCCCGGCCTGCCAACAGGCCCTGATTCGTCTAGCCAACGCTCACTCAATTGAAGTTCAATGCCCAGCATGGTGTGACGCTGAGAGGTTTTGAACTCGAACCCGGACGCACCCGAAAACACATGAAAAGCGTCGGATGCACAGGCTTGGCCGCAGAACATGCCCGTGCCACTGGCATCCAGCGGAATCCCGACGGCCAGTACGTGGCGAGGCAAGACACCCGTTTGCAAAAGAGCGCTTTGAACTCGCTCAATGAACAGCTTGATGCAGGTCCCCTCGATTTGGCAGATTTCGCCTTGAAAAGCGCCCGCACTGAGTTGCAGATAGTCTTGGTTCCAGCCGGTTAACGCTCCGGCTTGGTCATCGACATCGGCAAAGGTCGCGCTGGCCAGTGCGGAGAAACCAGCCCCGCTTGCGCCAAGGTACTGGGCATTCAAGGACAGGGGATGGGCTGAGGGCAAATGCATCTTTTTATTCTGACCGGATTGCCAACTTCCGCACACCCCGGGTTTACACCCATGCCACCGTTCACTGGCCCTTCGCTTGGTGCAAGTCATCGCGGTCGTGCCGATTTTGGATAGTCAAGGCGCGCACCGGTTTCTAGGATGCACGCTGTCTTTTCAACAAAGTCCCAAAGTCAGGAGCCCTTGATGAGCGATTCGTTCGGTGTGGCCCGGTGCGCCTCCGTCCTTTAACCGGCACAGGAAAACCCATGGCAACTTCTAATAAAAAAGCCCCTAATGAACATCCGGCTCTGACCCGTTTCAAACAGTCTGACGCCAAAAAGGTCAAGGTGGCGGTGGCCGACATCGACGGCATTCTGCGTGGCAAATACCTGCACCGGGACAAGTTTTTGGGCGCAGCAGAGCCCGCACCCGGCGGCGGCTTTGGTTTTTGCGATGTGGTGCTGGGCTGGGACATGATGGATGTCACCTACGACAACACCACCGCCACCGGCTGGCAGCACGGATACCCCGACGCGCTGGCCCGCTTGGACCTGAACACGGCCCGCCATGTGCCTTGGGATGACGGTGTGCCCTTCTTCTTGGGCGAATTTGTCAACGCTGATGGCTCCGCCCACGCCCAATGCCCGCGCCAAACCCTCAAACGGGTGCTCAAGCGTGCGGAAAAAATGGGCTTTCAGGTCATGACGGGCATGGAGTTTGAATGGTTCAACTTCCTTGAAACACCCCAAAGCTGGGCGGCCAAAAAAGGCGTCGGACCCGAGGCACTGACACCGGGCATGTTTGGGTATTCGCTGTTGCGCATGAACCAGAACCGCGATTTTCTGAACGCCATCATGGACGACATGCTGGCATTTGGTGTGCCCATTGAAGGGCTGCACACCGAAACCGGCCCCGGCGTCTATGAAGCAGCACTTGGTTTTAGCGAGGCGCTGGAGCAGGCCGACCGCGCCATTCTTTTCAAGACCGGCACCAAAGAGATTGCCGCCGCGTTTGGCATCATGCCCAGCTTCATGGCCAAGCCGCACCAGCAGTTGCCCGGCTGCAGCGGGCACATTCACCAAAGCGTGTCGGATGGCAAAAACAACCTGTTCTTTGATGCCAACCACCCGCGCAAGATGAGTCCCTTGTTTGAAAGCTATTTAGCCGGACAAGTGGCCTGCCTGATGGAGTTCGCCCCCCTGATGTGGCCCACCATCAACAGCTACAAACGGCTGGTAGATGGCTATTGGGCCCCCGTGAAGCCGACTTGGGGGATGGACAACCGCACAGCCAGCTACCGGGTCATTGCGGGTAGCCCCAAAGCCACTCGACTGGAAACGCGTTGCCCCGGTGCTGACGTGAACCCTTATTTAGCGATGGCGGCGGTGATTGCCGCAGGCCTAGACGGTGTGGAAAAAGGTTTGAAGCTGACCACACCACCCATTACCGGCACCAATCTGGGCGGCGAGCACATTCCTCGCGCGCCGCGCACGCTGATCGAGACCACCCGTATTTTTGAAAAATCGACCATTGCCAGAGACTGGCTGGGCGACGGCTTTGTCGACCACTTTGCCGCCACCCGTGACTGGGAATGGCGGCAGTGGCTGGACGCTGTGACAGACTATGAAATGAAACGTTACTTTGAAATCATCTAAACGACCATGACCATTACCTCATTCTCCTTCCCCACCCCCATCAAATTTGGCGCAGGCGCTCGCAAATTAGTCGCACAGCATTTGATCGATGCAGGCTGCATACGCCCGCTCATCGTGACCGACCGGGCGCTGGGTGCCCTGCCCGTTTTGACCGAGTTCTTGACGCACTTGAACGGTCTGGACGTGGCCGTGTTTTCTGGCGTGTTTGGCAACCCCACCTGCAGCCAAGTGATGGACGGCGCCCAAGCCTACAAAGCACACCACGCGGATTGCGTGATTGGTTTTGGCGGTGGGGCCGCACTGGACGTGGCAAAAATTGTCGGCTTGGCCGCCACGCATGAGGGCGATATTCTGGAATACGTCTGGGACCACCCCCAAGTGCGGGCCATTACGCATGAATTGCCGTATTTTGTGGCCTTGCCCACCACCTCGGGAACCGGCTCTGAAGTGGGTCGCTCCAGCGTGGTCAGCGAGAACGACACCCATTTGAAGCGGGTGGTGTTCAGCGCCAAAATTTTGGCCAAAACCGTCTTCGCCGACCCCGAACTCACCTTGGGCCTGCCAGCCTCCATCACGGCGGCCACCGGCATGGATGCGCTCACCCACAACATCGAGAGCTACTTGTCACCAGCCTACCACCCGCTGTGCGATGGCATCGCTTTGGAAGGCACCCGTATCGCGGCAGCGGCACTGCACACCGCCGTGCACCACCCCACCGACTTGAAGGCCCGCTCAGACATGATGATGGCCTCCATGATGGGTGCCATTGCATTCCAAAAAGACTTGGGGGCGGTGCACTCCTGCGCCCATGCTTTGGGGGCGGTGTGCGACTTGCACCATGGTTTAGCCAATGCCTTGATGATCGACACCGTGCTGGCCTGGAACTTGGAAGCCGCGCCTGAAAAATTCGACGAACTGGCGCACGTCTGCAAGGTGCCCGGCGGTGGCGCTGCTTTTGTGCCGTGGTTGAAACAACTCAAACTGAGTTTGGGCATCACCGGCGGTTTGGCAGCCCACGGCGTCACACCTGCTCACTTTGCGCGCCTGATTGAAATTGCCACTGCCGACATTTGCCACCAAACCAATCCACGTCCTTGTACAGCCGCCGACTTTGACGCCCTCTTCAAAGCCGCCCTGTGAACGAACTGAAAACTCCCATGACACAACTCGCCATTCACAACCCCGCCACCGGCGCCTTGATCGCCGAACTCCCCGCCGACGACGCCGCCTCGGTCGCCACCAAGGCCGCACTTGCCCGGGCTGCCCAAAAAGCCTGGGCCGCCACGCCCTTGGCCGAGCGACAAGCTTGCATACAGCGTTTCAAAACGGGTGTGCTGGCAGAGCTCGACAGCCTCGCTGCCTTGATGACAGGGGAAACTGGCAAACCCATCACCATGTCTCGCAACGAACTCAATGGCCTTATGGCCCGCATTGATTTCTTTGTCGATGAGGTGGATGACGAACAAGCCACAGAAACCGTTTTCATCGACGCCGGCATGACCGAGCAAATTGAACACACCCCCTTGGGCGTGGTCGCCAATATCTCCGCCTGGAATTACCCTTGGTTTGTGGGTGGCAATGTGTTTATTCCGGCTTTGCTCACGGGCAACACCGTGCTGTACAAACCGTCCGAGTACGCGGCGCAAACTGGCTTGGCGATTGCCCGCCTGCTGCACGCTGCGGGGGTTCCAGAGCACGCTTTCATCACCTTAATTGGCGGCGGTGAGGTGGGTGCTGCCCTGCTGGCGCAGAAGATAGATGGCTTGTTTTTCACCGGCTCGCATGCAACGGGGGCACGCATCATGGCGGCACTGGGCCCGCGTCTGGTGAAGGTGCAATTGGAGTTGGGGGGCAAAGACCCCACCTACGTGTGCGACGACGCCAATGCGCAAACTGCGGCTGAATCACTGGCCGACGGTGCCATGTACAACACCGGCCAAAGCTGCTGCTCAGTCGAACGTATTTACGTGCACGAGGCGATTTACGACGCGTTCGTCAGCGCGTTTGTGGCCACGGTAAAAACGTTCACTCTGGGGGACCCGATGAGCGACAGCACCTACATTGGCGCTGTCACCCGCGCGCCCCAACTGGAGGTGTTGGAGGCGCAAGTTGCGGATGCCAAGGCCAAGGGCGCCCGGTTATTGACAGGCGGCACCCGCTTGCCCGGACCGGGCAACTGGTTTGAGCCGACCGTATTGGCCGACGTGAATCACACCATGACCCTCATGCGCGAAGAAAGTTTTGGCCCCGTTATTGGCATTCAAAAGGTCACGGGTGATGCCCAAGCCGTGGCACTGATGAACGACACCCGCTACGGCCTGACGGCGGGTATTTTCACCCGCGATGAAGCGCGTGCCAAAGCGGTACTGGCGCAGGTCAATGCCGGCACGGTGTATTGGAACTGCTGCGACCGTGTCAGCCCCCGACTGCCTTGGAGTGGGCACGGCGACTCGGGTGTGGGACTGACTTTGTCCACCTACGGCATTCAGGCCTTCACCCGTCCAAAAGCCTGGCACTTGCGCCAACCCTAACGCCAGGCAACCTAGGGTAAATCCTGCCTTCAAGAAACGCCAAGGTGCCGATTTGGGATAGGCAAGCGGCTTCGGCGTTTCTACGATAACTCTCGGTTGATCACTGACACACTGCGGCCATCAGGGTGACACCAAAACGTCACATGGGTACAGTAATCTACAGTGTGGGTTGACGTCATTGGCCCTTATTCCTCTCTGTCAAACTTTTCAAGGAAACAAGCATGAAAGCTAAATACACTCTTATTGCTGCTGGCGTGATCGCACTGACCATGGCAGGTTCTGCCACGGCGCAGGAAAAAACATTGCGATTGCTGACGTGGGGTGGCTACGCACCGCCTGAAGTGGTGGCTGATTTTGAAAAAGAGAGTGGCTACAAGGTAGAAGTCACGCTGTCGGATAACGAGCAGATGATCTCCAAACTGCGCGCCACCGGGGGTGCCGGTTTTGATTTGGCCCAACCGTCGCAAGACCGTATCACCGGCCCGCAACAAGAATTCGGCATTTACAAGGCCATGGACATGAGCAAACTCAAAGCCGAGCTGTTTATCCCGTCCATGCTGGAAGCCACCAAGAAAAACACCACACTGGCCGGCAAGGTCTATGGCTTGCCCCACATTTGGGGCACCGATGGTTTGGTGGTCAATACCAAATTGACTCAAATGGCCGACTACCCTGACTTGTGTCGCGCCGACGTCAAAGGCAAAACAGCGGTTCGTCTCAAGCGACCCACCCTGCTGGCCTTCGCCTTCGCTTCAGGCAAAGACCCCTTTGCTTTGTACGCTGACCCCAAGGCTTACGGCGCTTTGATGGATGAAGTGGGCAAAGCCATGGTGGCCTGCAAGAGCAATATCAAGTTTTACTGGGACAACAAGGATCAATTGCTCAACAGCATGCGATCAGGCGAAGTCGTGGGCGCGATGATGTGGGACACGGGGGGTTGGAAACTCAACTCGGAAAAGCCAGAGTTTCAATTCATCGCCCCCAAATCTGGCGCTTTGGGCTGGATTGACACCTTTGCATTGCCTGCCAAAGGCAAGAACGACGCCGCCGCCTACGCCTGGATCAACTTCAATATGCGCCCCGAGATCGCCGCCCGTGTCGCCTCAGCCGCGGGCAACTTCACCGCGTCCAAAGGTGCTGATCAATTGATGGACGCCAAACTCAAGGCCCAGTTCGCCGACAGCTTCCCTGAAGCCGCGCTGAAAAACGTGAAGTGGTACCCCGCTGTGCCTGCGGGCATTGAGGAAATTGAAGGCCGTGTGCTGGACCGCATCAAGGCCGCCAACTGAGGTAAACCGACTTGAGTTCTGACACTTTGGCGACGTCCCCCTTGACTGGGGGGACTCAACCTGACCTCGAAGCCGTGGGTGTGGGCAAGCACTACGGCGGATTTTTAGCGGTGGACAAGCTGTCGTTCAGCGTGGCGCGCGGCAGTTTTTTCTCAATTCTGGGCCCCTCAGGCTGCGGAAAAACCACCTTGTTGCGCATGATTGCGGGCTTCTTGAGTCCCGACACGGGTGACATCCACATTGGGGGCAAACCCATGAACGGTGTGTTGCCCAACCGCCGTCCGGTGAACATGGTGTTTCAGCACCTGGCGCTCTTTCCCATGATGACGGTCGGTGAAAACGTAGGCTATGGCTTGGCGCGCCGAGGCGTGGCGCGCGATGAAATCAAACGGCGCGTAGGTGAGATGCTGGAGCGTGTGAGCCTGCCGGGCGCACAACACAAACGCGTGGACCAACTCTCGGGGGGACAAAAACAACGCGTGGCGATTGCGCGCAGCTTGGTGC
The DNA here is from genome assembly GCA_049286445.1 of Rhodoferax sp. Lineage (GTDB taxonomy): Bacteria > Pseudomonadota > Gammaproteobacteria > Burkholderiales > Burkholderiaceae_C > Rhodoferax. The sequence continues at coordinate 345 of JBAQDW010000331.1, read as the reverse complement.
TGGAGCCCACACTCTTGCTGCTCGATGAGCCCTTGGGTGCGCTGGATTTGAAGCTGCGCGAGCACATGAAGATTGAGCTCAAACAGTTGCAAGCGGCTTTTGGCACCACCTTTGTCTATATCACCCATGACCAGTCAGAAGCGCTGGTACTGTCTGACCACGTGGCGGTCATGAACCACGGTCGATTTGAGCAAGTGGGAACGCCCCAGTCGCTTTATTACCACCCTCACACCCCCTTTGTCGCTGGTTTTGTGGGTGCGAACAACCGGGTCAAAGGCCGTGCATCGGCGGTAAATGGTGATCTGGTCACCGTCACGGGAACCGACGGCATGACGCTCACCACGC
>JBAQDW010000330.1:0-7190 GCA_049286445.1 Rhodoferax sp. | reverse complement strand
GGTGGAGAGGGGTTGGGGGAGAGGGGGGGAATGAACAAGACCTTGAAGTTTCTGCAATCTCGCCCCGCAAGGCCTTAAATGACTTTTTAGCCGCTAGCCTTTACCGGGCCTGCACAAGCAGCTACCGAAAATATAGCAATTCTTAAAATGCACCCCCCACGCCTGCCCCGCCAGGCGGCAAGAAGGACCAACAACCGGAGGTGGCCGCGTGTTGGAAAGGGACGCGCTCACCGGGAAACGTCAACTTTCAAAGCAACTTTCAACACCGCTATGCCAGGTTGGGTGAGCCCAAAGCGTCACCCGACTCAGCAGCAAGTGCCATTCGCCCCCATCCGGGCTTTGGGCAACGAAGACAGGCCAAAGTGGCCCCAAATGCACCGCCCATCCCCGCGCCGCGCCAAAGGTGCGCCGAATGAACCCTCCCGGTTTAGCTGCCTGTCAGCTTGAAGCGCCCCACCAGCGTGTCCAGCGACTCGGCCTGCTCATTCAGCGACTGGGCGGCAGCGGCAGCCTGCTCCACCAGCGCTGCATTTTGCTGCGTACTTTGGTCGAGCTGCGAAATGGCCTGGTTGATCTCCAAAATACCTTCGTTCTGCTCGACCGAGGCCCCCGACAACTCGCCAATGACTTCGCTGACCGCCTGCACCGCTGCATCCAGATCGGTGATGGTTTTGCCCGCAGCATTGGTCAGTGTGGTGCCCTCGTGCACGCTGGCCGATGACTTTTCAATCAGTTCGTTGATCTCTCTGGCGGCAGTGGAGCTGCGCTGCGCCAACGCCCGCACTTCGGCCGCCACCACCGCAAAGCCGCGGCCCTGCTCACCGGCATGGGCCGCTTCGACGGCGGCGTTGAGTGCCAAGATATTGGTTTGGAAGGCAATGCCCTGAATCACGCCAATGATGGAGCGAATGTTGTCGGTGTTCTTGCTGATTTGGCGCATGGTCGTCACCACCTGCGACACCACCTGCCCCCCCTCCAGCGCTGCCTGACTGGCACTGTCTGCGAGTTGGGTCGCGTGTTTGGCACTGTCGGCGTAGCGTTTGGCAATGCGGGTCATGCTTTCAACATTGAGGGACGTGCTTTCCAAGGAAATGGCCTGCTGCTCGGTGCGGTGGGACAAATCCTGGTTGCCCAGCGAGATTTCATGGGACGCCAGCGCCACCTGGCTGGAACTCTGTGCAATTTCTCGCACCGTTTGCGCCAAACTGACCCGCATTTCTTCCAGCGCATACAGCAAGCTGGAGGTATCGCGCTGCGCCACCGCGATCTCCACCGCCAAATCGCCCTGCGCAATGCGGGTGGCAATGTGTTTGGCGTAGAGCGGCTCACCCCCCAGTTGGCGCGTGAGCCGCCGGGTCACCCACGCGCTGATGAGCACAGACACCGTGATCAGCACCGCGGTCGTGAGCACCAGCCACATCACCGACGTTCTGTACACCTCGGCCGCGCCGGCAATCGTGGCCTGGGCCGACTTTCCTTGCTCGGTCACAACCTCATCCACAATTTTTTCCAGCTTGGAGGTCGCAATGATGAGACTGGCCTCTTCCATCGGCACATCAGGACTCATTAAAACCAGATCAGTGGGCTGCTTTTTGACCAACAACACGTAGTCACGCACCCGTTTGCTCCAGGTGTCTAGCGCTTGGGACAACTGGCCGCTGAGCTGGGTGGTTTCGGCGGTGTTGGCCAGTGCCTTGAGCGCGGTCAATCCGGTCTGCGCATTTTCCAGGCTTTTCTCAATGCTGGCACCCAATTCAGCGCGCTCGTTGTCGGTGGTGGCGGTGAGCAATTGGGTGCGTGACTGGCTGGCACGAAGCAGGTTGCTGCGAACCTTTTCTGCGGCTTGGACAGACACGTACTCTTGTTCGTACATGGTCTGGGTGGAAGCATTCAGGTGCGCCATCTGAAACCATGAGAAAACGCCAATCGTTAGCGCACCCAACAACACGCACGCAAAAGCCAAACGCAGGCTGCTCTTCACCGACATCTCAGAGCCCAGCGATAACGCAGGAAGGGACATTCGGCGACATTGGCCGGCCAAAAGACGCCATCGGCTGCTGAGCGCGCTTGCGATCCGAACCCCGGGGTTCGATGGTTTCAACCTCATTCGGTGCCATGGTCGTTTTCATTTCTTTCCTGTTCCAGTCCAACTTCTATTTTTGTCGCTATTTTTGTCTCTGTCTCATCGCCAGCCATCAGGTTAACCCGGCGGCAAGCCAACGACCGTGCAAGAGAGCAAACCCTTGCCATTTTGAACACGCCTTGAGGCAACGCAAGCAAAGTGCCTGAAGTGCGCCATCGTAGCGAATCGCATCGCCCCGTCAACCACCCACGAAAGGCTTACTTCCGCAAAACCCACGCCATAAATTCAGGCCGCCTTGCTGTGGGCTGGATTAGAATTTGCGCCTGTCAGGAGAGAGCTTTCCCCGAGAAGGCCGCCGAAGGCGCAGAACCGCTGATTACAGTGGTTTGAACGCTCAGGCAAAAGGACTGACAAGCGCGTCAGGGTGTCACTACCCCGCGCGCCTCCCCACTGGAGAGAGGTCAAACCAGATTTGGCCCACCGAAGGAGCAAACCGCAGTCTGCCAACCCGTCCGGGTTGACGCCGACCCGGCGAATCTCTCAGGTAAAGCGGACAGCGGGGGCACAGACCTGAGGTTTGACTGAACGTCGAACTGAAGGATTTTCCTATGCCCCCGGGATGCCTCGCACCCCAATCGGAGTTCGCTGATGACTGCTACCACGCCCCCTGTTGCCCCGCTTCTTCGCGTTCCCTTGAACGACCTGCATGTTTCCCTGGGCGCACGCATGGTGCCTTTTGCAGGCTACGCCATGCCGGTTCAATACCCGGCTGGCTTGATGGCTGAGCACCTGCATACGCGCGCGGCAGCCGGCCTGTTTGATGTGTCCCACATGGGGCAACTGCGCTTGGTCGGGCCCGACGCGGCGGCGGCGTTGGAGTCGCTGATGCCGGTGGACGTGATCGATCTGGCTGAAGGCAAGCAGCGCTACGGCCTGCTGCTCAATGACGAAGGGGGGGTTATCGACGACTTGATGTTCTTTAACAAGGGGCACGGTGATCTGTTTGTGATCGTTAATGGTGCTTGCAAAGAGGGCGACATCGCCCACATCGAAGCCAAGATTGGCGACCGCTGCCAAGTGATCCCGATGCCTGAGATGGCACTGCTGGCGCTACAAGGCCCGCAAGCGGTCACTGCGCTGTCGCGCTTGGCACCGGGCGTGGAGAAGCTGGTGTTCATGACCGGCGACCACTTCAAGGTGGATGTGGGCACGAAGACCATCCATGTTTTTTTGACCCGCAGCGGCTACACCGGTGAAGACGGCTTTGAGATTTCAGTGCACCAAAGTGACGTGGAAGCGCTGGCTCGCGCCCTGCTGGCCCAACCGGAGGTGAAGCCGATTGGCTTGGGCGCACGCAATTCTCTGCGCCTGGAAGCCGGACTGTGTTTGTATGGCCACGACATTGACACCACCACCACCCCCGTGGAGGCTGGCCTGAACTGGGCCATTCAAAAGGTGCGCCGCACCGATGGCACCCGCGCAGGCGGTTTTCCAGGTGCTACAAAAATACTAGCGCAACTCCCAGGCGGAACAGGGGCTATAACCCGAAAACGTGTCGGACTTGTGGCGCTGGAGCGCATTCCCGTGCGCGATCACACTGAATTGCAAGACCTGAACGGCCAGCGCATTGGCGAGGTGACCAGTGGCCTGCTCGGCCCCACCATCGACAAACCCGTCGCCATGGGCTACGTGCCGCCAGAATTTGCAGCACTCGGCACCAAAATCAACGCCGTGGTGCGCGGCAAGTTGGTGCCCATGGAAGTGGTGGCCATGCCTTTTGTGCCCACCAACTACTTTCGTGGTTAAGTGACCCAGCACCCCGCCTGATCCGACTCAAAATACCCACAGCCGTTGCGGCTGATTCTTTTCACTATTTTTTAGGAACCCCTTTATGACCCTCAAGTACACCCCCGATCACGAATGGCTGAACATTGACGGCGACACCGCTGTCGTCGGCATCACCCACCACGCGCAAGACGCCTTGGGCGATGTGGTGTTCGTTGACCTGCCCGAAGTGGGCGCGACCTTTGCCGCCAAAGACATCGCCGGTGTGGTCGAGTCCGTGAAAGCCGCCGCTGACGTGTACATGCCCATCACCGGTGAAATCATCGAAGTGAACGAAGCTCTGCGCGCCGACCCAGCCCTTGCCAACACCGACCCCTTGGGCGCGGGCTGGTTCTTCAAGGTCAAGTTATCCAACCCTGCTGAGCTGGCCGATCTGATGGACGAAACCAGCTACACCAGCTTCTCCGCTGGCAACTGATTGTGGTGAGCGGGCTGCGGCCCGCCCTTGGCTGAGTCTGTCGCAGCCCTCCTCCCCTTTGTTTCGCTCGCCCTTCGACAGGCTCAGGGTGAACGGTTGACTGATTGACACCCTCTATGCCCACCTCTGCTCCAAGCTCCGTCCCCAGCCTCGCTGAATTAGAAAACGCCAGCGAATTTCACGCCCGTCACATCGGCATCACGGCCGCTGACGAAACACTGATGCTCAAAACCATTGGCGAAACCTCGCTGAAAAATTTGATCGACAGCATCGTGCCGCGCTCCATCGCACGCAGCAGCAAGATGGACATTCCGGCTGCCATTACCGAAGCGGCCGCGCTGGCGGAGCTGAAAGCACTGGCGGGCAAAAACAAAGTCTTGAAGAGTTTCATTGGTCAGGGCTACTACGGCACGCACACGCCGGGCGTCATCCTGCGCAACATTCTGGAAAACCCCGCTTGGTACACCGCTTACACGCCCTACCAAGCCGAGATTTCACAGGGGCGCATGGAAGCGCTGGTCAATTTTCAGACCATGGTTTGCGACCTGACCGGCATGCCCATGGCCAACGCCTCCATGTTGGACGAGGCCACCGCCGCTGCCGAGGCCATGACGCTGGCCAAGCGCTCGGTCAAAAGCAAAAGCAACACCTTCATCATCAGCGGCGACTGCCATCCGCAAACCATTGAAGTGGTGCAAACCCGCGCCGCACCGTTGGGCATTGAAGTGCTGGTGGCCATGGACGGTGAGCAGTGGAACGACTGGCTGGCCAACCGCGACTACTTTGCTGTGATGGACCAATACCCCACCACCAGCGGCGCCATGGGTGACCTGCGCGCTGAAGTGGCCAAAGCCCACGCCAAGCAAGCCGCTTTCATCGTCGCCGCCGACCTGCTGGCCTTGACCCTGCTCACACCCCCCGGCGAATGGGACGCAGACATTGTGGTCGGCACCACCCAGCGCTTTGGCATGCCACTGTGCAACGGCGGCCCGCACGCCGCTTACATGGCCTGTCGCGAAGAGTACAAACGCTCCATGCCCGGCCGCTTGGTTGGCGTCAGCGTGGACACCCATGGCCAACCCACCTACCGTTTGGCACTGCAAACCCGCGAGCAGCACATTCGCCGCGAGAAAGCCACCTCCAATATTTGCACCGCGCAAGTCTTGCCCGCCGTCGTGGCCAGCATGTACGCCGTCTACCACGGCCCGGCAGGCCTGACACGCATTGCCACCCGCGTGGCCACCTTCACCGCCATTTTGGCCAAAGGCTTGCAGGCGCTGGGTTACACACTGAGCCACCGCAACACGCTCTTGCAGGCCTTTGACACCCTGTCAATCAAAACCGACGACGCTACTGATTCAATAGCTGCTCGCGCAGTCTCCATGGGCGCTAACCTGCAAAAAGCCTGGGACAGCTACACCGTGGTGTCATTGGATGAAACCACCACCCGTGACGATGTGGTGCTGCTTTGGACCATTTTTGCCAAACCCGGCCAAGCCATCCCCAAGGTCGAAGACTTTGAGGCCAACACCCAACCCCTGATTCCTGCCGCGCTGCGTCGCACCAGCCCGTTCCTGACTCACCCGGTCTTCAACACGCACCATTCCGAGACCGGCATGCTGCGCTACATCCGCATGCTCAGCGACAAAGACTTGGCACTGGACCGCAGCATGATCCCCTTGGGCAGCTGCACCATGAAACTCAACGCCACCAGCGAGATGATCCCCATCACCTGGCCCGAGTTTGCCAACATCCACCCATTTTCCCCAGCCGATCAGCGCCTGGGCTACACCGAACTAGACGCCCAACTGCGTGCCTGGTTGTGTGCCGCCACCGGTTATGCCGGCATCAGCCTGCAACCCAACGCCGGCAGCCAAGGTGAATACGCGGGCTTGCTGGTCATCAAGGCCTACCACGAGGGCAAAGGCCAAGCCCACCGCAACATCTGCCTGATTCCCAGCAGCGCGCACGGCACCAACCCCGCCAGCGCCATGATGGCGGGCATGACCGTGGTGGTGACCCAATGCGACGACAACGGCAACGTTGACATGGCAGACTTGCAAGCCAAGTGCGAAAAACACAGCGCCAACTTAGCCGCTGTCATGATCACTTACCCCAGCACGCACGGCGTGTTTGAGACCAGCGTGAAAGAACTGTGCGCCTTGGTGCACCAGCATGGCGGTCGCGTCTATGTGGACGGCGCCAACATGAACGCGCTGGTCGGCACCGCTGCCCCCGGTGAGTTTGGCGGTGACGTGAGCCACCTGAATCTGCACAAAACCTTTTGCATTCCACACGGCGGCGGCGGGCCCGGTGTCGGCCCCGTGTGCGTGGTGGCTGACTTGGTGCCTTATTTGCCGGGTCACGTGACCGGTGGCTTGCCCAGCCAAGGTGTGGGCGCTGTGTCGGCCGCACCGCTGGGCAATGCTGCCGTGCTGCCCATCAGCTGGATGTACTGCCGCATGATGGGGGCCGAGGGTCTGAAGTCAGCGACCGAAATCGCCATTTTGAGCGCCAACTACATCAGCGCCCGCTTGAGCGACCACTACCCCACCCTCTACGCCAGCGCCAACGGACACGTCGCCCACGAGTGCATTTTGGACCTTCGCCCCTTGAAAGAAACCAGTGGCGGCGTCAACGGCATCTCCGCCGAAGATGTCGCCAAGCGCCTCATGGACTACGGCTTTCACGCCCCCACCCTGAGCTTCCCCGTGCCCGGCACCTTGATGGTGGAGCCCACCGAGAGCGAAACGCTGGGCGAACTGGAGCGTTTCATCCACGCCATGATCGCCATCCGCGAAGAAATCGCCAAAGTGGAGCGCGGCGAGTGGCCGCAAGACAACA
>JBAQDW010000329.1:0-2374 GCA_049286445.1 Rhodoferax sp. | reverse complement strand
ATTTTGTGTTTGTACTCCACCACCATGTTGAGGAAGCGGCCCATCTGGTCCAGCTCTTGTCCAATGCGGGTGTTGAGCAAGGTCTCGTAGCCTTCGCGGCCACCCCACAGCACGTAGTTTTCGCCGCCGAGTTTGAGCGTGGCGTCCATCGCCTCTTTGACCTGCAAGGCACCCAACGCAAAGATTTCAGGGTTGGGATTGGTGGACGCGCCTGACATGAACCGGCGGTGGCTGAACAGATTGGCCGTGCCCCACAGCAGTTTCATGCCGGTGGCTTCTTGCTTGGCACCGAGCACGTCAACCATCTCATGCAGGTGGTTCACGCTGTCGCGGGGGGTGGCACCTTCGGGGGCGACGTCGCGGTCATGAAAGCAGTAGTAAGGCGCGCCCAGTTTGGCAAAGAATTCAAAGGCCACGTCAGCCTTGGCTTTGGCCGCTGCCATGGGGTCTGCCATGCTGTGCCAAGGGCGTTGGAAAGTGTCTCCGCCAAAAGCGTCCAGCCCGTTCCAGCAGAAGCTGTGCCAGTAGCAAGAGGCAAAGCGCAAATGCTCCGCCATCGGTTTGCCCAACACCATGCGGTTTTTGTCATACCACTTGAACGCGAGTGGGTTGGCGGTCTGAGGGCCCTCAAACGCAATGGGGGCGATGTCCGAAAAATATGAAGTCATGGAGTTTCCTTTGCAAAAAAGTCAAGTACAGATGAAGTGAGTGCGTTCAAGCCACCGATGTCTTCGGGTACAGCGCTCGAAAACGGGCGTAACGGCTGGCCAGCATGGTTTGTTCGTCGGCGTCGGGCCGGTAGGTGGACTCCACCTCGGGGCTCAGGCACACCGTGGCTTGGGAGCCGCCCGTGGCTAGCCAGGCGAGACGTGCGGCTCCCAAGGCGCCGCCAACGGCAGAGCTGCCATGGGTGACCACCTCAATGTTCAGGGCCGAGGCCAGTTGCTGTGCCCACAGCGCGCTGCGGCTGCCACCACCCACCAGCGACAGGCGTTGCACTGTGCTGTCTGCGGCGTTCAGTGCGGCCAAGCCGTCTTGCAGGCCAAAGGTCACGCCTTCGATGACCGAGTAGCCCAAGCGGGCCGCGTCGGTGTCAAAGCTCAGACCCTGAAAACTGCCGCGCACATTGGCGTCGTTGTGAGGGGTGCGTTCGCCACCCAAGTAAGGCAGGAACAAAGGTGCGGCCGCCCGTTGCGCCAGCGTCAGTGCTTCGGCTTGGGCGGCCAGCACCCCTTCAGAAGGCTGGCCCAGCAGACCAGTGACCCACTGCAAAGAACTGGCGGCAGACAGCATGACGCTCATCTGGTGCCAACGCTGCGGCAAGGCATGGCAAAACGCATGGGTGGCGCTGGCCGCGTTGGGCTGGTAGCTGGGGGTCACCACAAACAGCACGCCGCTGGTGCCCAGCGACAAAAAGCCCTGACCGGCGTCCACCGCGCCCATGCCCACGGCGCTGGCGGCGTTGTCTCCCGCACCCCCGGCCACAACGATGCCAGCAGCAAGGCCCAAGGCCTGTGCCACGTCATGTTTGAGTTGTCCCCCGGCCTCGCTGCCTTCGACCAGGCGCGGCATGTGGGCGGTGGTGAGCTCGGTCAGAGCCAGCAAGGTGTCAGACCAAGCGCGTTGTTGCACGTCCAGCCAAAGGGTGCCACTGGCGTCGGACAAGTCCGTCACATAGTCACCCGTGAGCATCAGGCGCACATAGTCTTTAGGCAGCAGCACTTTAGCCACGCGCTTGAAAATAGCCGGTTCATGGCGGGCGACCCAGCGCAATTTCGGCGCAGTGAAGCCGGGCATGGCGAGGCTGCCAGCCAGGGCGGGCAACTCGGGGCACTCGGCCATCATCTCGGTGCATTCCAGCGCGCTGCGGGTGTCGTTCCACAAAATGGCGGGGCGCAAGACTTGGTCTTGAGCGTCCAGCAACACGGCACCGTGCATCTGACCCGACAGGCCAATGCCTTGCACCGCCGCATATTCAGCGGGATAGCTCTGACGCAATTGGGCCAGCGCCAATTGGGTGGCCTGCCACCAATCTGCCGGGGCTTGTTCGCTGTGCCCGGGCTGCGGGCGAGAGACCTGAAGTGCTGAGCCCGCCGAGCCAATGACCTGGTGGTTAGAGCCAAGCAGCAGTGCTTTGACTTCTGAGGTGCCGATATCAATGCCTAAATACATGTCGTGTCCAAAGTTGAGGATTCAGAGGGTGTCGGTGTCGGTGTCGGTGTCGTCGGAGGCGGACGCCACCGTGAAGGGCGCGCGGTTGTGCATGGGGCGCAACTCGTGGTGCAGCACCAAAGCGGCCGCACCCACCGCTGAGGCCAGCAAGCCATACCGGGCCGGCCGCAGCGTGGGGGCCGTCATGCCGGTGCTGTCGGCG
>JBAQDW010000328.1:0-1803 GCA_049286445.1 Rhodoferax sp. | reverse complement strand
GGTCAATAGTATTGGAGTGGGTATCGAAAGTGCCACCCATTTACAGCCGTTTATGATGGGTGTGGTCATTTCTGTGGTGGTTGGCTTGTTATTGACTATGCCTACCTCAAGTGCGGCCATCTGTATTGCCATTGGTTTGGATGGCTTAGCTGGCGGCGCGGCAGTGGTGGGCTGCGCAGCGCACATGATTGGCTTTGCCGTAGCCAGTTATAAAGACAATGGTGTGAGCGGGTTAGTTGCTCAAGGTCTGGGCACCAGTATGCTGCAGATTCCCAATATATTTAAAAAGCCAATTATTTTATTGCCGGTAGTAATTGCCAGTGCAATCGTCGGTCCCATTGCCACAGTTGGCTTTGGCTTAATGAGCACGGCCAGTGGGGCAGGTATGGGGACTGCAGGTTTTGTGGGCGTGTTTGGGGTGTTAGAGGCTTCAGCAGGTGTACTAAGCTCTAGCCAGATTTGGTTAGCCATTGCCCTATTAATGTTTATATTACCTGCACTGATTGCAGGTTTAGTGGCTTGGCTGATGCGACGTGCTGGCTGGATTGAAGCGGGCGATATGAAATTGCCTTAAAGCTTCTGTTTTAATACTAAAAGCGTGTGATAGTCTTTTTGATAGTCGTAATATGAGTGGCAATGAAAACGCTGACAGTCTTAGGCAAAACTTGTTACCATGCCTTTATTAACTTTTATTCTTTTATCTCTAGGACTTACGCAAAACCAGAGATATATTGCCAACCTAAAGCATAGCGTAGTACCATAATAGTCATGAAGAAGCCTAAAGTAACCCGACTAGATTATTGCCAGTATCTCATGGTGAGCCAGATAAACTACACCATCACCAACTATGCTGATCATCATCCTGAGAACATCAGTCATGACCGTATCAACCGTTATATTAAAGGTGACAAGCTCAAACCTCGTCTAGTATGGGAACAAGTTAAACAAGACATTGTCGCCGATGCTGAGGGATACTTGCTCTTTGATGATACCGTATTAGACAAAGATCACAGTCATAAGATAGAACTGGTCAACCGCCAATATAGTGGCAATGCTAAACGATTAATTAAAGGCATTGGTCTTGTAAACTGCATCTACGTTAACCCGCATACCCAGCAGTATTGGGTTATTGACTACCGTATTTACGACAAAGCCATCGATGGTAAAACCAAGCTTGATCATTTAGAAGATATGTTACGACACACGATCGAGTACAAGCAATTGGTATTTAAAACGGTGCTCATGGACAGCTGGTATGCCACTAAAGATATCATGCTGACCATTGATGGTTTAGGTAAAATCTTTTACTGTCCGCTTAAGAGCAACCGTTTGGTTGATGATTCTAAGGGGCAACGCGCTTATACCTCAGTCAGTGCTTTACAATGGACTGAGGCCGAACAAGATAATGGCAAATTAATTAAGATCAATAAATTTCCTAAACACTATAAAGTGCAACTGTTTCGGGTTGTGGTGAGTACTCACCGCACGGATTGGGTCGTAACCAACGACACCACTCAAACAAATCGTGATGACGTACAACAGGTGTGCGCCATACGCTGGAAAATTGAGCAGTTTCATCGTGAGATTAAGCAATTAACAGGTATAGAGTCTAATCAGTGTCGAAAAGCACGTATTCAGCGCAATCATATTTGCTGTTCTATATTAGTTTGGATAAGTTTGACCCGTATTGCTAGGCAGACAAAGAAAACGGTATATCAGTTAAAACATGGCTTGCTGGATGACTATCTCTGCGAGCAGTTGCGCTCGCCTAGACTGATTGTTGCGTAAGTCCTATTAATGCTA
>JBAQDW010000327.1:0-6199 GCA_049286445.1 Rhodoferax sp. | reverse complement strand
CACGATGTTCATCGCGCACACTATCTCAACCTTTCAGCCGCTATTCAAGATGTGAGCGGCCAGACGCTTACAAAATGTCGATTAAAAATCGCCTTGAGACAATTTGATAACCAACATTTGTAACCCCCTTCTCAAACCTCTGCATTTCAATGAAAAAGCCCTTGAGAACGGGCTTTTTTAGGAAAACCCAAGCACAACCGTCGTCAGGCCCTGACCGCACGCAAGCGAAGGGAAAACTCTTGTAACGCGGCAATACCACTGGCCTCTGCCCGGTAACACCAGGCCTGCAAATCGAGGGCCAACTGTTCACGCGTGTGCGAGCGGCTTAACCACATCTGCCGCAGTTCTTCCCGCATCACGACCATCTTGTCCAACACAGGGGAGGCCGCTCGCGCCTCAACCAGCTGTGCAGCAATCCCGTCAGGCACTTTGTCCGCATCCCGGTGCAACCAGCGCTGAGCGGCTTGAATCACACCGGCATCGGCCCGACGCTCTTTAAGCGCCTGCAACTCGGCCTTGAATGCACGGCGCATATTCAAGGCGTAGTCGGCCATGATTTCATAGCGATTGGCAATCAGGGCTTCCAAGGTTTTTTCATCGGCCTGGGGCCGCACTTCACCCAAGGCCAGTTTGGGTGGCGTTTTCTTGACTTTGGCAAGACCAACGCTTTGCATTAGACGGATGTACATCCAGCCAATATCGAACTCATAAGGTTTAACGGACAACTTGGCGGACGTTGGATAGGTGTGGTGGTTGTTGTGTAACTCTTCCCCTGCAATCAATATCCCCCAAGGAGATATATTGGTGCTGGCATCCGCGGCTTCAAAATTTCGATAACCCCAATAGTGCGCCGCACCATTGATGATGCCCGCCGCCATGATGGGCGTCCAAACCATTTGAACAGCCCAAACCGACAAACCTGCTGCACCAAAGAGAGTCAGGTCAATGACCAACATTAAAACAACGCCCTGCCAAGACAATCCCGTGTAAATTTTCCGTTCTATCCAGTCGTCCGGCGTACCATGACCAAAACGCGCTATGGTATCCAAATTTTTGGACTCAGCCCGGTACAGCTCCGCCCCCCGAAACAATACCGTTTTAATCCCATGCACATGAGGACTGTGGGGGTCTTCCGCTTTTTCGCATTTGGCGTGATGCTTGCGATGAATAGCAGTCCACTCTTTGGTCACCTGCCCGGTGGTCAGCCAAAGCCAAAACCTAAAGAAGTGTGACGCAACGGGATGCAAATCAAGCGCGCGATGGGCTTGGTGGCGGTGCAAATACACCGTGACACTGACCATCGTGATGTGCGTCACAGCCAATGTAAACAACACAATCTGCCACCAAGACAACTGCCATGTCCCATGCGCAAGCCAATCGATCATTGCATTCAAAGTAACCCAATCCGATAGATGCATACAGTAAAAATCTCTCAACGATGTATTGATTTATTGCAAATTTGGCGAACGCAAGACGCCGCCTTTAAAGTTTACGATTGTTCAGCAAGCAAAGTGGGCGGCATGAACGACATACCCTTACCTGCGCCTGCGCGAGACAATGGCATCTCAGATTTTTTGCCAAACAGCGGCGAAGAAACCATCGGTTTGATGACGGTGAGGCCAAAGGCGAAGGAATCGCAATCCCTCATCTCCGCCACTGCACAAAGAGGCAGCACCATCCACCTTCAACTCGGAAAGAATTTCACCCACATTAAGAACTAGAAAGTCGTTGTGGCGTTCAGTGAACGCCTCGGCGATCGCTTCGTTCTCTGCAGGTAAAACGCTGCAGGTGGCGTAAACCAGTCGTCCGCCGGACTTCAACAACCGGGCAGCGCTTTCCAAAATGGATGTTTGTTTAATCACCATCTCTTGCACACCCTCTGGGGACTGTCGCCACTTGAGGTCAGGATTTCGCCTCAAAGTGCCCAAACCTGTACATGGGGCATCCACCAATACCCGGTCAATCTTTCCTGAAAGGCGCTTGACCCGATCATCACGTTCATGGGCAATCACAGCCGGATGCACGTTAGACAAGCCACTGCGCGCCTGTCGCGATTTGAAAGAGTCCAGTCGGTGCGCCGAGGTGTCGAATGCGTACAGGCGGCCTGTGCTGCGCATGGCAGCACCAATCGCCAAAGTTTTTCCACCCGCTCCTGCACAAAAATCCACCACCATTTCACCTCGTTTGGCGTCCAACAACATAGCCAGTAACTGAGAGCCTTCATCTTGAACTTCCAAGGCGCCGCGCATGAAAGCATCCGTTTTATTCAAAGCAGGCTTGCCAGCAATGCGCAAGCCCCAAGGGGAAAACGGTGTGGGCAAGGCCTTTATACCCAGTTGTGCCAACTCCTTTTGCACATCTGAGCGTTTGGAATTCAGTGCATTCACACGCAAATCCAACCCAGCGCCTTTGTTGAAACTATCAACCAATGGCCAGAATTCATCCCCCAGCTGGTCTTTGAGTGGCTGGACCAACCACTCAGGCAAATTGTGGCGATGGCGTTCCATCAGATCGGCCACATTGACCTTCTCACATTGATCTAACCAATTCACCTCCTGCTCAGTCAGGGCGCTGCGCAGAAAGTCACCTGGACCATAAAAGCCCAGAATGGCCAACCGACGCTCTTTGGGTCCAGAACCGGATGGCGAAAAATGGTCAAACAACTGCTTCTTTCGCAGTACGGTATAAACCGTTTCGGCGAGCGTTGCGCGCTCACGAGGCCCGAGGCCCCGGTGATCTCTAAAAAAGCGTGACACGGTCGCGTCAGCCGGATGGTCAAATTTAAGGGTGAGTCGAACGAGTTCAGAACAAGCGTCGAGAAGGGCTTTAGGATGCATAGCTTTGGATTGTCCCATGACTGACGAAACTCTTGTGCCTATGGTTGCAACTCGCAAAGGCAAGTACCGCCACTACAAAAATTTACCGTATGAGGTTCTTGGAACGGTACGCCATAGTGAGACACTGGAGCCCATGACGCTCTATCGCGCACTCTATGGTGACCACGGACTCTGGGTGCGTCCTGCGACGATGTTCAATGAGACAGTCGAGGTGAACGGAGTGGGTTTAAAACGGTTCACTTGGGTTTCCGACTGAAGTTTGAGTCAACAGCCCTAAACATGCAGATCCGCGCGTGACATCTATCCAATACTTTGCCGGCAGGAATTAATAGTGCGGCGGCAGATCGTCGCGTAGCGCTCGATCACTCGCATTGAGGCCTGCATGATTGAGTTGTTGCAGCCGCCCTATTTCTCGAACCAAGGCATCGATTTGTTGCTGTTGACGCACGATCACTTGGTTTAATTGGTCGAGTAAATCTTCACCGAAACTGGCCTTGATTTCCAAATCGGTGAGCCGACGCTCGATAGTGGCAGTGCTTTCCATAATAAGGTGAGTTTATCCGTCACTCATCGAATACAAGGGCCAGATCAGTCAAGACAACTGGCGCAATAGTCCACACTACTTGGCTTGCCAAATGACCTTGTAAGCCGATGCTTCCCATTTTTCATAGTTGGCCGAGTAAATAGCTTCGATTCGATTTCGCTTCACTTTGAAAGTGGGTGTGATCAGGTCGTTGTCGACTGTCCAAGCGGTGGTCACCACCACAATGCACTTCATCTGCTCATGAGGGTCCAAAGTTGCATTGATCGTTTTTAAATGCACTGCCAGTGAGCTTTCCAGAGACGCTTTGGCTGTTGGATCGGCAATCTTTGCTACCGCGTCCGCATTGAGTATCACAATGCCAAGTGGTTGCCCCAGATTCGCGCCGGTCACCACGCAGACCTCAACCGCTTCGTGCATCACCAACTTGTCCTCAATGGGGGCCGGAGCGACGTACTTTCCCTTGCTCGTTTTGAACAAGTCTTTGACACGACCAGTGATGTGCAAATTTCCCTCCACATCAATACGTCCTTTGTCACCGGTTTTCAACCACCCATCTGCAGTGAATGCATCACGCGTGAGTTCTGGCTCTTTGTAATAGCCCATCATCATGGCGTGGCTTTTCATCTGGATTTCACCCGTTTCATCGTCAATGCGAACATCGACGCCTTCATAAGCCGGCCCCACCGTGCCTTCCTGGTTCTTGCCGGGCAGCGTCAAGTGGGACACTGCCAAGTTTTCAGTCATTCCATAGCCTTCATTAACTGGCAAGCCCAATTTTCGATACCAGGCCAATAATGACACCGGCATTGGCGCAGCGCCTCCCGCGGCCATGCGACATTGATCCAGTCCCAATGCTTTCAATACTTTGCGTCGAACCAAGCCACCGACGATCGGAATAGCGAGCAAGCGACTGAGTTTGGCGGGTGCCATTTTGTGGTGCACACCCTGCTGAAATTTCACCCAAAGACGAGGAACGGAGAAGAAAATGGTAGGCCGAGCACGCTGCAAATCTGCCGCAAAGGCGTCCAAAGAATCTGCAAAGAAAATGCGCATGCCGGTTCTCAGCCAACCATGCTCTACCAAAACACGCTCAACCACATGAGCCAGCGGCAGGTAGGACAACATCCGATCGTCGGGACCCATGGTGATTCGCTTCATGCCGCGATCCAGGGCCCATGCAAAACTGCCAAAATCATGCATCACCCCTTTGGGCATACCGGTGGTGCCCGATGTATAAATCAGCGTGGCAAGGTCGTCAGCGGGACGAGTGAAGCCACCTTTCAAGGGTTCGTTGCTGCCGCAAATCGCATCCCACCCGGAATAGGAAGCGACCGCGTCGGGAGGAGATAAGGGGTAACTCATGCAGGGAAAGCCAGCAGGGATACCGGGCTTCATGTTCTCCCAGCCATCCAGTTTGCCCACAAAGCAGGCTTTCGAGTCACTGTGCTGCAAGATTTGACCAACAGTCTCTGAGGCCAGCGTGGGATACAGCGGGACAGACACGTAACCGGCCATCCAAATCGCCAGATCGCTCATTAACCACCAAGCGCAATTTTTGGAAAGAATGGCGATTTTGGAGCCTGGCTCCCAACCCTGCGCCTTCAAATAAGTCGCCATGCTGCGAACCTGATTCCCTACCTGTGACCAGGTAAAGTCTTGGGTGGCCCCATTGCCCATCGGTTGAGTCAGGGCGATCCGATCCGGCGCAGTACGCTCCCAATGGTAAAACCGCTGCAGGGCAAGCATTTCGGGCGACACATTATTCATGAAGCATGATTCCTCTATTAACTCGAGAAGGGGCCCACTAGCCTCTCCCAGTATAGAAAAATCATCGTCTTTTGTGACTCCCTTTTGACAGGATTTACCCTAACGCAAGCGTCAATCAATCGCACCTACCCTGCCCTTGAAATCCATGACTTTGGTAGAGCCAAAACCAAGCGTCCTCTCAGCCCCACCGTACTGATCCCCCAATCGGCATAAGGGGTCTCCTTTGTAGGAGGCGCCCCTGCCACACCACCCGGAATGCGGGTCCGCACCGAGCGGTTCGAGAGTTTGGGGTTATGACCGCCTTGGCACTTCCAGCTGGTCAAAATACGCAATGGTCATCACTGTTTTCAGCAGTCGGTCGCTGGCTCACCACCAGCAGTGACAGTTGCCTGCCGAGCGAACGCCTCTGTTGCCCCCAGCACCTTGAGCTCGCGGTACATCGTCTCGGGCCGCGTCCACTGCTTTAGCTGGATCGCTCGCAGGCGGTGGCGCAACCAATCGTCCCGTCCCAGCCAGACCCGGGGCGTTTGCGCCGCTTTCCAGCCCAGCACACAGGGCCTGAGCTTTTGCATCACTTGCTCCATGCTGCGCCCGCCACAGCGGCGGGTGGGCTGCCTGATTCGGGCTTTGAAGTTGCTCAGTGACTTTACTGCCACCTTGCATTTGACCTCCTTGCCCTTGGCTACCCACAGCGAATAACCCAGGACTTTGCGCCCGAAGGCGCACGCCACCGCACTCTTAGCTTCATTGATTTGAAGCGTCAAGCCGTCGTACAACCTCCTGAGCAACCCCATCACCCGTTCGCCTGCCTGTCGGTTACCCACATAAGCGTTGCAATCATCGGGGGAATGCGCAAAGCTGTAGCCCACACCTCCGATACCTTGTCCACTTTATCGAGCAGCACACCGGATCACTCCAGCATCTTGGACTCCCGAGTTCGACAGTTAATGACGTAAGTCTATGATTTCATTGACCGTGAATTCAAAACGTGCCCCTACAAGAGGCTGAGTTGCTTGAATTGGCTGGGTTGTTTGACCTTCAATGCGGTGAG
>JBAQDW010000326.1:0-2972 GCA_049286445.1 Rhodoferax sp. | reverse complement strand
ATGGCGGCGTTTTTGATCCCGGTGCAAATTGTGGTCGGCGACCTGCACGGCGTGAACACGATGGAGCACCAGCCCGCCAAGATTGCCGCCATGGAGGGCATCTGGAAAACCGGCCAAGGGGTGCCCGCCGTGCTGTTTGCCCTGCCCGATGCCGCCACGCAAAGCAACCGCTTCGAGATCGCCATCCCCAAACTCGCCTCGCTCTACCTCACGCACGACTGGAATGGTGAGGTGAAAGGCATTGACGCCTTTGGTGACAAGCACCCGCCCGTGGCGCCCGTGTTCTTTGCCTTTCGCATCATGGTGGGCGTGGGCCTGCTGATGCTGGCGGTGAGCTGGTTTGGCGCGTGGACGCTGCGCCGCCGGGGAGACATTGCGCCGTGGTTGGCCCGCGTGCTGGTGGGCATGACATTTTCCGGCTGGGTGGCGCTGATTGCAGGGTGGTACACCACCGAGATTGGCCGCCAACCCTGGTTGGTGCAAGGGGTACTGACCGCTGCCGATGCAGCCTCCACCGTGCCCGCCGCCAACATTGCGCTCACGCTGGCGCTGTACCTGAGTTTGTATGCGGTGTTGCTGGTGGCCTACGTGTCGGTCCTGTTCTACTTGGCCAAAAAAGCCACGCGCCCAGACGCTACCGTCGCCACCGCCTCACCCGCTGGTGGACTGAATCGCTCGGGAGGCCTCCATGCTTGACCTGATTCCTGACCTGACCCAGCCCGCCGGCTGGCTGCCGCTGGTGTTCGCCCTGGTCATGGCGCTGGCCATGCTGGCGTATGTGATTCTGGACGGCTACGACCTGGGTGTGGGGGTGCTGCTGCGCCGTGCGGACGATGATGCGCAAAAAGACAGCATGATTGCCAGTATTGGCCCGTTTTGGGACGCCAACGAGACCTGGTTGGTGCTGGGGGTGGGCGTGTTGCTGGTGGCGTTTCCCATGGCGCACGGGGTTATTTTGGGTTCGCTTTATTTGCCTGTGGCGCTGATGCTGATGGCACTCACTCTGCGCGGTGTCGCCTTCGACTTTCGCGTCAAGGCCCATGCGCAGCATAAACCGCTGTGGGACCGCGCTTTCTACACCGGCTCCTTGCTGGCCGGTTGGTCGCAGGGCTTCATGCTGGGCGGGCTGATCACCGGCTTCAAAGCGGATTTGTGGAGCCAGTTGTTCAGCGCCCTCATTGGCCTGTGCCTGGTTGCCGCGTATTGCCTGCTGGGCGCGGGCTGGCTGATCATGAAAACAGAAGGCGTGTTGCAACTCAAAGCGGTGCATTGGGCGCGCGCCAGCCTGTGGTTAACGGCCGCCGGGGTGTTGGCTATTTCACTGGCCACGCCTTGGGTGAGTCAGCGCATCTTCGAGAAGTGGTTTAGCTTTCCGAACTTGGTGATGCTGCTGCCGATTCCGCTCATGACGCTGGTGTTGTTTGGCATCATGGCGCGTAGTTTGAAACGAATGCCCACGCGGCTGGCACAAAACAACGAGTACGGCGCAGCGGTGCCCTTTGCTTGCACGGTAGGCGTGTTTTTGCTGGCGTTTTACGGGCTGGCCTACAGTCTGTTTCCTTGGCTGGTGGTGGACCGCATCACCCTTTGGCAAGCCGCCAGCGCGCCTGAGGCGTTGCAAGTCATCTTCTATGGCGTGGTCATCGTGCTGCCTGTCATCATTGGCTACACCGTGTTTGCCTACCGGGTGTTCTGGGGCAAATCGACCGCGTTGCGGTATTGAGGGGTGGGGAGGCGGGCCCTGGTGAAACCTGTCCTATCCGACTCCGCTCTTGCCATCCGGCGCAGCAGCAGGGTCGTGCCGATGCCCTTGATTTTTACAGCACACCGAATTCGGAACACCCGCGTCCAACCAGTCATCTTTGAGAAAACGCGTGCTCGACTGGGCGAGGCCATTCAACAAATGCTGACTCGCCCTTTTAAAACAGCCGCTCTGCCAAGCACTTTCACGCCGGTGTGCTGTGGCTTAAGGCACCCGGATTCAGCGTAAATCGTTCGATGACGACCTCGTTTCTGGGGTAAGGTGATGTCTTTTAGCTAACTTCCAGAATCAAGGACCGACCATGCAGGCAGACAAACGAGAGGTGATTTACGGCACGGAGGATTTGCTCATCAGTCTGTGCAACTCGGTGACCAAGGTGCTGAACATCGCCACGTTGGGAAAAACGCAATACTCCGGCATGGGTCAGCGCATCTCCAAGATCGGTTTGAAGCCCGACATTGGCTGCTTTGTGCTGTTTGACGGCGGCTTCAACGGGCTGGTGGTACTGAACTTTGAGGCCAAAACCGCCATGGAGATGTACACCAAGTACATGCTCAACATGGGCATGCCCAAAGACGAGTTGGCCAACTCGCACACGTCGGACGAGGTGAGCAACATCTTGGGTGAGCTGATGAACCAAATCGTGGGGGATTTCACTGGCAAAATTCGCCGCGAGTTGCAAACCAACATCACCCAAAACCAGCCAAAAATGCTGGTGCTTAACAAGCAAGTCATGCTCAGTGTGGACACCCCGCTGGACCGGCCCGAGATGCGCCGCGTCACCTTCTACACCGAGAGCAACAACATCTTTTATTTGGAACTGGCCATTGACCGCACCGAGTTCATCAAGCTGGTGGATTTTGACGTGAACGAAGTGCCCGATCCCGATGCGCTCATCGCCTTGGAAGATGCCAAACACGAAGCGCCCAGTGAGTCCGTCGCTCCGTCCGCCGACGCCGATGACAACGAAGCCTTGATGCGCTCGCTGGGCATGTAAATTCAACGGTGACCGGCGTTGTGACCTTGGCCATGCCTGCGTTGCGCAAGCTCGCCTTCGCCGTCGCCGACACCAAGCGCAACTGGCTTTTCGGTAGCGGCTTGCGCAGGTCCTATAAAGGCTGGCGTTGTAAAAACCATTTAAAGGCCTTGCGGGATGAGATTGCAGAAGTTTGCAACGCCTTGTTCATTCCCCCCCCTCTCCCCCAACCCC
>JBAQDW010000325.1:0-2277 GCA_049286445.1 Rhodoferax sp. | reverse complement strand
TCGCCCAGCTGCATCATCACCATGGGCACCATGCCACCCAAGGGGGTGAATGAGGCGTGCATGGCGTTCACCGCGCCGCAAGAGGCCGCCGTGGTGACCACCGCAAACAGGGCGGTGGCGTTGATGCCAAAGCGGGCTTCCTTGCCCTCCATGTTGCCGCCCGATTGCAGCGTACTGGCAGACTGGTCCACCCCCAAGCGGGTCAGTAACGGGTTGCCTGCTTGCTCTGCGGGGGTGAGGGCCACAACCGCAATGACAAAGATCACCGTCATGGCCGCCAATATCGCCCAGCCTTGGCGCAAATCGCCCACCGCGCGTCCAAAGGCAAAGCACAGGCCCGCTGGAATCAGGAAAATGGCCAGCATTTGGAAAAAGTTGCTCAGCGCTGTGGGGTTCTCATACGGATGGGCGGAGTTGGCGTTAAAAAACCCGCCGCCATTGGTGCCCAGCAACTTGATCGCCTCTTGCGATGCCACCGGCCCCATGGCGATGGTTTGAGTCTGCAAGGGAACGGTTTGCATGACCGGTGTGCCAGCCGCATCGTTCACGGGTTGGCCATCGGTGCCCAGTTTGGGCTGTTGCACTGGGGACACTTCAAGCGTGGTTGCCTGCTGGTACGTGTCAAAGTTTTGCACCACCCCTTGGCCGACCAAAAACAGGGCGAACACGATGGATAGTGGCACCAGCAACCAAGCCGTGATGCGCGTCACATCCACCCAAAAATTACCAATCACGCTGGTGGAGCGCGCCGCAAAACCCCGCATCAACGCAAAGACCACCGCAATGCCGGTGGCCGCTGACAAGAAGTTTTGCACCGCCAACGCCAGCATTTGGGTGAGATAGCTCATGGTGGATTCGCCGCCATAGCCTTGCCAGTTGGTGTTGGTGACAAAGCTGATCGCCGTGTTGAAGGCCGAGTCGGGGGAGATGGCTCCCAGCCCCGCAGGATTCAGCGGCAAACCCCCCTGAAATCGTTGCAACAGGTAAACCGCAAAAAATCCGATCAAATTGAACGCCAGCAGAGCCAGCGCGTACTCTGACCACCGCATCGAGCGATCCGCCGAGGTGCCTGCCAATCGCAAGAACGGACCTTCGGCCTTCAGCGCCCAAGACGGCAGCTGGCCCGAGCTGAGACGGGCCAACCAAATGCCCACCGGCCAGGCGGCCAGCAATAACACCAACAAAAAGAGAGCCAAAAGGCCCATGGATGCGGTGCTCATCAAAACTCCTCAGCGCGAATCAGCGCATAGACCAAATAGGCCAGCAGCAACGCCGCGCAGGTGGCCCCAAGGCCGTAAATCACAGGCAAAGAGATCATGGCCGTCCTCCGGCAGGCTGTTCCAGCCGCTTAAACCCACGCACCATCAGCGCCATGACGCCCCAAAGGGCAAGTGCGCCCAGTACAAACACAACATCCATAGCAGTTCTCCGGTCTAAAACGATGGGAGGAGCTTATTTTTAGCGGCGTAAAAACGGGGTTGAGATTGACCACTTGGCTGTAAAAAAAGCGTAAAGACGCGACTCGCCCAAGGGGCGGGCGGGGGCACCACCCGAGGGCGCGCCGCCTTGGCGGGTCACAGGCCGGTGCCGGCGTCAGGCGCCCCCTGGCAGAACGTCGAACGCCTGGGGTGTGGTTCACTTTATAAGAAAAGTGCCTCTAGCCCTTGTCTGTATTGCGCAAGCAGCTACTGATTCAATAGCAAATACAACGCTGCAACGGCTTGCCATTTCTTAACCCGCCTTCACTGTCCGCGCTTTGGCAGGTGGTGTGATGAGCCAAGCGGTGCTGGGCAGTGGCCGAGTGGCGCTCAAGCGCAACAGATGGCGCGCCCACGGGGCAGGCACTTTCAATCAAAGAGACAGTGGCCACCCCCAAAAACCCACGTGCCATACTTCTTCGATGTGGCTGACATTTTTTTCCTCTCGATCGGGCTTGATAGCGGTCAGCTTGGCGCAAACAGGGCTCTTCTTTGTCCTGCTGATCACCGTGTTTGGAATGCGCGCAGGGACGTTGCCTGCGGTCATGGCCCTCAGTCTGGCGCTGCTCAATACAGGGGTGGTTTTGATTTACCGCCGCTTCAAAGCCCTTGATGAGTCAGCGCGTCGCTTGAGCCTGCTGGCCAAGATGAATGTGCAAGTCAACCGCGAAATTCTGTTGAATGAAGACATACAACTCATTTACAGCACGATTCTTAACTACCTTTTCAGCATCTTCAACACCGCCACCACCGGTTCGGTTTTGATCCTTGGTGACGATGGCTACTTGCGTTTTGCTGC
>JBAQDW010000324.1:0-14311 GCA_049286445.1 Rhodoferax sp. | reverse complement strand
GCACTGCGGGCCACGGTCTCATAGAAGCTGAGGACGGTGTCTCGCTGCCAGTAGTACAGCAAGGGGCCTAAAGCGATTTTCACGGGGTATTCCTTATTTCCAGGGCCGGTGGTAGGCGCCCAGCGTGTGCTGCTGGCCTTCGGCCACTTTGTCCAAGTCGCTCATCCAGGCTGGTTTGGCCGAGTAGCGGTGCGGGTTGTCGCGGCAGTTGTCAATGGCTTCGCGCCACACTTTGGTGACTTGCGCCACGTAAGCCGGGCTGCGTTGGCGGCCCTCGATCTTGATGGCGCGCACGCCCATCTTCATCAGCTGCGGCAGCAAGGCCAGGGTGTTGAGGCTGGTGGGCTCTTCAATGGCGTAGTAGTTGTGGTCGTCACCGACGTCAAAGCGCCCTTTGCACAAGGTGGGGTAACCGGCATTTTCGCCAGGTGCATAGCGGTCAATCAGCACGCCATTCAGACGCGACTCGCGACCCTGCGGGGTTTCTTGCCAGCGCACGGCTTTGGGTGGCGAGCACACGCCGTTGGTGTTGGGGGCCTCGCCGGTGACGTAAGACGACAAGGCGCAGCGCCCTTCCACCATCACACACAGGCTGCCAAAACCAAACACTTCGATCTCCACCGGGGTTTTGTCCATCACCTGCTCGACTTGCGTGAGCGACAGCACGCGGGGCAACACGGCGCGGGAGATACCAAAGTGCTGGTGGTAAAAGTTAATGGCCTCATAGTTGGTGGCCGAACCCTGCACCGACAAATGCAAACGCAGTTGGGGGTGGTGTTTGAGCGCATAGCCCATCAAGCCGGGGTCGGCCAAAATCACGGCGTTGACCCCGCTGTCTGCGGCCCGGTCGATGGCGCTGCGCCACACCTCGGGGCTGGCCACCTGAGGGTAGGTGTTCAGCGCCAACAGGACTTTGCGGCCCCGGTCATGCGCGTAGCGAATACCGGTGTTGATGGCGGCTTCGTCAAAATTGAGGCCCGCAAAGTTGCGGGCATTGGTGGCATCCCGAAAACCCAGGTACACACAATCTGCACCATGGTCAATAGCGGCTTTGAGTGCGGGCAAGCTGCCAGCGGGGCACACCAGCTCCATAGGAAGAGGATGAGAAATCGAGGGATCAACAGTGGCGTTCATCGTGTGGCGAGTGGAGAGGGTGGGTTCAGTCCGAGCGCTTGTGTGTGGCTTGCCGCGCCCGGTTCAGCCGCCGCAGCAACCCCCACAGCAACCTCCACCTGCTTTGGTTGGGGCTTGGGCGCGTTTGGCAATCGCGACGCGCCAAACTGCGGGACCGGCTTCTAGTACCTCCCAGCTAAACTGCCCGGGCGATCGAACGTCCAACTGGGCACTCAGTGGCAAAGGATCATGGCCATGGGTCAGTTCCAGTGTTTGACCCGGCTGCAAGGCCTCGAATCGGTTGAACAACATGGTGGGGCGCTCAGGCGCAGAGAGAGAACGCAAATCGAGTGTGCTCACAAGAGGGGCTGGCATGGCGAAGTCTTTCGAAGAAAGCGGGACGTGCATCTGAATGATTTAAAGATGCACGAATAATGCCTGTTCAATGTACTGCAATACTTGGCCCGCCCGCAGAGAATCCTGCATGGCTTTAACTTGGATCAAACTTTTTAATGAACCGATCACTTTGGCTGCTGGCGATTTGCCAAGGCTTGTTTTTAACGAATAACGTCACCTTCATTGCCATCAACGGCTTGGTCGGCTTGAGCATGGCCCCCTTGGGCTGGATGGCCACCTTGCCGGTGATGGGCTATGTGGTGGGCAGTGCGCTGTCCACCGGGCTGGTGGCCAAAGCACAGCACCGGCTGGGGCGCAAGCGCTCGTTCCAACTCGGCTTGTTGGTGGCGGTGGGGGCCGCCTTGTTGTGTGCCTACGCGGCGTTGACGCACAACTTCTGGCTGCTGTGTACCGCCACGCTGGTGGCCGGTTACTACAACGCCAACGCCGGGCTGTACCGTTTTGCTGCGGCCGAATTGACCACGCCCAACTGGCGGGAAAAAGCGGTGTCCTTGGTCATGGCCGGAGGCTTGATTGGCGCGGTACTTGGGCCTAATTTGACGCAATACACCCGCACGGTCATGAACGTTCCGTTTGCCGGGGCCTACATTGCGTTGGCCGGGGTGGCCTTGATTGCCATGGCGGTGCTGAGTCAGATCGAGTTTCCGCCACAACCGCCTAAAAGCGAACTGGCAGGCGGGCGGCCTTTGGGCGAGATCATGCGCCAGCCCACGTTCATTGTGGCTGCCGCCACCGGCGCCTTGAGCTATGGCGTGATGAACCTGCTGATGGCGGCCACGCCCTTGGCCATGCAGCAGTGCGGCTTGCCGTTTTCAGACGCCGCGCTGGTGCTGGAGTGGCACGTGATTGGCATGTTCGCGCCGGGGTTTTTCACCGGCCACCTGATCAAACGCTTTGGCGCGCTGCCGATCATGGGCATTGGCGTGGTGCTGTTCGCGCTGTGCATTGGGGTCGCTTTGTCAGGCGTGGAGTTGCAGCAGTTTTTGCTGGCGTTGGCCTTGCTGGGGGTGGGTTGGAACTTCTTGTTCACCGGCAGCACCACGCTGTCCCTGTCCACCTACACGGCGGCTGAAAAAGACCGCGCGCAAGGGGCGTTGAACTTCTTTGTGTTTGCCACGCTGGCGGTCAGCTCTTTTGCCTCCGGCATGCTGGTCACCACCCAAGGCTGGGCGTTGCTGAACTGGGGCTCTATTGTGCCGGTGGCACTCACGGCCATCGCTTTGGTTTGGCTGAAGTTGCAACGCCAAACCCAAGTCACATGATTCACAGACGGGGCGTCAGGTCCGCCCTGCGCTCATCCATTCACAGGAGACAACCCCATGCAAAGAAGACAACTTTTAGCCACCGGCATTGCGGCAGCCGCACTGCCCCTTTGGACCCACGCGCAAAGTCTTGAAAAAACGCAACTCACGCTCGCCGTGGGGGGAAAGAACCTGCTGTATTACTTGCCCTTGACGGTGGCTGAGCAGTTGGGGTACTTCAAGGCCGAGGGGCTGGACGTCACGATCGTGGACTTCGCGGGGGGCTCCAAAGCCTTGCAAGCCGTGATTGGTGGCAGCGCTGATGTGGTGTCAGGCGCGTTTGAGCACACGATCAACATGCAGTTCAAGGGCCAATTTCTGCGCGCCTTTGTGTTGCAGGGCCTGGCGCCACAGATCGTTTTGGGCGTCAACCCCAAGACCCTGCCCCATTTCAAAACCATCGCCGACCTCAAGGGCAAAAAAATTGGGGTCACCGCGCCAGGCAGTTCAACCCATGTCATGGTGAACTTTGTGTTGGCCAAGGCGGGTCTGAAACCGTCTGACGTGAGTATTGTGGGGGTGGGTGCGGGAAACGGAGCCGTGGCGGCCATGCGCTCGGGCCAGATTGATGCCATTAGCAACTTGGACCCCGTGATCACGTTGTTGCAGCGCTCGGGTGACCTGAACATCGTGTCTGACACCCGCATCTTGGCGCAGTCTGAGAAGGTGTTTGGTGGCCCCATGCCTGCGGGTTGCTTGTATGCACCTCAAACCTTCATTGACAAAAATCCCAACACCACGCAGGCCTTGACCAACGCCATTGTGCGGGCCGACAAGTGGATTCGTGCCGCGGGTGCGACGGAGATTATCAAGGCGGTTCCCGAGAGCTATTTGCTGGGCGACCGGGCGGTGTACATCGAAGCATTTCTTGCCACCAAAGGCGCTCTTTCACCCGACGGCATGATTCCTGAAAAAGGGGCCCAAACCGCTTTCAATGCACTGGCCAGTGTGGACAACAAGCTGGGTGCCGCCAAGCTGGACCTTTCTTTGGTTTACACCAACACCTTTGTCAAACAAGCCAACGCCAAGTACCCGAAAGGCTGACATGACGGCCGCGCTTGAACTCAATGAGGTGGCCTGCACTTTTGTTGACAAAAACAACCCGGGTCAACGCTACACCGCCGTCCAGCACGTGAACTTAACCGTGGGTGCGGGCGAGTTTGTCAGTGTTGTGGGCCCCACTGGCTGCGGCAAAAGTACCTTGCTCAACGTTGCGGCTGGCTTGTTGGCACCCAGCACGGGGTCGGTGCAGGTTTTTGGCCAGCCTTTGCAGGGTCTTAATGCACGGGCTGGGTACATGTTTCAAGCCGAGAGCCTGATGCCGTGGCGTACGGCCTTGGCCAACGTCATGGCGGGGTTGAGCTTTCGGGGCATGTCAGATGAACAAGCCACCAGCGAAGCGCAGGATTGGCTTCGCCGGGTGGGGTTGGGTGGTTTTGGTGACCGTTATCCGCACCAGATGTCGGGCGGTATGCGAAAGCGGGTCAGCTTGGCCCAAACGCTGGTGATGGACCCTGACATCATTTTGATGGACGAGCCTTTTTCAGCACTGGACATTCAGACCCGCCAACTCATGGAGAACGAGTTACTGGCCTTGTGGGCGGCCAAGAAAAAAGCGGTACTTTTTATCACCCATGACCTGGATGAGGCCATCGCCCTGAGTGACCGCGTAGTGGTGCTCAGTGCCGGTCCGGGCAGTCACCCCATGGGCGAGTTCGATATTGACATTGCCCGGCCCCGCGATGTCGCGGAGGTCAAGATGACGCCCCGGTTCGTGGCGCTTCACGCCGCCATCTGGGACGTGCTGCGTGGCGAAGTGCTCAAAGGCTACCAACAACAACTTAAAGTGGCCTAAGCGGTATGTGGAATCTGATCAAACCCCGCAGCGGTACGCTGTGGTTCTGGCAACTGGGTCTGCTCATTTTGTTGTTTGTTTTTTGGCATGTGATGACGGTGCCCGGCATGGTGGCGCCTTTCATGTTTGAGAACGACCGCCAAGCGGCCTTCTTTTTCGGCGAACCAGTGAAAATGATGGTCCGTATTTGGGACTGGTTTGTGGTGGATGCAGACATCTACCAGCATTTGGGTGTCACGCTGGCCGAGACCTTGATGGCGTTTGCGATTGGCTCGGGGCTGGGTTTGGCCGGCGGGCTTTGGCTGGCGCTGGCACCCATGGCGTCTGCCATTTTGGAGCCTTACATCAAGGCCATGAATGCCATGCCGCGCATTATTTTGGCCCCCATTTTTTCTGTCTGGTTTGGCTTGGGCATGGGCTCCAAAGTCGCGTTGGGGGTGACGCTTGTCTTTTTCATCGTGTTCTTCAACGTGTACCAGGGCGTCAAAGAGGTGAGCCCGGTGGTGTTGGCCAACGCCCGGATGCTGGGCGCCAGCCAGCGCCAGCTGCTGCGCCATGTGTACCTGCCCAGCGCCACCAGCTGGGTGTTCAGCTCATTGCACACCTCGGTAGGCCTGGCTTTTGTGGGGGCGGTGGTGGGCGAGTACTTGGGGTCCAGCCAAGGCGTGGGTTATCTCATCTTGCAAGCCGAAGGCAGTTTTGACATCAACACCGTGATGGCCGGTATTCTGGTGCTCACAGCCTTTGCCTTGGCGCTGGACTCGTTGGTGGGCCGCATTGAAAAGCACTTGATGAAGTGGCAGCCCCGCAATGGCGAGACAGAGAAGCTCTGAGTCGTACCCACACCGTGCGTTTAGAAGAGCGCGTCCAGCCAGCCTTTGAGTGCCAGTAAAACGGCGCCTGACTGCGGCTCGTTGAAGATCTCGTGGTACAGCGCGTCAAAGCACTGTGCAGTCACCACGTTTTCAGGCGCAGCCGCGGCAAAGGCGCGACTACCGGCTGGGTTGACCAAACGGTCAGCGCCGGCGTAGAGCAGCAAGGTGGGTGTCGTCCAGTGGGCGGCTTGCTGGATGACGGCAGGGCCCCCTTCTGCAATGAACAAGGCCAGCCGCGCCGAGATGCGGCCATGCACCAGGGGGTCCGCTTGGTAGGCGGCCACCACTGCGGGGTCGTGGCATAAAAAGCGGGGGTTCAGGCCATTGCCAATCCGCAAATTGGGAACAATTTTCGGCAGTACGGCCAGCAACGCTTTTTGCACCGGGGTAAGGCCTGCGTCCAGCGCGGGCGAGGACAGCACCAGCGCACTGACCGCGCAAATTTTCTGGGCGACACATTGCGCCGCGACCAAGCCCCCCAAGCTGTGCCCGAGCAAAATCAACGGCGCTGAAGGGGGCATCTGGGCGCGCGTGTCGTCCACCACGTCGCTCAGATGATCGAGTAAGCGGGTGGCGCGGGTCAGGCCACCGCGCGGCCCGCTTGAACGACCATGGCCATACTGGTCATAGCCCCGCACCCCAAAGCCCCAGTCGTTCAGCGCCCGTGCCAGGGCGTTGTAGCGACCTGCATGTTCACCCAGCCCATGCACAATCAAAACCACCCCTCGGCTGGCCACACCCGCAGCCAAAGGCCACGCTTGTACAGCGATGTTTTCTGCGTCTCGCGTCACAACGAGAGTCTGCGGACAGGCTGGATTCTGCGGGTCGGGCTGCAACATGGGAGCTTGGGTGGAATGCCTGTGAAGGGGCTGGGTCAGGGCACTTGTGAGATCACCTGTGCGACCGCGGCGGTCAGCTTCTTGGCATAGGGCACATGCAAAAACTCATTGGGACCATGGGCGTTGCTTTTGGGGCCGAGCACGCCACACACCATCATTTGCGCTTTGGGAAATCCTTTGGACAGCATGTTCATCAAAGGGATGGTGCCACCTTGACCAATGTGGCCACAGGAGGCGCCAAAGTAGGTCGAGGAGGCGGCGTTCAGCGCGTTCTCAAACCAAGGTGCGGTGGCGGGTGAGTTCCAGCCCGTGGCGCTTGAGGTGCTCTCGAACGTGACCCGCGCCTGGTAAGGGGCGTTGTCTTCCAGCAAGGCTTTGAGTTCAGCCACTGCCGTTGAGGCTTCAATCAAGGGGGGCAAACGCAGGCTGAGTTTGAATGCGGTGTAGGGCCGCAGCACGTTGCCCGCGTTTTGCAGCGTAGAAAAGCCTTCTGCGCCAGTCACGCTTAGCGTGGGTTGCCAGGTGCGATTGAGCAGTGCCTGCAGGGGATCCGTGGTGGTGGGCAGTGCAAATTGGGTTGAGCCTCCGCAGTCGTAGTGGGCCCAGGGGAAGCGCTTGTAAACCTCTTCACCCAAAATCGCGGCCGTGGCGCGGGCTTGCGCGAGCCGGTCGGCAGGGACCTCGCAGTGAAACGAGGCGGGCAGCAGACGACCGGTGGCACTGTCTTCCAAGCGGTCCAGCACCTGGCGCATGATGCGAAAGCTCGAAGGCACCAGCCCGCTGGCGTCGCCCGAGTGCACCCCTTCGGTCAAAATTTCAACTTTCAGCACCCCACTGGCCATGCCCCGCAAGCTGCTCGTGAGCCACAACTGATCGTAGTTGCCCGCGCCGGAATCCAGGCAAATCACCAAACCGACGTCGCCCAGCCGGGTCCGTAATGCATCGATGTAAGGCAATAAATCGTAAGAGCCACTTTCCTCGCAGGTTTCGATCAAACCCACGATGCGCGGGTGCGCTACTTTCTGGGCTTTCAGGGCCTGAATGGCGGCAATGCTGGCGTACACCGCGTAGCCGTCGTCTGCACCGCCACGCCCGTACAACTTGCCATCCTCATAGCTCGGCGTCCACGGGCCCAGGTCTTTGCGCCAACCGGTGAATTCGGGCTGTTTGTCCAAGTGGCCATACATCAACACCGTTTGGCCTGAGCCCGCTTTTTCTGCCGCTGCTTCGGTTTCTCCCCGCGTGGCGGGAACTTCAAAAAACAGCACCGGCGTGCGTCCTTCCAGGCGAATCACTTCCAGCGTTAAACCTTCTACCTTTTGTGACTCCACCCAAGTGGCGGCGTCCCACAGTGCGGTGTCAATGAAGCCGTTGGCGGCCCAGTTGGGGTCGAACATGGGCGACTTGGCCGGGATCTGGATGTAGTCCTTGAGCCGAGGCACGATGCTGTCGTCCCAGGCTTGGTTGATCTGGTCCTGCGCCTGCGTGGCGTTCAATAGCGAGTCGGGAATTCGTGCGTTCATGACAGTCTCTTGGGTGGGTTGTGCCCCACAGCCCCAGGGGTGGGTGGGCGCGGCGGGCTGCGATTGGAAAGGCGGACCCTCAGTCTAGCCCGATCTTGCCCTGGCCACATGCGGCGGTTGGCCCCCCTTTTCCCGCCCGGCGGGGCGGGAGAGGGTGAGAGCGGGGCCCAGCGCTTAACCCCCACCCAGCAGCCGCAGCCCCAATCCCGCCAATGCGCTGGTCGCGATGACCGCAATCACGCGCCACTTCAAACGCAGCAAAGCCAATGCAGCCAGGGCGACCAGCGCAAGTGCCACCCAATCAATTGAGGGGTCAAATAGGCTGCTAGCCCTTGTCCCACCTGAGATATGCACTATGAAAAACAGAGCAAGGCTTGCCATCACACCGACCACCGCTGCGGTGATGGCGGTGAGTGGCGCGGTGAAATGACGTTTGCCGTGGGTGCTTTCTACCAGGGGCCCACCGGCCAGAATAAACAAAAAAGAGGGCAAAAAGGTGAACCACGTCACCACCCAGGCTGCCAGCGCAGCGCCCAGAAACAGCGCGTCACCGCCCAGCACCTGGTTGGCCCAGCCGCCCAGAAACCCCACATAGGCCACCACCATGATCAATGGCCCGGGGGTGGTTTCCCCCAGAGCCAAACCATCCATCATCTGTGGCCCGGTCAGCCAGCCATAGTGCGCCACCGCACCTTGGTAAACATAAGGCAGCACCGCATAAGCCCCGCCAAAGGTCAACAAGGCGGCCTTGCTGAAGAACAAGCCCATCTGCGCCAGCGTGCTGCTCGTCCCTTGCCACGCCATGAGTGCAGCCAGGGGCAGCAGCCACAGCAAGGCCCCCACCGCCAACACCTTGGCCAAGCGAGACAACCGGAACTGCGCATGGGCCGGTGGGGGGGTGTCGTCGTCAATGAATGCGGTCGGACGCTTCAAGGCGTGTACGCCTTTCGCGCCTTGCTGGGTGCCGCCTGCCGTGAACTGAGCGGGTACCCAGCGCTGCCCCAGCCAGCCCGTGAGCGCCGCGCCCAGCACCACCCAAGGGAAGGGTATTTTCAGAAATGCCACTGCTGTAAAACCAAGCGCAGCGACCGCCCAAAGGACCGGGGCTGCAGCCGGTTTCTTCAGTACTTTTGAGCCCATGCGGTGCACGGCTTGCAACACAATCGCGGCCACCGCGGGCTTGATACCGTAGAGCAAACCCGCCACCCAGGGCACGCTGCCAAATGCCACGTAAATCCAACTCAACCCGATCAGAATGAAAAAAGAGGGCAACACGAACAGCACACCAGCCACCACGCCGCCCCAGGTGCGGTGCATGAGCCAGCCGATGTAAGTGGCCAATTGCTGCGCCTCCGGACCGGGCAAGAGCATGCAATAGTTCAGCGCATGCAGAAAGCGGCGCTCGGAAATCCAGCGTTTCTCCTCCACCAAGGTGCGGTGCATGATGGCAATTTGCCCCGCTGGCCCGCCAAAGCTGATGAAGCCCAGCTTGAACCAGAACCACAGGGCTTCCCAAAACGGCACGCTCACCACGGCTTTGGAGGCGGTGGGTGACGGGCGCGGCGGTGTTCGAGCGTCTTCTTGATTCACGTTCATGGAGGCCTCACCATATGCGGGTTGCGCCTGACGTTGCAGGTCTTATTCCAACGCCATATCAATAGGATATGTTGTTGCTTCGCCTTGCCGTGCGTCTGCACTGTCTGCGGCTTCGCGCCTAAGCTCCTATCGATCTGAAAATGGAATTAGCGTGACAGCGTGTACACCGAGGTGCCCGCCAGCAGGTTGGGGGCAAAGCGAACCACCTGCCCGTCTTGCAGGCCAAAGCTGTCGAGCACCTTCAGCCCATTGTTACGGGCCAAAATCTCCAAGTCTGCATGGGTGCCGACGCGGATGTTCGGCGTGTCATACCACTGGTAGGGCAAACGCCGGGTGACCGGCATGCGCCCGCGCAGCACACTGAGGCGGTTGGGCCAGTGGGCAAAGTTGGGAAAGGCCACCACACCGACACGTCCGACACGCACAGTTTCACGCAGCATCACTTCGGCGTTGCGCAGGTGTTGCAAGGTGTCGAGTTGCAGCACCACGTCAAACGAGGCGTCCTCGAACATCGCCAAGCCTTCGTCCAGGTTGAGCTGGATGACGTTGACCCCGCGCTTCACGCAGGCCAACACATTGGCATCGTCAATCTCGACGCCGTAGCCAGTGCAGCCGCGCGAGGTCTGCAAAAGCTGCAGCATGGCACCGTCGCCGCAGCCCAGGTCTAAAACCCGTGAACCTTTGGGCACCAGTTGGGCCAGCGCGTGTTGGGTGGCACGATCGGTCATACACCCACCTCTTTGGAAATGCTATCAAAATAAGAGCTGATCACGCTCATGTAGCGGGGGTCATCCAGCAAAAAGGCATCATGCCCATGGGGCGCGTCGATTTCGGCATAACTCACATCACGGCGGTTGTCGAGCAAGGCTTTGACGATTTCGCGGCTGCGTTGGGGCGCAAAGCGCCAGTCGGTGGTGAAGCTCACCAGCAGGAATTTGCAAGTGGCACCCGCCAAGGCGCGACTCAGGTCACCGCCGTGGTCGCGCGCGGGGTCGAAGTAGTCCAAGGCGCGGGTGATCAGCAAATAGGTGTTGGCGTCAAAGTACTCGGCAAACTTGTCGCCTTGGTAGCGCAGGTAGCTCTCAATTTGGAACTCGACATCTTGCGTGCTGTACAGATAGTCCTGTACGTGGCTGCCTGTTGCTGGGGGGGCATCCACATCGCGTTGGGCGGCCGTGCGCAACTGGCGGCCGAACTTGGCGTTCATCACATCGTCGCTCAGGTAGGTGATGTGGCCAATCATGCGGGCAATGCGCAAACCGCGTTTGGGCACCGTGTTGTATTGGTAAAAGTGACCCGCGTGAAAATCGGGGTCGGTCACGATGGCGCGGCGGGCCACTTCATTGAAGGCAATGTTCTCCGCCGTCAAATTAGGGGCACTGGCCACCACCACGGCGTGGCGCACGCGTGCGGGGTATTGCAGCGTCCAGCTCAAGGTTTGCATGCCGCCCAGCGAGCCGCCCATGACGGCGGCCAGCGTCTGAATGTCCAAGGCGTCCAGCAGCAAGGCCTGTGAGTTGACCCAGTCTTCGACGGTGACCACGGGGAAGTCAGCGCCGTACACGCGCCCCGTGTCCGGGTGGGTGTGCATCGGCCCCGTGGAGCCAAAACAGGAGCCCAGGTTGTTGACCCCAATGACAAAAAAGCGGTTGGTGTCGAGTGACTTCCCCGGCCCAATCATGTTGTCCCACCAGCCTTCGGATTTTTCTTGTCCCTCGTAAACGCCGGCCACGTGGTGCGAGGCATTCAGGGCGTGGCAAATCAGCACTGCGTTGGAGCGCTCGGCATTCAAGGTGCCGTAGGTTTCGTAACTCAGTGAATAGTCACGAAGCGTCGCGCCGCTTTGCAAGGGCAAGGCGGCCTCAAAGTGCATGGACTGGGGCGTGGCGTTCATAGGCATAAGGACCATTGGCGGGTGGGTCTGCAAGGGCTCCAAAAAGCAAAAAACCTGGCGTCGCTAAAAGCGAGACCAGGTGGGTGCGCGTCTTTAGCGGTACTTGTTACGCGCCCGCAAGCTGTGGCAAATCGGCGCCCGTTCAGTATATCAATCCCGGTTCAGCAATCGCTACAAAGCGGGTCACACGCCAGCCCAGCGGGGCTTCCCGCAAAGTGTGCGACCACGCGCCCGTTCAGCCAGGGTCTCAAAGCGAGATCTCCGTCGCGCCCAGCAGCAGTCGGGTCTGAACCGCCATGGGCAACCAAGCGTTGAAATCAAGGTCGGGAGCGGCCTCTAGGGCGTCGCCCAATGCGTCTCCTTGCAGCAAGCGGGTCACCCAGTCCACCTCTGCGCCAAGCGCTTCTCGCACACGCGGCCGATAGGCGTCGCGCCAAACCAAAATGGATTCCCCCCGACCCGAGCGCAATCGCTCCCGGACGTCGTCAAAACTGGGGGTCTGCGACAGGTGCGCGCCCAAAATGCTGGCCACAGGCCAGATGCTGGTGAAGACGGCGCAGCCAGGAGCGAGTTGGAGCTGCAGTTTGAGCGGGTCGTGCTGCATCAGCAAGCCAAAACTAGCGGGGTCAGTGCGCAGGTTTGGCGCGCTCGCACAACGGTGCAAAGCCCATTCCACGGCAGCAACATCGGCCAGGTAGGGCTCGGTCGCCAATTGTTCGCTGGCTTGGATGAACGCCGGCAGTTCAGCGCCCCACTGCGCCAAGTCGCCCCGTTGCGGAGGATGGGCATGCCAAAAGGCGCGGGCCAGTCCGGGCAGGTTGTCAACGCCAACGAGCTGAATCAGGACGGGGAAGGTGGCGTGCAAGGCCCGTTCTGCCAACAGATGAGCATTGGTTTGATAGGCTTTTAGCCCTCTAGCCGCCGTGGTTCCTGCGCAAGCCGCTATTAATTTAATAGTGTTAGGAGCGGGAAATGAAAAAAGGCTGTCTAGCAAGGCCTGCTGCTGATGGGCGAGTGAGGTCACGCGGGCCTTTCTGCCGTGGCGGTTAAAACCGCCTGGGCTTGAGCGGCTTCAGCCAGCAGCACGTCAAGTGCCGGAATGTCCGTGTCCCATTCAATCAGGGTGGGCACTGCACCAAAGCGGGCAATGGCGTGGGCATAAATTTGCCAGACTTCAGCGCAGACTCGGCTGCCGTGGTCGTCAATCACGATCTCGCCCAACGCCTCTTCACCGGGCACGGGTTGAACCCGGCAATGGCCGGCCAAGTGAATTTCGCCGACAACGGCGGGTGAAATTCGGTCTAGCCAGTGCAGGCACTGTTGAAGCGGGTCACCGGGTGCTCCGTTGATTTGGTCGTTCAGGGCGTTGACGTAAATATTGTTCACATCAATCAGCAGGCCACACCCGGTTCGCTGCGCCAAGGTGGACAAAAAGTCAGGTTCCCGCAAAGCGGGTTCATCCGGGTCAGGCAGCCAGTTCAGGTAACTGGACAGGTTCTCCACCAAAAACCGGCGTTGCAGGCGGTCTTGCACCTGTTGCACATTGGCGCACAACACATTCAGCGCTTGCGCACTGAAAGGAATGGGCAGCAAGTCGGAGGCATGCACGGTGTTGCCATCGAACACGCCCCGCGCAAAGCTGGCGTGGTCACTGATGCGCAGCGGGTCAATGTGCTTAACCAACCGGGCCAATTGATCGAGATGCCAAGAATCCAGCCCCGCAGCGGACCCTAACGACAGCCCCACCCCATGCAGACTGAGCGGGTAGCACGATCGACCTTGCTCTAAAACAGACAGGGCCGCCCCGCCCTCGCCAAAAAAATTCTCAGAATGAACTTCAAGAAAACTCAAAGGCGGCTGCCGTTGCAGCACCTCGCCGTAATGCGGCTGCCGCCAGCCTACCCCGACCATTGAATGCTGACAATCCGGGGAGGAAGGCAAGGGGTTCGTCATGGCGACCGGGTAGATCGGCCCAACAAAGTGGGGTGGTCAGCCTTTCTTCATCGCCTTCGCTTCGTCGACGGACAAGCCGCCTAAATCTTTACAAGTTCCTTTGGCCACATATTTCCACTCGCCTTTGTCCATGTCCACCTTGGCTTGGCCTGCACAAGAGTGCCCCCCAGACAAGCTGGCGCAGTCGTTTTGACCCGCTTTGGCAATGCCATAGCATTTTTCCTTGTCTGCTGCAGCGGCTGGCGTGGAAACCATGGCCAGGGACATCAGGGAGGCCGCAGCGGCGGCGACCATTGCACGTTGGGTCATTTGAAATACTCCTTGAAAACACGATTGAGATGAAAAACCGGCCTGCTTCAATTCGTCTTGGGCGCACGATGACAGACTGGTGAAGGTTTGGTCCACACGTGACATGATTTTCTTACACCTTCTCCTGCCATCTCCACAAAATGATTCGCTCTGGAGGTGGGTTAGGCCGCCGGGTCACACTTCACTTTGACTTGACTTGACTTGACGTGCCTTGGCCCATCATCTGAGGAGGCTTACCGGGCTACAAAAAGAGCGTGAACTCGCAGGGCGTGTCTGATTTGTGTGGCGCATACACCCGGCCCTGTGTGCCGACGGTTCTACCTTTGAGGGCCATGCACACCCCATGTACCGTGCGATGGTCAGCACCTAGGTGGGGCGGGGAAGCGATGTTCATTGCTCCCGACGGGACGGGTGATCCCCCTCATCTGAAAAAAAGGAAGTACCGACACTGGCCCGCAAAAAAATTTAAAAAAATAGTGCGTTTTATAGAAGTTGACGGATAATAAACTTGTATTGCCGAAAATCGGTGGTACGGGTTTGCGGTGATTAGTCAGTTTCGCGTCTGCTTTAAGTCTTTATTGATTACGGGTTAATAGCGGTTTTGGACTCCATCGCGTTTTGAGTTATTTTGAGGAG
>JBAQDW010000323.1:0-5978 GCA_049286445.1 Rhodoferax sp. | reverse complement strand
CCCATTCAAGCGCTGTGCATTGCCCCGTTTGGCATGGAAGAAGGCACCGAAGCCGACCTGCCCACGCAACAGTTCGGCTTGGTGGTGGGCGAGCCCGTGCACCTGCGCTTCTTTGGCTCGTCGGTGCGCCGCCAAGACACGCTGGGCACCTTGCTGGAGTTTTGGCAGCCCGATGAATTGCAAGAGCTGGGCGAGATTCAAGCCACCCTGCCTTTGGAGGGCCGACGCGCCGGTGAAGTGGTGCAAGTGACCCTGCGCGCCGCCGCCACCGAGACCGGCACCCTCGCCCTCACCGCCTTGGCCAGCCAAAGCGATGAACGCTGGAAAGTCGAGTTCGACGTGCGCGGCAACACCTGAAACACCTGAAACACCTGACCAGCAGCAAGCATGAGCGACTTCATCGTAGGCATTGACCTGGGCACCACCCACACGGTGGTCGCGTATGCGCCGCACGCCCCACCCGTCAAGGCCGGGCGGCGCAAAAAGGCCAACCCGGCAGAGCCGATTCAGTTGTTCAACATCGAGCAACGGGTCGCGCCCGGTGAAGTGGCCGCCCTGCCCTTGCTGCCTTCGGTGCGCTACCACTCCGCGCCGGGCGAGTTGGCAGCGGCTGACCTGCAACTGCCTTGGCCACCCACCGACTCATCCGACACAACGCCCGCCGTCATGGGTCGCTATGCCCGACATTTGGGCGCTCAGGTGCCGGGTCGGCTGGTGACCAGTGCCAAAAGTTGGTTGTC
Organism: Rhodoferax sp.; assembly: GCA_049286445.1. Taxonomy (GTDB): domain Bacteria; phylum Pseudomonadota; class Gammaproteobacteria; order Burkholderiales; family Burkholderiaceae_C; genus Rhodoferax. The sequence continues at coordinate 5,238 of JBAQDW010000323.1, read as the reverse complement.
ACACACCGGCGTGGACCGACTGGCGCCGATTCTGCCGTGGGGCGCGGCTGATGATGTGCCCAAAATCTCCCCGGTGGCCGCCAGCGCCAGCTACCTGCGCTATGTGCACTCGGCTTGGAATGCGCGTTTCCCCCAAAGCCCGCTGGCGCAGCAAGACGTGGTGCTCACCGTGCCCGCCTCGTTTGACGAAGCGGCCCGGGCCCTCACCCTGCAAGCGGCGCGCGAGGCCGGTTTACCCAAACTGCGCCTGCTAGAAGAACCGCAAGCGGCGTTTTACGACTGGCTCTTGCGCCACCGCGCCGATCTGAGCGAGGCCTTGGGCGCTACCCAGTTGGTGCTGGTGGCCGACGTGGGCGGCGGCACCACCGATTTCAGCCTGATTCAAGTGGCGTTGCACAAAGGCGAGCCGCGCCTGACCCGCATTGGCGTGGGCAAGCACCTGATGCTGGGTGGCGACAACATGGATTTGGCGCTGGCGCACTGGGTCGAAAGCCGCCTGACCCCTCAAAGCGACTCAAGCGCCAACGCCCGCTTGTCCGCCACGCAACTGGCCCAGTTAATGGAACGCTGCCGCGTGGCCAAAGAGCAGTTGCTGGCCGCCGATGCGCCCCCCGAGGTGCGCGTCACCCTGCTGGGCAGCGGCTCACGCTTGGTCGGTGCCAGCCGCTCGGTCACACTCACCCGCGACGACGTTCGCCAATGGGTGGTAGACGGCTTTTTCCCCCGAGTGGCGTCCAGCGACCAAGCCAGCCAAGCCCGCGGCGGCATCGTCGCCTTTGGCCTGCCCTACGCGCGCGACGCCGCCATCACCCGCCATTTGGCCGACTTCTTGCGGCAACACGCGCCCACTATTCGCCAAGCGTTGGGCGTGTCTGACGAGGACGGCGACGACACCTTGGCCCTGCCCGACGCGCTGCTGCTCAACGGCGGCGTGTTTCGCGCCGACGCCATCGCTCAACGCTTGGAACACACGCTGGCCGACTGGCGCGGCGCCCCCTTGCGCCTGCTGCACAACGACAACCCCGACGTGGCCGTGGCGCGCGGCGCTGTGGCGTATGCGCTGGCTCAGCACGGGCTGGCCCCAAAAATTGGCGGCGGCGCGGCCCGCAGCTACTACCTGCTGCTCGAAGAAGCGGGGCAACAAAGCACGCCGCGCGGCATTTGCATCTTGCCGCGTGGCACCGAGCCCGGCCAAGAGGTGCTGCTGGCTGAGCGCCAATTTGCACTGCGCTTAGGACAACCCGTGCGCTTTCATCTGCTCAGCGCACTCAGCCAAGCCCGCCAAACAACCGCCCCCGTGGCCGGTGAACTGGTTGACCTGGACCCGCTGCGCTTTGACCGCCTGCCCCCCATTGCCACCGTCTTGCACAGCGACACCGCACAGGGAAGCGGTCGCCACAACCTGCCCGTGCAACTGGTCACCACACTCACCGAAGTCGGCACCCTAGAGCTGCACTGCGTGAGCCTGAGCGACCCTAGCCAGCGCTGGAAGCTCGAATTTGATTTGCGCCACCAGCCCCAAGACGACGCAGCGCCAGCAGACGCCCCACACGCCATTGCCGCCATGCGCCAGGCCGTGACCCAGATCGACCGCATCTTTGGCACCAACACCCAAGCCGTGCCCGTGAAAGAAGTGCGCCAACTGCGCCAGCAGCTCGAAAAGCACTTGAGCGACCGCGAGCGCTGGGCCACCTCCGCCCTGCGTCCTTTGTTTGACGCCCTTTTGGCCCGCGCACGCGGCCGGCGTCGCTCCCCCGAGCATGAGCGCGTGTGGCTCAACCTGATCGGCTACTGCCTGCGCCCCGGTTTTGGCGACCCGCTGGACGAATGGCGTTTGCAACAGTTGTGGGCCTTATTCCCCGCCGGGGTGCAACACGCCAAAGACAAACAAGTCTGCGCCGAATGGTGGACGCTGTGGCGCCGCGTCGCCGGGGGCCTGGGCGCCACCGAACAACTGCGCCTGCTCGACGACTTTGCCGCCAACCTCAACATCAACGAACACGGCGACGACCACGACAGCGCAGCCCCCGTGCCCGGCAGCGACGACGACATGCTGCGCTTGGGTGCCTCGCTAGAGCGCATTCCGGTGGCCTACAAATCAGAAATTGGCGCATGGCTGCTCGGCCGACTGCACAGCGGCCAAGCCGCAGGTCAAAACCCTACCGCCGCTGAACTGACAGTGGACGCCCGCATCCTGTGGGCACTCGGGCGCATCGGCGCGCGCCAGCCGTTTCATGGCCACCTGCACGACGTGGTGCCGGTCGATACCGCGACTCAGTGGGTAGAGACGCTGCTGACGCTGGACTGGAAAGCCCTAGAGCCCGCCGCCTTCGCCGCCACCCAGTTGGCCCGCGTCACCGACGACCGCACCCGCGACCTGGACCTGAACTTGCGCGAAAGAGTGATCCAACGCCTGCAAACCGTGAACGCCCCCGAAGTCTGGGTGACGATGGTGCACGAACACATCGAACTCGACGAAGCCACCGAACGCCGCATTCTGGGCGACGCCTTGCCACCGGGCTTGAAGCTGCTTTAAGAAGGTTGCGGAGCGAGATCTTGAATGCCAAATCGGCCTCTAGCCCTTGATTTATATGGGGTAACAGCTATTTAATTAATAGCATTTATAGTTTAAATACTACACAGGAAGAGGCTGAATTCGAGTACAGATTGAATCCACGTCCGTCATCTATGACGGAGCAGCTTGCCCCCTGTCAGACTGGCCGAGGAGACATAAGCAAATGAACACAGGCTCCCTCTCAATATACCGATAAAACAATACAAAAATACATTTTTTGTACTAATATAACGGTATGGCAAAAATAACCAAGGCCATCCAACAACTCCCTCCGGCCACTTTGGGCGCCCTCCAAAAAATGGGCGCAGACCTAGCGGTGGCTCGCCTACGCCGCAAGGAATCGCTGCGGACCTGGGCCAAGCGCTTGGGTGTCACCCTTTCCACGCTCCAACGTCTCGAAGCCGGCGACCCAACAGTGAGCATCGGCATCGTCGCAAGTGCCTTGTGGCTCATCAACCGAGATGGCGAGTTGGGCAACTTAGCCGCCCCTGAATATGACCAAGGCGCACTTGAGCTGAACGTTCGAGAAGCGATGGCGTTGGGCCTTGCCCGCGCGCAGGTCTCCGCAGAGGCCCGCGTGCGCGCAGCAAGCCCTAACAACAGCAAAAAGGACTGAAATGCGCCTGGATGACTTGTATCTTTGGTACCTGGGAGACCCAACGCCTCGCTACGTAGGGACGTTGAAGCTGGTTGCTGCCGGCAAAGGCGTCTCGCTCCATTACGCCGGGGGCTGGCTGGCCAATGGGTTCGCACTCAGCGAGGACCTGCCCCTTGTGGACAACGAATTCTCCCCACCCGGTCGGCTGAGCGCCAACGCGTCTCGCGCAGTCGGCGCCGTGGATGACGCGCGCCCAGACCGCTGGGGGGAGAAAGTCATCCGGTTCGTCGACAAACCCAAGCGCACGTCGTTGATGGAAATGCTCTATTACGCGGGCGACGACCGCTTCGGTGCATTGGGAGTCTCCACCTCACCCACCACCTACCTCCCCCGAAAAAGCGGCCCCTTGCCACGGTTGGCGCAAGCCCAAGAACTCAGCGAGGTTGTGGCCAAGATCGAAGCCGGCGATGCGTTGACCGCTCTGGAGGCCAAAATCATTGATGGCGGTGGCAGTCCGTTGGGGGGTGCCAAGCCCAAGGCACTCATCGAGATCGATGGAGAGCAATGGGTCATCAAGTTCTTCAATAACGAGTATGTTGACGCTCCGCTCATCGAGCACGCGACCCTGACGTTGGCAGCCCAGGCCGGCATCTGCGTCGCCCAGACCCAGGTCATTCACCTGGTGGCGGCGAATGCTGTGGCCATTCGGCGGTTCGACCGCGTGTATGGCAAGCGGATTCACAGCATCTCGGCGGGGACCGCGATCCGGGCGGCGACTGCGGCAGGTACTGAGCCAGAAATGGGCTACCCACAACTCGCCCGCATCCTTCGCAGAATTGGTGTCACCCAGGGCGACGCTAATTTGCTCGATGCCCAAGAGCTGTTTCGCCGCATGGTGTTCAACATCCTGATCGACAACACCGACGACCATGAGAAAAATCACTCACTTTTAGTCGTAAACCCTAGCGCCAATGGGCGGCTGAGGCTTGCACCCGCGTATGACGTACTCCCCACCAACTCCGGCCAAGGCTACCAAGAGTTCAACTGTGGGGCGCACGGACAAGAGTCCACACTGGCCAACGCGATGTCCCAGTGCGATGCGTTTGGACTTCAGCCGGCCCAAGCCGCCGCGCAAGTCATCCAAGTCATCGAGGTCGTCAACACTTGGCGCGCACACTTTGAATCCATGGGGGTATCGAAAAGCGACTTGGACTGTCTGTCGGAACGCATCAACAGCGACGAATTGCTAAGCCAGCGACAGACCTTTGACGCCATCCTGTACCAGGAAGCACCTCGCAAACGACGGCCGCCAAGCCCATTTAGCAGGCCCTGACTCACCGACCGAGGCTGAAGCTGCGTCAATGCCAAATCAGCCTCTAGCCCTTGATCTACCTTCGCAAGAAGCTACTTAATTAATAGCACCCGCCGCCAAAACCAGCTGTTCAAAATTTGAATCAATTGCGGGGATTTGAATCCACGTCCGTCATCTCTGACGGACGAACCATTTTTCGGCATTACTTCACCATTGACCGCGTGGTTTCAATCCACGTCCGTCATCTCTGACGGACGAACCTTGAGACCGTGGACGGTCGCGGCCTCGTCCAGATGTTTCAATCCACGTCCGTCATCTCTGACGGACGAACCCTATCAGGCACCTCTACCCCTCGAAAGCATCCAGTTTCAATCCACGTCCGTCATCTCTGACGGACGAACCCCACGGTGGGCATCACCGCCGCAACTTCAACCCGTTTCAATCCACGTCCGTCATCTCTGACGGACGAACCCCGCATCGCCAAAGCATTGATTCCATGCAGATTTTTGGTGCATTTGCGCGAACATGGGCGTCAACGCCCATATTCCAACTCCGAAAAACCGAGATATGAGAAAAATCACAATCAATTCAATAACTTACGAGGGGCGCGAACCGCCTGGTGAAAATTCAGTCACTTGGGGTTCGCGCTCGCAACCTTATCACGAGTGTTTCACTCATGAGACGGAAAAATACCACTCAGAGCACTAAAGGGCCATCAAAGTCAACCGCGCTGAAGGCGCCATGCTCAAGTAC
>JBAQDW010000322.1:0-2432 GCA_049286445.1 Rhodoferax sp. | reverse complement strand
CCCGACGGCCAAATCACCTGGATCACCATCAACGCCAAGCCCATGTGGACGGCGGATAACGATCAACCCCACCAAGTCGTGACCTCGTTCGCTGATATCACAGCCAGGAAACGCGCCGAAGACGAATTGCGCCAGCGCAAGCGATTTCTCCAAACACTCACCCAGGCCTTGCCCGGCATGATTAGCTACTGGGATCAGTCCTGGACGTGTCAGTTCTCCAATGCCGCGCACAACAAGCGATTCAATAAGACGGCGCAACAGATGCGAGGCATTCACGTGCGCGATCTATTCGGGCCCGTGCTGTTTGAAAAAAATCGGCCCCGGTTTGAAGCGGCCTTTGCCGGAGAGGCGCAACGCTTTGAGCGCACCTTTGCCTTGCCAGATGGCGCGCCTAGCCACTTGGTGGTGGAGCACATTCCAGACTTTGCAAACGGAAAAGTGGTGGGTGTGGTGGTCATGGTGACTGATGTCACTGAAATCAAAGCGCGCCAATTGGAAGTAGAGCAACTCAACAAAGAGCTCAAACACAGCACTGCGCTGGCAAAGGAGGCCTCGCTGGCCAAGAGCCGCTTTTTGGCCAACATGAGTCATGAAATTCGGACCCCTTTGAATGCGGTGCTTGGCATGCTCAGCCTGTTGGAACGGTCCGACTTGTCGTTCCAGCAGACCGATTACGTCACCAAGTCTCGCGGAGCGGCGAACTCGCTGCTCGGTTTGTTGAATGACATTCTCGATCTTTCCAAGGTGGAGGCAGGCAAGTTGGTGTTGGATGCGCAGCCATTTCGGCTGGACCAGATGTTGCGCGAGGTCGCGTTCATCTTGTCCTCCTACGCAGGTGCCAAGCAGATTGACGTGTTGTTTGACATCGATCCGCGAATTCCCTCCGTTCTCGTGCTCGATAGTGACCGGCTGCGCCAGGTGTTGATTAATTTGGCCGGCAATGCGGTGAAGTTCACGACCAGGGGCGAGGTGGTTATTGGTATTCGACTGCTCGGTTTGACTGGCCACGCTGCTGAGGGTGGTGCAGCCCGGCTTGAGTTTGCAGTGCGCGACACCGGAATTGGTATCGCCGAAGAGGTTCAGGCGCTGATGTTCACAGACTTCACGCAGGCTGAAGCCTCCACCACACGAAAATTCGGCGGAACGGGTCTGGGCTTGGCCATCAGCCAGCGCCTGATCCAGATGATGGGCGGGGTGATTGAACTCAGCAGTGAGTTGGGCCAAGGCAGCACGTTTTCTTTTGTGCTGAATGCGCCCCTGCCGGCGGCTTTGACCGATGCATGGCCCGCCACCCGCCAAGAGGGTCTGCCGCCCCGGTGCACGCTGGTGGTGGATGACAACCCGGTTGCAGGTGACCTGATGGCGGCCATGGTGCGCAGTTGGAACTGGCCGGTGGAGGTGGCACGCAGTGGTCAGCGCGCCATGGAACTCTTGAACCCCTCCGATGCCCGTGCGCCCTTTCCCTTTGAGGTGATCTACTTGGATTGGGACATGCCCGACATGGACGGATGGCAACTGGCGGGAAAAATACGTGATTTGGCCCGGCAACGGGGTGCAGCGCAACCCACCATCGTGATGGTAAGCGGGCAGTCACGCGAGTTTTTGGCGCAACGCACCTTGCAAGAACAGTCCCTGCTGGACGCCTTTCTTGTGAAACCCATGACCGCTGCCATGATGCAAGAGGCCACTTTGGGGGGCGCTGCAAATGAGTTCAATCTGCGCAAAGCCCAACGAGGCAAATCCAGCGAACGCCGACTGGCAGGCCTGCGAATTTTGGTGGTGGAAGACAACCTCATCAACCAGCAGGTGGCTGAGGAGCTGTTGGTGTCTGAGGGTGCGCTGGTGTCGATGGCGGCCAACGGCCAAATCGGAGTGGAGGCGGTCGCTGCTGCCCATCCTCCGTTTGACGTGGTGCTCATGGATGTTCAGATGCCCGTCATGGATGGCTACGCCGCAACCCAGTTTATTAGAGAGGTTTTGGGTTTGAGTGAATTGCCCATTGTGGCGATGACTGCCAATGCCATGGCCTCGGACCGGGCGGACTGTCTCGCGGCTGGCATGACCGAGCACATTGGCAAACCATTTGATATCAACCCCTTGGTGAAGTTGCTGCTTGCCCTGACGGGCAAGAATGGTGCCGATGCCAACCCCAACCCTTCTGATGAGCCGTTGCCCAATGCACCCGTGGTGTTTGAAGGCTTGGATTTGAACGCCGCGTTACAGCGGCTGTCAGGGTCTGGCCGCCTTTACACCCGATCAGCGCGCGAGTTTGCCATCGTTTTAGCGGACGCGATTGACCAATTTTTGGCGGTTGTCCACCGTGATATCGAAACGGCCGCGCAGCAAATGCACAGCCTGAAAGGGGTTGCCGCCTTACTCGGGGCGACCGAACTGGCCAAAGCGGTGGGTGCGCTGGAACAGCAGTGCCGCAC
>JBAQDW010000321.1:0-21315 GCA_049286445.1 Rhodoferax sp. | reverse complement strand
TTCTCGCAGACCCGTGGGCGCGCGGCGCGCCCCGGTCTTGCTCATTCCCGCTGTCCCCCAACCCCTTTCATCCAAGTCGGGGCGGAAAAGGGCGCCGAGCTTCCCGTAGCTGGCCAACGCTTTGCGCCACTGCAATGCAGCGTCAGCCGACCACCGCGAACGGCAGGTTTCTGGAAGCCCCGTTCTGTGACTTGCAAACGCATACGTTTACTTCAATTTGATTTGTGAACCAGTTGATTGACACGAATCACCCCAAAAAGGTCGCGTTATGCGCCTGATTTTGGGGTGTCAATAAAACGACCGTTTGGCGGATAACAGTTTCACGTTGGGATTGGCTTGAGTCGGTCGGCAATAGGCTGGAAGCCGGCAGCCAGATTTCCAGATAATAGTCAGTCAACGACCAAATTTAGACGCCGCCGTAGGCGGTCCGCTGCAATGCCAAGTTAGGCGCGTGACACAGTTTGAAAATGAACCAGTGATTCAACATGGCGTGCGAAACGGTCAAGTACCGCCTGCCATTCTGAGCGTTGGTAGATTTCGGGATGATTTGATTCGGAGTCGAAGGTCTGACGAACCATGACGCCTCCATTATTTTTCATGAAATCCAAGCGAACCATGCGGTCAGCAATCAGACCGTCGTTAAGCCGAAATTCAATCAGCCGGTCTGGCTCGATCTGCGTGTAGGTGGCAACAACGTCGAATCCCTCACCGCCACCGGTTGTTTCCATGCGTTGCAATAGTTTGCCGCCAATGTTGAGATCGTTCGATGCCCAAGTGGTATGCCAATCATTAGTGGCGTCCCATTGCACGATGTTGTCAGGATTGTTGAAGGCTTGCCAAACATCCCTAATGGGCGCAGCAACATTGGTTTCAATAACGATTTTCATAATGCCGGTGATCAGCGTGCAAACTAACGTACAGTTCAGCGGCGCGCGGCACCAGTGCGCGACCGTTGGAACGGCAAGTTAGAAGCGGTCGCCTCAAGTCGCTCGGCCAGCCAGACCTTGATAACAGACTGCCTTGTAACCCCCAGTTTGCTAGCTTCGCGATCTAGCGAGTCAATCATCCATGTTGGAAAATCGACATTCACTCGCTTCTGCTCTTGCAGCACGCGTTTGGCCTTGGACAAGTCCAAAGAAGCCGTGATGTCGACGTCCTCATCAAACTGTTGCTCGAACTTTTTAGCTTTCATAAAGTGCCACCTCTTCTGTGCGTGCGCGACGCACGGATATCAATCGGACGTTGGCCCCTCGGTAGGTAATGACGGCCGACCAATGCTTTCCATCAATTAACCCAATCACCAGATACCGCAGCTCATCATCCGTTTTTGCCGGGATCTCCAGCAACATCGAGTCATTCCAGAGATTCTGCGCTTCGACAAAATCAATGCCGTGCTTCGTGCGATTGGACTCGCTCTTCGCGGCGTCAAATTCAAAGGAATTCATAGTATAGAAAATATACCTTAATTGGCATTAAATCACTGCCTTGAACCTCTAACGTTGGAGGCCACCGGCACGCAACACTCGTCGCGAAGCGGCAACCCTATGTTGCTTGTCCGCGTGGGCCGGCCGCTTGGCCGGTTTACTCATAGTGGGTCCACATTCGCAAGACACGAACGACACGCTCTTGGGTGAATACCTCATACACAATGCGGTGCTGAATGTTGATGCGGCGCGAGTAAGCACCAGCCAAGTCTCCGACCAACTTCTCATAGGGTGGCGGATTTTGTAGCGGATTCGTCCCGAGAATCGCAAGCAGTTCTTGCGCTTTCGGCTTGAGGCCGCTGGCGGCAAGCTTTTTGGCATCTTTGAACGCCTGCTTGGCAAAAACGATCTCCCAACTCACCACTTGAGTGACTTCACACTCTTTGCCAATGGTTCAGCCATACCGGCTTTGATGGATTCGCGCATACCTGGCACAGCAAGCAGGTACAAAGTTTCTTGTATTGCACTCCAGTCTTCAGCCGACAGCAAAACAGCACTGGTCCGCTTTCCTGAAATGAGGATGGGTTCATGAGACTGCGCAGTCTCATCAATGATTCGGTAAAGATTAGCGCGAGCTTCGCTAGCGGTAAGTGCCTGCATTTCGTTTCCTCAGGTATTTGATTTGAATGGTACGTAATTTCGTACGTATTGTAAATACACAAAAGCAGGCGAAAACCGAGGGCTAACGCACAAAGTAAGCGGATGGCCGTAGGCCAGTCCGCTTGACTGCAAAGTTAGGCATCACGCCGTTGTACAGCAGTCCTCGCAGGCTCAGGCAGCTTCGAATAAAGTTCTGCAATTTGTTTAGGGCGGGTAATGCGATCTTCAATAATGAAGTTAAGCATGTTGAAGAGATGTTGACCCATTTCAGGAGTGTCATTTAGATTGATTTCTCCTGGATGTACTGCGTTATTACCAACCACGCGACAAAAGTCAAAAGCTTGTTGAACTTGTACTGGAAGCCCTTTGGCGACCAATGACTTAATGTCTGCATTGATATTTTCGCCTTTCTCTCCTAACTCTGGCATCAGTTTCTGTATAGCGAGCCGAAGAAGCGCGACAGCCGCTCTTGGAGAGCGGGCGAAAATGCTGCGTGCTTCTTGATATTCTCCGATTACTGACTCGGGCATGTCTACGTGCGGAGGAGAAACTGGAGCCTCCGCTGGAATAATCATCCTGCTTTCGTACCAGTACGTCAGTTTTCCGCAGTGTTCGCAGTCGCAATATGTGATCGGAGACGCCGTCAAATTTTGATGATAAAAATAAAGGACATTCCAATTCTGCTTAGAAAATACCCCGCAATGTATGCAGTGAAACTGCTTGACTTGATCTTCAGGCGGATAGTATTTGTTCACAAAGTCCTCTTTAATGCCTAACGTGCGTATTCAGCGGCTGCCGAAGGCAGTCCGCTGGAATGCTTGGTTAGCTGGATGCACGAGTAATTGCCTCTGGATTGAGCACGAACCCGGCAGACCGAAGACGGTCAACAAGCTTTGGAACCACTTCCTTCACATGATCGTTGAACGCGATATACAAAATGCCTTGCGCGTCGGATGGAATTTCTAGGTGCTGCTTTTTCAATATGGCAACGTTTTTTCGGCCAAGAGCGGATACAAGCATACCCATTTCCAGGACAACGTTTTGCCGTGCTCTTGGTTGGGCTTCCTTTTCGCCAGAGGCCTTTGCGTAGCCGACATCATCCGGTGTAAGTAAAACTATGCCGAACTTGGCTGCCCCCGCACGCGTCCCAATTTCACCCTCTAGCGCTTCGATGATGGTGAGGCCCCCTCCACCAGTGTTCTGTAGAACGTAAGGATCAAGGCCAAGCTTATGAACGACAAGCTCAAGCTGTTCACGGGCAACTGAATCGTGGCCGTGAACAATAAATACTTTGCTTGATGCAGGTGCGGTAGCCGGCGTGGCTGCTACAGACAGATTTGAAGTACCCGAGGGTGTGCTTACTGCAACGCCTGTGTATGTCGCTAGATCTGTTTCGAGCTTCCTCTTTGCTTCTGGTGTCCCTTGAAACTGCACAGTTCCTGTGGACTCAAACCAGTTGATTACTGCTCCGTCGCTAGTCTTGATCTGTTGAGCACTACCAGACCGCCCGCTGTGGGTAATCTCGCGACCAACCCCACAAATCATGGTTTTTAAATCTTCAAAAGAGCCTTTGTGTTTCATCGAATCTCCATGAGGCAAACAATAAAGCTAACGGCCAAGGTAAGCGGCCCGCCTTTGGCGGGTCCGCTTGAGCGCAGAGTTAGACCCGAAGGCCAAAAGGAAGCGCCCTGAAGTGGAGACGGGCGCAGCCCATGAAAAAGCGCTGCGCCACGGAAGCGGCGCAGCGCTGCAAGAATGATAGCTGGTGGCGCTTGCCACACAAGCGCTAGAGGCCACAAAGGCTTGAAACTGGCGCAACGCCAGCAGGCGAAGCCCGGCGCAACGCCAAAACCCCAAAGGAGAAACCTTTGAGAAGGGCGAAGCGCTGGAGTTAATGGCGGCCTGCATAAAGCGGAGTATGAAGGGACTAACGTAATGTATACCGCAAAACCTGCGGGATATTCTGGTCGCTGCGGGATAATCTGGACACAAGAACCTCCTGAAAGTGGCTTTCAGCCTAGGTTTCCTCGAATTTTCCGCTTTTTTATACAGGTATAAAAATTCCGACAAACCCCGCAGCTGGCGATTGACAGATTTTAGGTGTCAAACCGCTCCCGACACACCATTGGAGCGACTAACTGAATGACTGCTACCGCTGCGTTGGAGGCAGTGGTCGACCCTTCCAAAGTCTCCGCCTGACTTTACATAACGCCCCGTCGCCACTGATTGCTAGTTGGCTCGCGCACCACCAACTGTCGGCTAACTGGCAGGCCAATCAGCAAGTTGGCTGTCGGCGGAGGGTCTAAATCCGATCTGCAACTTCATTGGCTGTGAGCGCCGCCCCCTGTTTCCGTGCGCTCAACCCAACCCGGCTACCCATCCCATCCGAGCAGGTGCCTCGCATCGCCCAACCTGCGGCCAAATGGGGCTGTTGAGCACCCTCTCCCGCTCGGCGGGGCGGGAGAGGGTGAGGAGGGGAAAGAGCGGGGGTGGTCATGCAAAAAATGCGACCTATTGAATCGCTTGCCTGCACAGGGTCATCTTGGGCTGCAGCCAGAAACTGCATCAAACACCAACCGCGAAAGGCAGTCATCAACGTCAAGCACCCAATGAGATGGCCAGCGATGGCACGTTGACACGAGGGACTTGGCAAGTTCACCCGCATCGGGAGTAGCATTCAAAACAGACGCGGCGCGATGCAGTCGCTCAGCGCCGATGATTTCAGACCTTGGCCAGTGTGGCTGTGCCACCTGTTCTGCATTTCATCTGAATCGCAAAAGGAGTTAATAACACCGTGATCTATTCCGTTGCCATTCTCGGAGTCGGCGTTCTGCTCGGCCTGCTGGTCTTTTTGTGGAAGCAAGTGGGCGCCGGTTCTGGCCGCGTGATCAGAAATCGTGTCGCGGCTCACCTCGGTATTTCGCGAAGCTTGTTTCGCTCACTTTTGGTCCACGGCGTCAAGGGTTCACCCTGAGACCTCTTGGCGTCTCTTGAGAGGTCGAAGCTGAGTCTGGCGCAGGCAAGCATCAAGCTTGGGCCCGCCCTGGCGCTGGGCATCGAACGTCTGGAAGCGCGCTTTGGCCCTCAGGACACGATTGACGAAATCAAGCCCATCGTCGCGAGGCTGGTGTCAGACGCTGACCAGAAACCCAACCCGATCGGCGAACCGAAAATTTAGCGCGGCCAAATCAGCCCCTGGCCCTTGTCAAACAAGCGCAAGCAGCTATAAAAAACGGAGTAATCAGTTCGCCCGGGTATGCCCAACGCGTTTACCGTGCGGCAGCGTGGACAGGCGTGACAGCATGTGGCGGCAGTAGCCATTGATCTGCAGGCACTTGTTGATCTCTTCCACCGGCAGCGGGCCAGACACCACCACGATGTCGTTGGCGCTGTCTTCTGAGCCCGCTGCGCGAAGGCGCCTGCGGGCGGTGGTGGCCCAAGAGTGAATGCGACTGGGCGTGCCGTGCTCATGCAACTGGCCGGTGCGCACATCAAACGCGAGGGCCACCGTGTCGGTCGTCAAGCGCAGGCGGTGCTGGCCCGTGACCTTGCTGGCGGGCGTGCTGAGGTCATACAAGTGGTAGTTGCCCTCTTTGAGTTGGTATTGCAGGGTCATGGAGTCTCCTAGGTTTTGGGTATTCTGGAGGGCACTTGACCGTTCTAAAGGGTTAAAAACGCTGTGAACACCTGTCAATTTCAAAAAATTGAAGGAGGCAAGCGCTGGCTCGGGGCGTGGTGCTCAGCGCGGCACGGTGAATGTGAGGGGGCCGCCATCACACATGCCGTCTGACAACACCACCACGCGGTAGTTTTGTGCCGTTTGCTCTAACACCGCGAGGGCCTCGGGTTTGAGTTCGGTGTCGCAGGCGCGCAGGGCAACCGCGCTCAGGTCCAGCGTGGCCAAGCGTCGCGGCACGGCGGCCGAAGCGGTGTTGCCTTGCCCGTTCCACCAGTTGATGGTCCACGGCACGCCCTGTGAGGCCTTGCCATCATCGGGCCCTGCCAGCAGCAAAAAACCGTCTTCCACCGCCACCATGTCGCGAATACCCCGGTTGGGTCCCAGCGCCAAGCGACTGAGTTGCGGGGCGGCGTCCGCACTGCCAAATAACGCACTGGAAGCCACTGACAGTACCCACGCCTCGGCGTCGATCACGGGGCCGCGAAGACCAAAATACAAACGGGCATCGCGCACTGCCATGCCCTCGATGTTGATGCCGCGTTGCGAGGGCGAAGACCCCAAACATTGGCGTTCGCCCACATGGTCTTTCAACAAGGGGACGGTGGTCATGATGTCCCATAAACGGCCGCTTTCAGTCAGCGACTCTGGTTTGCCACGGCCCGTGGCAGGGTCCAGCGTCAAACGAAACACGTGGCGACTGCTGGGGTTGCTGCTGCAATCTGCTCGTTTGGCCGAGTGTGAGCCGGTGACGTAGAGGTATTTCCCGTCGGTGGCCGCGGCTTCCGCGTCCAACTCGCCTGGTTGGGTGGCCAGCACCACGGGTTGAGGGTCGGGTGTGAGTTGCCCCGGGCTTACTGTGGCGTAACGTGCTTGGCTGCCTTCGTCAAAAGCCATGAGGCAGATGGGTTCACCGGCGGTATTTTTGTTGCAAGCGATGCCGCTTAATGAGCGCCTGGCTTTGAGCGCCTTGTTCTCTTTCAGCGCAAATTCAAACCCTGTGCCTACGTTCCAGACGCCACCGTCTGGACGGAGGGATGGGGCGGGTAACTGGGCAGAGGCGACTGCACAGTAGAGCAGGCTGGACAAACTCACCGTCGTCACGAGACAGTGTCGAAATGAGAAGGGTTTCATAGGGTGGTTGCGAATAAGGAGGGGCTTGACGTTCATGCCTCAAGGAGGGCCAGGTAACGCAGATGTTGACGTACGCGAGGGAATATACCGTGTTGAAATTTGCGCCGGGTCTTGACAAGGGGGTCGCAATGCTTGCGCTGCAACCCCTCTTCTTACCCTCCGGTAGGCATGAGGAAGGGGGCGGGAATGAACAAAACGCTGAAAACTCTGCAACCCGGTTTGGAAAAGGTCGTTTCAACTAACAACTGCAAGCGTTTTAGGCCTCTAGTCCATGCTGTACTTGCGCAACCAGCTATCAATAGCAGAGCAATTGAGTCATGGATTCTGCTGCTAATTTCCCCGGCAGACCGACGCCAAAGCAGCCGTCTCAGCGCGGTAAATGCTTCGCAAACCACGCGGTGGCTTGCAGCACCAGCGCGTCCAGCGCGCCGGGTTCGTCAAACGACGGTGAAGCCCCCGCCACAATACTCACCGATTTGGGGCACGCCAGTTGCGCACAGGCCGCGTGGTTGAGGGCCAGGACTTCTTCATCGCGGCTGCCCACCAGCAGCAAGGTCGGCGCGGTGACCTTGCTGAGGTCATGTTGCCCGGCCAAGTCGGGGCGACCGGAGCGGGAAACGACGGCGCTGATGTCATTGCCCAGAGCTGCGGCTGCTTGCAATGCGGCAGCAGCGCCCGTGTGGGTGCCCAAGTAACCCAAGGGCAAGTGCAGAGCGGGTGTGTTGAGTTTCACCCAACCCGTGACCACCAGCAGCCGGTGGGTGAGCAATGCGAGGTCAAAGCGGGTGTGGTAGTCCAGCATTTCGGCCAGCGTGAGCAGGTCCAACACCAACGTGCCCACACCTTGCTCATTCAAGGTCTTGGCCACAGCACTACCCGTCGGGTCGTGACGGCTGCTGTCATGGCCGTGGGCCAACAGCACCAAGCCGCAGGCCTGGTCTGGCCAGGTGAGCATGCCTTCGATGTGGACATCGTCCACGGGAATGGAGAGGAGTTGCGGTTCACTGAGGTGCATGCGTTCATTTTGCGCCGTTCAACCCCGCACCGCAAACGCCTTGCGCCTGTGCCGACACACGCACAAGGCCGAAGCGCCAGCAACTTTGCCGTTTAGGCGGTCGCTTTCATGCCATGAAAGTTAAAAGCCATGTCGGGCTGGCGGCCACACATTAACTCGGCCAGTGCTTTACCCGAGCCTGCGCCGTGGGTCCAACCCAGCGTGCCGTGGCCCGCATTCACCCACAGCTTGCCAACCGAGGTTTGGCCAATGTAGGGGATATTGGTTGGGGTGGCGGGGCGCAGACCGGTCCAGTAATTGGGCGTGCCGCCCTGTTCGGCATTGCGGGTGTCGCACAGGCCGGGGAACACTTCTTCAATGCGGTTGGACAGCATTTGGCAGCGTGCCCGCGCCAACGGGGTGTCCAGCGACAGGTCGTAGCCGCCGACTTCAATGGTGCCGGCCACGCGCAGCTGGTCACCCAGGCGGCTGATGGCAATTTTCTTTTCGTCGTCAATGGTCGAGACTTTGGGTGCCAGTTCAGGGCGCTTGATGTCGAACGTGGCGCTGTAGCCTTTGCCGGGATAAATCGGCAAGTTGACACCCACCGTGCGCAACAGGGGCGCTGAGTAAGACCCCGCGGCCACCACCACATGGTCGGCCTTCAAAAGCCGTGACTCGCCCATGCTGCTTTGGCCGCCTGGCCCAATGCGCGCGGGGCGCACCGACACGGACGCCACCGCACCGCCCGCGGTGTTGAGTTGCACCACATCGTGGCCATACAAAAACTGCGCGCCGCGAGCCACACAGGCTTTGGCCAGTTCTTGCGTGAAAACGCGGGCGTCGCCCGACTCGTCGCTGGCCGTGAAGGTGCCGCCCACAATGCGGTCTGAAAACGACTTGAACGCGGGCTCAATACGCAGCAGCTCTGCCTTGTCAACCACACGGCGGGAGACGCCGTATTTGCCCATCAATTGGGCGGCATCCCCGGCGGTGTCAAACGATTTTTGATCGGTGTAGTAATGGGCAATGCCGCATTCCAGGCGCTGGTATTCAATGCCCGTGCTTTGCACCAGGTCTTTCAGCGCCGCGTGGCTGTAAGCACCCAGGGCGACGAGTTGTTGCACGTTGCGCTCAAAGGCCTTGTCATTGCATTGGCCCAAAAATTGCAAACTCCACAGCCACTGGTTCACATCCAGCTTGGGGCGAAACAGCAGCGGGGCTTCTTTGCTGAACATCCACTTCAGGGCCTTCAATGGCGCATCCCGGTTGGCCCAGGGTTCGCAATAGCTGACCGAAATTTGCGCCGCGTTGGCGAAACTGGTCTCCATTGCGGCATCTGGTTGACGGTCCACGACCGTGACCTCGTGACCCTGCTCAAGCAAATGCCAAGCGGTGCTCACGCCAATAATGCCTGCGCCAAGAATAATGATTTTCATGCGTCGGAGTGTGGCCGATCTCACGCGGTTAAAAAAGTAGAATTAAACTAATTTCAAAAACATTAGCGTTGCTAATTTCAGGAGCGACCATGAGTACGTTTGATCCGGATGCATTGGAGTGTTTGGCGGCCATTGTGGAAGAAGGGGGGTTTGAGCGCGCGGCGGTGCGTTTGTCCATCACCCAGTCGGCCGTGTCGCAGCGGCTTCGCTCCTTGGAAGTGCAGGTCGGTACCGTGCTGATTGTGCGCAGCCGCCCCCTCAAAGCCACCTCGGCGGGGCGCTTGTTGCTCAAGCACGCCATGCAGATGCGCTTGCTGCGCGCTGACCTGGAGCGCGATCTCAAAGACCTGACACCGGGTGTCACCGGGAACGGCCGGGACGAGGAGCGGATCTCCATTGCGATCAATGCCGACAGCATTGCCACCTGGGCGCTGCCCGCGCTGAGTCGCTTGGTGCACCAAGGATTGGCCATCGAGATCATCACCGACGACCAGGAGTTCACCCATGACTGGCTGCGCGAGGGCCAAGTGCTGGGCTGCGTGACCACGCTCAAGCAAGCGCTGCGCAGTTGCAAAATGGTGCCGCTAGGGGCGATGCGTTACGTGGCCGTAGCCGAGCCTGCGTATGCCGCCGCGCACTGCCCCAAGGGGCTCACGGCGCACAACTTTCGGGCTTTTCCTTTCATCGCGTTCAATCGCAAAGACGGGTTGCAGGCGGAATTCATCGCCCGCAGCTTCAATCTCAAGCGGGTGGCGCTGAGTCAGCTGTACGTGCCCAGTTCGGAAGACCAAGTGCGCGCTGTGTTGGCGGGCTGGGGCGTCAGCGTTTTGCCTGAATTGGGGGTACGACAGCACTTGGCCAGTGGCCGCTTGGTCAAGATTGCGCCCGATCATTCCTTGCCCGTGGAGTTGTATTGGCACTGCTGGAACTTGGACTCGGTCGTGCTGGACGCGCTCACCCATGCGTTGACTTCAGCGGCCAATCAGCATTTGGTGTGAACTGACTGGTATCAAAAAAGACGAGGCGTCTACAAATCAGTGTGGCCGGATAAAATAGGGCATGACTACCGCACTTCCCGTTAAAGTTTCGTTCAAGCAGCAGATGCTCAAGGCCCGTGAAGAGGCGATTGTCCAAGCCGTGAATCGCCTGTTGGCCGAGAAAGGCTTTGACGCCATGACGGTGGACGAGGTGGCCGCCCAAGTCGGCATTGCCAAAGCCAGCCTGTACAAACATTTTTCCAGCAAAGAAGACCTCGCCGCTGCCGCCATGGTGCGGGTGTTGCGCCAAGCCCAAGCCGTGGTGGACGCCGTGCCCGCACAGGCCACGCCCATTGAAAAATTGCGCACCGTGGTGCGCTGGATGCTGGAGTGCAAGCTGGCGGGTGACATGCCCTCCCTCCCCAACCAAAACTCCTCCCTGCGTGCGGCTTTAGGCGGCAACAAAGACTACATGGACGCGTTGGTGACGGTCAGTGACACGTTGGGGGAGTGGATTGAGTCCGCCCAAGCGTCGGGTGACCTGAACCCCGCGCTGCCCGCCATTGCCGTGCTCTACACCTTCTACGCCCGGGCCTGCGACCCGGTGCTGGAGTTCATGCAAATGGGGGGACAGTACGCCGACGCGGACATTGTGACCATGGTGCTGGGCACCTGCTTTGACGGTTTGCGCACGCGCTAAATTTCAATGCCTTTTAGGCCGCCAGCCCTTGTCCAGTCTGCGCAAGCCACTATTTTTTCAATAGCAAATACTGGGCTGACTGGTTAGCGAACCAGCAACACGGGCACCTTGCAATGGGCCAGGACCTGCGTCGCCACAGAGCCCATCACCAAGTTGGCCAATGTGCCATGCCCGTGCGAGCCCATGATCACCAGATCAAAGTCGCCACTGTCAGCGAATTGAGCGATCGACTCACCGGCATGGCCTGTTTTCCAGCTGGTTTTGGCATCAATGCGGTGGCGCAATAAAAACTTGCTAACCGGTGCCAGCACTTTCTCTGCCTCTTCGCTGTAGTACTTGTCAACAATCGCTTTGCCCACCGCTGCGCGCGCACGGGGGGGCAGGGCCGCCTGCACTGTGAACGCGGTGTAGCTGTTTTTTTCAGACAAAAACAGGTCGTGGGTGATCAGATAAGCCAGCATTTTCTTGGTGTAGGCGCTGCCGTCCACGGCGAGAAGAATGTTCATGTGAGTCTCCTTGTTGAAGTGAGTCAGTGTACTCACGCCCGCTCTCTTAACGCCCGCTCTTTTGTTTGGCAGCCGTCCCATCTGCTGAGGCCAATTCCCTGCCTTCCCTTCCCGGGGGGGCGCGGCCATGATCACACCGTGACGTAACTGGCGGGGAGAAAGGCGGTTTGTTCATTTTTTCGGGCATAGCCCAAGGGGTTGGCCACCACGCGGCAGCCGTTTTTCACGTAGTCGCTGGGCGCGTGCAAGTGACCGTGCAACCACAGGCGGGCTTGAGCCAACAAAGGGTCCAAGTTGTTGCAGAACCCGGCTGTGCCTGGGGTCAGCCCATAGCGGGGGTCGGCACTTGACAAGCTGGGGGCGAAATGGGTCACGACCACCGTGGTGCCTTCAAAGGGCTGTGCCAAGGCGTGTGTCAACCAGGCTTGACACACCAGCGCTTGATCTCGTATTTCAGGTGCCAGCAAGGGGGCGCCATGGCGCGTTCCTGATGTTTTTTTGAGGTAGAAGTTGGCGGCCCGGAATGCTTTGTCTCGTGCTTTCAATTGCTGCGCCAATTGATTCAAGGTGGGCGAGTCGCCTGGGTCTGGTGGGCACAGCGCGTCAAAGTCGGTCCACAGCGTGGTGCCCACAAAGCGCACCGGCTGGGGCAGCGCCTGGCCCCCCACGTGGGTGTAGGTCACGACCTCCCGTTCTAGCCAAATGATGCCCAGGCGCTCACAGGTGACGCGCAGGCGGGCGTGGGCTTCGTCAAAGTCCAGTGCGTCGTACTCGTGGTTGCCAGGCACGAACAGAACGGGCGTGGGCCAGCCCTTGAGGGGTGAAAACTGGCCCAGACCAAAATCAGTGTCCGTCAGGCTGGAGTTCAGCTGGTAGGAGCCAATGTCGCCCGCCAACACCAGCACATCGGCACCCCGTGCAGGGGTGGCCACCCAGTTGGGATGGGTTTCCAGGTGCAGGTCGGACAAAAGCTGGATGTTCATGGTGCCATTGTGCGGGCAAGCGCTCAGGCGGCGGGTTGGGTGAGGGCGACACCTGCCAGGGTGTGGCGCAGCCACGTGTGTGCACTGTCCCGGTTACGCCGGTGATGCCACAGGGCGTCAATGTGCAGCGGGGGCACGGCAAAAGGCAGTTCACGCACCGTGAGTTGATGTTGCAAGCCCGACACCGCAAGAAAATGCCGTGGCATGCCCGTCAACAGGTTGGACTGCGCCGCCAGCGTGCCCGCTGTGAAAAACTGATTCACCGTGAGGGCAATGTGACGCTCGCGCCCCAGCACGGCCAGCGCCTCGTCAATGAAGCCAAACGGCCGCCCCGAGTAGCTCACCAGCACATGGCGGGCGCTGCAAAAGCGGTTGAGGGTGAGCGGGCCTTTGGCCAGCGGGTGGTCATGGCGCATGGCACAGACGTACTCGCCACTGAACAGGCGCTGTGTGGAAAAACCAATCGCCTCGCCCGCTTGTGCGCGGGCGGTGAGGTCGCCCAACACGGAGGGAAAGTAACCCACCGCCATGTCCGCCTCGTCTTTCTCCAGCAGGGGTCGGGGGTCGCGGGTGATCAAGGGCACCACCCGAATCGACAGCTGGGGCGCGTCGCGCTCCAGCTTGGCCATGAGGCCGGGCAGCAACTCCGCTGACGTGGCGTCTGCCATCGCCAGCACAAAGGTGGCTTGGCCCTCATGAGGGACAAAGGTGCTGGGTGAAATCACATCTTGCAGTTGGCGCAAGGCTTCCCGCACGGCGGGCCACAGTGCCAACGCCCGGGGTGTCGGTGCCATGACTTGGCCGCTGCGTTTGATCAGTTCATCGCCCATGGCCTCACGCAGGCGCTGCAAGGCATTGCTGACAGCGGGCTGGGTGATGGACAGTTTGAGCGCGGCCCGGGTCAGGCTGCGCTCGGTCATCACCTCATCGAACACGCGCAGCAAATTGAGGTCAAGGGTCTTGAAGTTGGTCGGGTTCATACGCTAATTTATCATTCATGTGAATAGAGGGCATCATGAATATTAATTAGGATATACCTAGTGTTTACCCTAACATCGACCCATGTTTCCACCCGGAAGCGTTTGATTGAAGGAACACACGATGACCACCTACTCACCGACACGGCACGCCATGCCCATGGGTCAGACCCCTGCAGCACAGACCGCCGGTCAGCGCGGCTTGAGCGCCATGTTGCTCGCTGCCATGGTGTCCGCCTTGATCGTGGTCGCCGACCAGCTGATTGAAACGTGGGCTGACGGCCATTTGATGCTCGCTTGGGTGGCTTTGTGGGTGATTGCGTTTGCCGCGTTGGCGTTGTTTGCCGGTTCCGCTCAAACGTTGGCTCAAGCGACGTTGGGCGCGTTAAACAACTGGGCTGCGCGCAGTGCGCAGGCGCGGGCGGACCGTCGGTTGTGGGCTGCTGCCCTGGCCGACCCCCGCATCATGGCAGACGTTCAGGCAGCGATTGACCGTTCTAACGCAGCCTGAATCTCACGGCGTGTGCAGCACACGCTGCTGCAACACCCAAAAAAAAGCCACCTGATCAGGTGGCTTTTTTCATGCCCGAGCGCGGTTGCGTTGGGCAAGCGCTGCACAGGGGCAGGTCATGCCTCTCTGCAGTTTTTTAGGTGGCCTCCTCAGGCTGCCAATCGCTTCTCCAGCTGTAATTTAGTCTCGACCAGTTCTTGGGGCAGGTGGTAAGCCAGTTGCTGAAAGAGTTCAGCATGCAAAGCCAGTTCTTGCGTCCACGCCGCTTTGTCGATGCTGGTGACGGTGTTGAACTGCGCTTCGTTGAAGTCCAGGCCGGTCCAGGTGATCTCACCGTAGGTGGGGCTGATGCCAAACGCGTGATCCACGCCCGTGGCTTGGCCTTCCAAGCGGTCAATCATCCACTTGAGTACGCGCATGTTGTCACCGTAGCCAGGCCAAACGAACTTGCCGTCATCGCCCTTGCGGAACCAGTTCACACAGAAGATCCGGGGCAGGGTATGGCCCAAAGATTCCAGCTTGTGCTCCATGTCCAGCCAATGCTGGAAGTAGTCGCTCATGTTGTAGCCACAGAAGGGCAGCATGGCAAAGGGGTCGCGGCGCACCACGCCCATTTGGCCGGCGGCAGCGGCGGTGGTCTCGGAACCCATGGTCGCGGCCATGTAAACGCCGTCTTGCCAAGTGCGCGCCTCGGTGACCAAGGGCACGGTGGTGGAGCGACGGCCACCGAAGATGAACGCGTCAATCGGTACGCCTGCAGGGTCATCCCAGGCGGGGTCGAGTGCCGGGTTGTTCATGGCACCCACGGTGAAGCGGGCGTTGGGGTGCGCCGCTTTGGCACCCGTTTCGCGCGCGATGGCGGGCGTCCAGTCCTTGCCTTGCCAGTCGATGAGATGCTCCGGTGCGGTTTCTGTCATGCCTTCCCACCACACATCGCCGTCATCGGTCAGCGCCACGTTGGTGAAGATGACGTCGCGGTCCAAACTGGCCATGCAGTTGGGGTTGGTCAGTGTGTTGGTGCCGGGGGCAACGCCAAAGTAGCCCGCCTCGGGGTTAATGGCATACAACTTGCCGTCGGTGTGCGGTTTGATCCAGGCAATGTCGTCACCGATGGTGGTCACGCTCCAGCCCTCAAACCCAGCCGGTGGAATCAACATGGCGAAGTTGGTCTTGCCACAGGCGCTGGGGAACGCCGCCGCCACATGGTACTTTTTGCCTTGGGGGTTGGTCACACCCAAAATCAACATGTGCTCAGCCAGCCAGCCTTGGTCGCGGCCCATGTTGGAGGCAATGCGCAGTGCAAAACACTTTTTTCCCAGCAAGGCGTTGCCACCGTAACCCGAACCGTAAGACCAGATTTCGCGCGTCTCTGGGTAATGCACGATGTATTTGGTGGTGTTGCACGGCCATTTCACGTCGGCTTGACCCGCTTCCAAGGGGGCGCCTACCGTGTGCATGCACGGCACAAAGTCGCCATTCACGCCCAGCACGTCATAAACGGCCTTGCCCATGCGCGTCATGATTTTTTGGTTCACGGCCACGTAGGGGCTGTCGGTGAGTTCAATGCCAATGTGCGAAATGTGCGAACCCAGTGGCCCCATCGAGAAGGGCACCACGTACAAGGTGCGGCCCTTCATGCAGCCGTCAAACAAAGCCGGCGTGCTGTCGGTGCCTTGTTGCAGCAAGACGCGCATCTCGGCGGGGGCCATCCAATTGTTGGTGGGGCCTGCGTTTTCTTTCTTCTCTGAGCAGATGTAGGTGCGGTCTTCCACGCGGGCCACGTCCGTGGGGTCGGAGCACGCCAGAAAGCTGTTGGGGCGCTTGGTGTCGTTGAGTTTTTTGAAGGTACCGGCGTCGACCAGTTGTTGGCACAGGCGGGCGTACTCTTCGTCTGACCCGTCACACCAGTAAATGGCGTCAGGTTGGGTCAGGGCGGCCATATCGGCAACCCAGGCGATCAGCCGAGCGTTTTTGACATAGCTTGGGGCGTTGAGATTC
Source organism: Rhodoferax sp. (assembly GCA_049286445.1). Taxonomy (GTDB): domain Bacteria; phylum Pseudomonadota; class Gammaproteobacteria; order Burkholderiales; family Burkholderiaceae_C; genus Rhodoferax. Next base: position 5,336 of record JBAQDW010000321.1, on the reverse strand, counting down.
AAGCCTTGCATCATGGGAGCGTTCATGGGGGGTTCCAAAGTTAAAAATCGTCTTTTCAAAACGAACGACGGGGCTGCCATTCAATGCAGCGCACATTCGCTTTGAAAAAACGGTGGAAGACAAAGACAGGTTAAACCCGGGTGACTTCGATAAGACGTTTTCCTTGTGGGGCGTCGCCAGGATGAGGCCATGCGCCCCGTGTGGCGGTCGCTGTCCAAAGCGAACCCCGATTCTAGGAAGTGGACTTCCAGTTACCTGACAGTTACCTGCAAAAGATATGCGTAAATGGCATTGGTTTATGCGTTTAACTATTGTTGTGAGCGGGCCTTGCGCCATGAAAGTGTCAAACAACCGGGCCGGAAAAAACAAAGGGTCGCCAACGGCGACCCTTTTAAAACGGCAGTCAGTGGCTGCCGCCCTCCCACAGTTCCTGGTGACAGCGTTGTTTAGCGCTGCCCCTGAACCATTGCAGTGACCTGTGTCAGGCCATACTGACGGCAATAAACGCCAGCAAAAATATCAGCACCCCGCCCACGATGGGCAAAACAATGGGAATCATGGGGACGATGGCTTCAACGGGATCAACTGGGGTGGCACTGTCGTGCTGAGCTGGCTTTGACATGGGGTTCCTTAGGGGCTTGAGTTCAGAATCTTGCGAATTCTACCCATGCGAGCACAATTTGCGCAGATCCCTGAACAAGACGTGGCCCTGCCGCGTTGAAAGACCATGCCACCACTTCCTCGCCATTCCCCCCTCGCTGCCTGCGCATCGCTCGTGCTCGTCGCCCTGACTCTCGCCGGTTGCGCGACCCCCGGCGCGCAGAACCCCTACGCCCGCCCGGTGCTCTACCCCAATGCCGCTTTGAACCGCGTGGGTGAGGCGGTTGCGCGGGCCGAGGTTGATGCCTGCATGACGCGTGCCCAATCGGCGGGCTTGAGCCCGGTGGAGCAAAACAATGCGGTGGGCCAGCGTGCCGGCCAAGGGGCTGCCGTGGGTGGCGTAGCGGCAGCCGTGGGGGCTTTGGTGACGGGGCGCAACTTGGACAGCATCTTTACCTCCGGCTTGGCGGGTGCTGCCGTGGGTGGCTCCGCAGGCGCGGTGTCTGGCGCGATGCAGAACCGCCCCAGCAGCCTGTACCGCCACTATGTGCAGCGCTGTGTGAGCGACAAAGGCTTTGAAGTCATCGGCTGGAACTGAGGCCGCTGCGTGAGCGCCGGGGGGCGGGCCGGCGGGCCGGTGGGCAGGTGACTACACTCAAAGTTTCCATCAGCGACCCCTGAATACAAATCAATGGACTTCTTTATCTTGGCGATGTTGTTCGCCGTAGGCGTGAATGCGCTGCGCTTCGTGGCCCAGCGCAAGCGTATTGCCCTGTTGGGCAGTTATTTGGGCAAATACCAAATTGAAAAGCTGATGGAGACGCTGACCGCAGGGTACCTGCGCGCACTGGGTGAAGAAGATGACGTGCGACGTGAGCAAATTTGGCAGATTTTGGCCACCTCAGAGGCCAGCTTGTCACAGCAATTCAACGCCTTTGTGGTGGACTTTGCCAAGGTGGCCCCCGCGCAGGCCCTGATCAGCCGGTGGGCGTTTGCCATTCCTTTCGCCGACCAGTTGTTTGCGCAATCAAGCTTTGATGCCCGCAAATTGTTTGCCATTCATGGCAAGGGCTTGGCCGCGGCGGCCCAAAACACGCGCCAGCAAACGCCCCGCGACAAGGCCTTCACCATGATGGCCGAGCTGTTTTTGATGCAGCACAGCTGCCACTGGTTCTGCAAGTCCAAACCCGTGGCGTCGGCGCGCCTGATTTTGCGGCACCAAACGCCCTATGAACAAGTGGTGCAGTCTGTGGCACCGGCGACGCGCCAGGCGTACCAGGCTTTAACCGAGAGGGGTCATTAGGCGCATCTGCGGCGCGGCGCGGGGAGTGGCGGTGCATTGGGGGCCCCGGTGGGTTGGGGCCATCGGTTAGCGCACTGTTTGTGCTTCCAACCCCACTTTTTCAAGTTCGGCCAGCACGTCGGCAATGTGTTGTGGTCCGCGGGTTTGAATCACCAATTCAACTTCCACATTTTGTGCCGCCAAAGTGGTGAAGGCGCGCTGGTGATGCACTTCGTCAATATTGGCCCCCGCATTGGCCACGGTGGCCGTGATCTTGGCCAAGGTGCCGGGCACGTCGCGTGCGCTGACGCGAATACGCGCCAAGCGACCGGCGCGCACCATGCCACGCTCAATGATGGCGGCCAGCAGCAGCGGGTCGATGTTGCCGCCGCACAGTACCAGCCCTACTTTTTTGCCCCTGAAGCGCTCGGGGTACTTCAGCAAGGCGGCCAAGCCCGCTGCACCCGCGCCTTCCACCAAGGTCTTTTCCACTTCTAGCAGCATGACGATGGCTTCCTCAATATCGCCTTCGTCCACCAGCACCAAGTCGTCCACCAGCCGCTCAATGATGGCTTGGGGCAGCTTGCCTGGCGAGCCCACCGCGATGCCTTCGGCAATGCTGCTGGTGCCTTGAGGGTGTTGCGTGCCTTTAATGGCGTTGACCATGGCCGGGAACCGCGAGGTTTGGACACCGATCACTTCAATCTTGGGGTTGATTGCCTTGGCCGCGGTCGCCATGCCGGAGATCAGGCCGCCGCCCCCAATGGCGACCACCAGCGTGTCGAGGTCAGGCACGTCTTCAAGCATTTCAAGGGCGACGGTGCCTTGGCCGGCAATGATGTCGGCGTCGTCATAGGGGTGCACAAACGTCAAGTGCCGGGCTTCAGACAGCGCGACGGCGTGGGCACGGGCCTCGTCCAGCGTGTCGCCGTGCAGCACAATTTCAGCGCCGAAGCCGCGTGTGCGCTCGACCTTGACGCCGGGGGTGAAGCGCGGCATCACGATCACCGCGTGCAGGCCCAGGCGCTGCGCGTGGTAGGCCACGCCTTGCGCGTGGTTGCCGGCGCTCATGGCGATCACGCCACGCTGCTGCTCTTCAGGGCTGAGTTGCACCAGCTTGTTGCAAGCACCGCGTTCTTTAAACGAGGCGGTGAACTGCAGGTTCTCGAATTTGAGAAACACGTGCGCCCCCACTATGTCGGACAAAGTGCGCGAGGCCACAAAAGGTGTTTCTTGCAACTGCCCTTGGAGGCGAACAGCGGCGGCTTGGATGTCTTTGAGTTCAATCATCAAGAGATTGTGCGTTAAGACGCAGGCTCCCAACCATTTCATCGCGTCTTAGCGGCCGCGTGTTCCCAGTACGGCAGCGCCCATGATCAGCGTGGCCGCCAACGCAATGCTCAGCGTCAGGGGACGCTGGCTGGCCACCATCAGCAAGGTGGTGGAGGCCAGTGGGGTGATGTAACTCAGAATCCCGATGTGGCGCGCGTCCCCCAGCTTCAACGCCTGGTCCCACAGAAAAAAAGAAGCACCCAGCGGCCCCAGACCTAACAGGGCCAACAACCCCCAGTCTTGCAGCGACAGGGACACCGCAGGCTCTAGCGCCCAATGGCACAGCAGAGAAAAACCGCCAGACACCAGTCCAAACAGTCCGATCGCCGCCGTTGGAAACCCCCTGCCCTGGACTGACAAGCGTTTGGTTTGCAGCGAGTAATTGGCCCACGCGCAGGCCGCAAGGAGTGCCAGCAAATAACCCAGCAGGGGGTGAGAGGAGGTCGTGCTGGCGCTGGTTTGCGCCCCCACGATGGCAATGATGGCCCCGCCAAAACCCATGGCCGAGGCCATCAGGTGCACGGGCCGCAAAGACATGCCCGGCAAATACAAAGGCGCCAGCACCACCAACAACAGCGGCCAAAGGTAGTTGATTAGGTTCACCTCTACCGCAGGCGCCAATCGCAAGCCCATGAACAGTAAAAAGTGATAACCAAACAGAGACAACACGCCAAAGGCCAAGGTGCTGGGCGGCATGCGCCACAACGCGGGGCGGCGCAACACGGCTGGCCAGGCCAGCACGCTGCCCACCATCAGGGAAACACCGGTCAGCAAAAAGGCGGGCACATGGCTGAGCGATAGCGCCAGAGCGGCAAGGGAGGCCCACAGGGCGATGGCCGCGAGGGCGTAGAGATTGGCTTTCATGGGCGGCGAGCATAACAAACCCGCCGGGCCCAGTGGCGCGTCGTGCGCGGGTCAGCCGGGGCGCTGGTCAGTCGAGGGGCGTTGCCACAGGTTGATGCCACCTTCCACGGCGTGCGCGTCAATGGCGGTCAGTTCGTCGGCGGTGAATGTGAGGTGCGACAACGCACCGGCCAACTCGGTGATTTGCTCAGGGCGGCTGGCGCCAATCAGGGCCGAGGTCACGCGCGGGTCGCGCAGCACCCAGGCAATGGCCATTTGCGCCAAGCTTTGCCCGCGTGCCAGTGCCATCTCATTCAGGGCGCGCACGTGTTGCAGGTTGGGCTCACTCAAGTGCTCGGCTTTCAAAGAGCCGCCACCAGGGCGGTTGATGCGTGCGTCGTCGGGAATGCCGTTCAGGTACTTGTGGGTCAGCAGGCCTTGGGCCAGCGCGCTGAAGGCAATGCAGCCCATGCCGTTGTCTGTCAAGGCGTCCAGCAAGTCTTCTTCAATCCAGCGGTTCAGCAGGCTGTAAGACGGCTGGTGAATCAGCGGTGCCACGCCCATGCTGCGCAAAATGGCGGCGGCTTCACGGGTTTTGGTGGCTGAGTAGCTGCTAATGCCCACATACAAGGCTTTGCCTTGCTGCACGGCGCTAGCCAGCGCGCCCATGGTTTCTTCCAGAGGCGTGTCGGGGTCAAAGCGGTGTGAGTAGAAGATGTCCACATAGTCCAGGCCCATGCGCTTCAAGCTTTGGTCAAGGCTGGCCAAGACGTGTTTGCGTGAACCGCCGCCCTGGCCGTAGGGGCCGGGCCACATGTCCCAACCGGCTTTGCTGGAAATGAGCAATTCGTCGCGGTAGGGCTTGAAGTCGCGCCGCAGATGTTCGCCAAAATTGGTCTCAGCGCTACCGTAGGGCGGGCCATAGTTGTTGGCCAAGTCAAAGTGCGTGATGCCCAGATCAAACGCTGTGCGCAACATTTGGCGCTGCGTCTCCATTGGGGTGGCATCGCCAAAGTTGTGCCACAGGCCCAGCGTGATGGCGGGGAGCTTCAGCCCACTGCGACCGCTGGTGCGGTAGGCCATGCGGTCGTAGCGTTGGGGGTTGGCTTGGTAGTTCATGCAGTGTTCCTGGTTTGTTTTGTAAGAAAAAATGGTAACTTCTCAATAACCCACGGCAAGGCAGTGCCGTTTGGGACTTCAGACTGGGTAAACTTGGCGCCATTCACAACAAGTCGCAAGACAAAATTCCGAGTGCGATTACCCAACACCGAGCCAGTCA
>JBAQDW010000320.1:0-25937 GCA_049286445.1 Rhodoferax sp. | reverse complement strand
ACATAGGGCTGTTGAGCTCCCCTTTCTCGCCCGGCGGGGCGAGAGAGGGGTTGGGGGTGAGAGTGGGGGTTGCAGCGCAAGAATTGCTACATCATTGATAGCACCTAACGCAGAGACAGCAAGGGCTAGAGGCCTAAAACATGCAGAATCGTGAACCCATGGCATGGGGTCGCTGAATCTGCACGCTTGACGCTTCCTCCCTGTGTCAGCCGAGCAAGGTGCTCACCCGCAGGCGCAAACTATCGGGCGACACGCTTTGGGCCGCCCACGGTGCGCCCACATTTAATCCGACGCGGCTGAAAAATCCGCGCCGAAACGGACGAATCATGGCGGTGGGCTCGCCCTCAACGTGCTCGACTCGGCTGAAAAAAGAGCCCCATAGGTTAGTCAATGCCATGGGCACCACGGGCACGGTCAAACCGTCGTGTGCGGCGCGCTCCAGCACTTTCATGATGCCGCCCTTAAAAGGCTGCACGGTACCGTCGCGGGTGATGCCGCCTTCTGGAAAAATGGCCAGCAACTCGCCGTCACGCAGCACCGCCGCAGCGGCCTCAAAAGCAGCTTCATAGGCGGCGGGGTCGTTTTTTTGCGGCGCAATGGGAATCGCCTTGGCGAGTTGGAAGAGCCAGCCCAGCACCGGCACCCGGAAAATGCGGTGGTCCATGAGGAAGCGAATCGGGCGCGGGCTGGCCGCCATGAGCAGCACCGCATCCACAAAACTCACATGGTTGCAAACCAACACGGCGGCTCCTTGGGTTGGAATGTGCTCGTCACCCCGCACCTTGTAGCGGTAAATGCAGCGTGACAGCACCCACGCCACAAAGCGCAGCAGGTACTCTGGCACCAGCATGAAAATGTAGAACGCCACCACGGCGTTGGCCAAACCGACGAACAAAAAGATTTGCGGAATGGTGAATCCGGCCTGCAGCAGGCCACCGGCCAGCACGGCACTGGCGATCATGAAGAGGGCGTTCAAAATGTTGTTGGCTGCGATGATTCGCGCGCGATGGGTGGGCAGGCTGCGCATCTGGATGAGGGCGTACATCGGCACGCTGTACAAACCGGCAAACAAGCTGAGCAGGGCCAGATCGACCAAGACCCGGTAATGCGCGGTTTGTGCCATAAAGGCGTGCAAACTCAAAACGCTGGCGTCGGGCAGGCCCCGGGTGGAAAAGTACAGGTCCACCGAAAACACGGTCATGCCAATGGCACCCAGCGGCACCAGGCCAATTTCCACATGGCGGCGGCTCAGCACCTCGCACAACAGCGAGCCGGTGCCAATGCCAATTGAGAACACCACCAGCAGCAGCGAGGCCACTTGCTCGTCACCGTGCAACACGTCTTTGGCCAAGGCGGGAAACAGGCTGAGAAACACCGCGCCAAAAAACCACATCCAGCTGATGCCAAGTACTGAGCGAAACACCACCGGCGTTTGCCGTGCCAACTGCAGGTTGCGCCACGTCTCGGTAAACGGGTTCCAGTTGATGACCAGGCTGGGGTCTTGTGCGGGCGAGGACGGAATGTAATGTGACGCGATTCGACCGACCAATGCGAGCGCCACGCAACTAAAACCGACGTGGTGCGCGCCAATTTCTGGCACCGCAATGATCAGCCCCCCGGCCAGATTGCCCAATAAGATGGCAACAAACGTGCCCATCTCCACCATGCCATTGCCGCCGGTGAGTTCACGCTCCGCCAAGTGTTGGGGCAGGTAGGCGAACTTGACCGGTCCAAACACGGTGGACTGCAGCCCCATTAAAAAGATACAGGCCAGCAACAGCGGAATATTTTGTGTAAAGAAGCCCCACGCGGTCACCGCCATGATGCCCATCTCGGCGCGTTTGAGGGCAATGATCATGCTGCGGTGGTCCAGCTTGTCAGCCAGCTGCCCGCTGGTGGCGGAGAACAGCAAAAACGGCAGAATAAACAGGGCCCCAATCACCAGCCCCGCCAAACTGGCCGGCAGCCACGCCACTTGCAACTGGTAAGTGACCAGCACCGTGAAGGCGAACTTGAACAGGTTGTCGTTGGCTGCTCCCGTGAACTGGGTCCAAAAGAAGGGGGCAAAGCGGCGCTGGCGCAGCAGCGCAAACTGGCCGCCCTCGTGAGGCACCGGGACCGGACTGGGCTTGCGAAGCGTGCTTTCGTCGTCAATGGCGGCTGGCAGGGTCATGGGTCAATCTCAGTCAGTGATTTGGAGGGAGCGAGCGTGCGAGGCGGGCAAACAAAGTGCCTGCGCATTCTGCCGTAACAAAGTGGCTATCACGGGCCAAGCGGCCAGGGCGGCCACAAGGTGCTTCAGCGTGTGGCCTGAAATCCATTCGCCGCTGAGGTGAAAGAGGGCCTCATCGTTGAGCTCACACAGCTTGGCTACAGCGTAGAGGCCAATCAAAACGGTGAAGGAAACACCCAGGGCGTCGTCTAAACGGGGTTGCCATGCCGCCCAAGCGATGAGCGCCATGCCGCCAAACTGCACCACGCCCCACGGCAACACGTTGCCCAGGGTGTACGCAAGTGCCGCAGACAGCGCCGCACTCGCCAGCATGACCGGCAACGCCAGTTTCGCCGCCGTGGGGCCGACCCGCTCCGCCAGCGCCAGGCCCAAGGCCCCGGCAAAGGTCACCGCCATGCCCAGTCGGTCGAGCATGAGCCCTGATGCGTTGGGTGCCCAGTGGTACCCAGACGACCCCAAGCAAGCGCAGATCAGGCCCCCAAAGAACACGGCCATGGCATGGCGTGTGGGGGGCGACATCTGCTTGCCGCGCAGCATGAGCAGGCCCATGAGGCCGGCCAGGCCCAAGGGCAGGTTGCTCAACACGTCCATGGCATTGGGCACGCCCCAAAAAATGCGGGCGTCGACAAAGGGGTGGCCGTGGGCATACAGGTGGGCATGGCCGCTGGGCGCCAGCACCACCCCCACGCTGAGCAGCAATGTGAGCCCCCAGAAAACGGCCACGCCCCACAGCAGCGACAGCGCCAATAAAAGTGTCCATAAAGTACGGTGCCGGATGAGGCTCAATGCACTCGGTAAAGCCAGAGCGACTGCGGGGTTGGGCATGTGAGTTCCTGAGCAGAGAGGAGTGAAACAAGGCCTTAGTGTGCGCAGGGTGGTTGACGGTAAGGGGTTTAATTCGATACAGTAGAAAAAAATAAGATGCCAAGTATTGTTTTTCAATACTCACTCGGGGGATTTTGATGAGCACCACGCGCGATTTGGTCACCGCTTTGAAGTTAGAGCTGAAAGCCGCCCACATGACTTACGCCGATCTGGCGCTCGCTCTGGGCATGGCCGAGTCCAGCGTGAAACGCATGTTGGCCAAGGGCGACATGGCGTTGTCGCGCATCGACGCCATTTGCCACGCATTGAAGCTGGACTTTGCCGACTTGGCCCGGCGCGTGGCCGACGCCCAGCCGCTGTTGCGTGAAATGACGCAGGCGCAGGAGGGCGCCGTGGTGGCGGACAAAAAGCTGCTGCTGGTGGCCATTTGCGTGCTGAGCCAGTGGACGCCTGAGCAAATCACCGCCCGCTATCGCGTCACCGACGCCGAGTGCGTGACGTACTTGGCGCAGTTGGACCGCATTGGCATCATTGAGCTGCGCCCCATGAACCGCTACCGTTTGAAACTGGCCAAAACTTTTCGCTGGCGCCCGCACGGACCGGTGATGAATTACTTTCGCGAGCACGCGTTGCTGGACTATTTCTCAGGCGGCTTTGACGGCGCCGGGGAAGGCTTGCTGCTGGTGCACGGCTCCATCAGCCGCACGCTGGCGCCGATGTTCATGGAGCGCTTGCAACGCGTCGCGCAAGACTTTGCCCAGCAGCACCAGACCGACCAAAAACTCGCGGTGACGGACCGCGAGGGTTACACCCTGGTGCTGGCAATGCGAAGCTGGGAGTTTGAAGCCTTCAGTGTGTTGCGCCGCCATTCACAGGAAAGCGCTTGATGAAACCATGGCTTCGCTGGTTGCTATTGCCACTCAAGTGGCTGTTGGCCTTGTGGTTGTTGTTTGAGGAGTGGGGTTGGGTGCCACTGCAGGCTTTGCTGGCTCGCATGGGGCGTTGGCCCGGTTTGCGGTGGTTGGAGGGGGCGATTCGCCAGCTACCGCCTTATGCCGCGCTGGTATTGCTTTGTGTACCCGCTGTGCTGCTGCTGCCGGTGAAGCTATTGGCCCTGTGGGCGGTGGGTAAAGGTCATGTGCTCACGGGATTGGTGGTCATTGCGCTGGCCAAAGTGGCGGGCACGGCGCTTTTGGCGCGTTTGTTCACCTTGACACAGCCCCGCTTGATGACCTTGCCTTGGTTTGTACGGCTTTACACCCGCTGGACCGATTGGAAGACGCGCTTGCTGGACTGGGTGCGGTCCAGCGCCGTGTGGCGCAGTGCCCAAACGTTCAAGGTGGTTTGCAAGCGCTTGTGGCGCAGACGGTGGTCAAAAAAATGAAGAATGAGGCCCATCAAACAGGCGCAGGGTGAGCCTGTTGCACACCACCCCGTGTCAGGGTGTGAGGCCGTGTGCGCCCCCTTCATTTGACCTTGATCTCGGGCACGGTGGTGTCGCTCAATGGTGTGGTGAAATTTGGACCGCGAGGATTGCGATTGGGGGGCTGAAGTGGCGCCAGCCCAAGCTTGATATGAACAAGTAGCTATCAAAATAGGAGTAATTCAATTCATTGATTCAATTCATTGATTCAATTCATTGTGCGGGCCTGATGGCCCGCCTTGATGTTTTAAGACATCACAATAGGTCCGCCTTTTTGTACCGCGCGTTGGTAGGCGGGGCGTGCTCGCAGGCGGTCAGCGTAGGCCTGCAGTTTGGGATAAGTGCCGGCGTTTTTGCTGCGGGAGAGCGCGGCTTCTACGGCGAAGCTCATTTGAAAGTCGGCCATGGTGAGGTGTTCACCCGCGAACCATGTGTGCTGGCTGAGGTGTTGCTCAATGAAGGCCAGCGCGGTGTCCAGGTTAGGGTCAATCAATTTGGCTTGCACACCGCTGCAGATCAGCCGTGCAATGGGCCGTACAAAGAAGGGCATCGGTTGGGTGGGAATGGACACGAACACGAGTTTCATGACCATCCAGTTCATCAGCGAGCCTTCGGCGTAGTGCATCCAGAAGCGGCACTGGCGCTGTTCAGCGGTGCCAGCCCGAGTTGCCAAATGGGTCAGTTCACCCACGGCCTCACTTCCATGGCGCTCCACCAAATACTCAATGATGGCGCCTGATTCGGCAATGGTTTCACCCTCGTCCGTGATGACAGGCGACTTGCCCAAGGGGTGCACCTTCTTCAAGGCCGGCGGTGCCAGACGCGTTTTAGGGTCTCGTTTGTAAACCTTCAGCTTGTAAGGCACGCCGAGTTCTTCGAGCAGCCAAAGGATGCGGTGGGAGCGTGAGGTTTCGAGGTGGTGGACAGTCAGCATGGTGGAGGAGCCAATAAAAGTGAAGTGAGGGGTGGGGCGGTAGCGCGGTGCTCGGGATGTGGTTTGATTCTAGGAGCCTATTTACTGCTCAGCAGTGCTCCATTCGTTTGCGCGTTTAGGCGACGCCTGGATCGTTCACGCCTGCGCTGCAGTGAATGAGGTTGACTGACACGCGCATTCAGGGCCCTTCACCCACCGGACTAAATGACCAAAGCGGCCAGTGCGCTCAGGGCGGCGGTCTCAGACCGCAGCACGCGCGGGCCCAGGGTGACGGGCGAGAAACCACAGGCCAAGGCCACCTCTTCTTCCGAGGCACTCAAGCCACCTTCGGGCCCAGACAGAAAGGTCACTTCAGCGCACTGATGACCAAGATCAAGGGTGCGCAAGGCTTGCGTTCCCGTGCGCAGCGACAGCAGCAGTGAGGGACCGGAGGGCGACGCCGTGTTGCGCGCCTTGACCCAAGCGGTCAAACTCATCACGGGGTGAATGGCGGGCACCCGGTTGCCGCCGCATTGCTCACAGGCGGCCACGGCCACGCTCTGCCAGTGGGCCACTTTCTTTTCAGCCCGCTCAGCCGCCAGGCGCAACACGCTGCGTTCGGTCATGAGGGGTTGGATGCTGGCCACACCCAGCTCAGTGGCTTTTTCCACCAGCCAGTCCATGCGGTCATTGGCGGGCATTCCAACCACCAGGTGCACGGCACGGGGCGCTTCGCGCTCGACGAGATGATGCGCGCCCACCTGCACTTGCACGTCGCTGCGGCCCATGCGGGTGACGGTGGCGTCAAATTCCCCGCTGCCTGCGATGCCGGGGCCGCCATTGAACAGCGTGATGCTGTCCCCGGGCTGCAAGCGCAGCACCTGCACATGGCGGGCGGGGCCCGCGGGCAAGTCCAGCGTTTCACCGGTGGTCAAGGGGGTGGGGCAGTAGAAGCGAGGCATGACAGTGGCTGGGTGTTTGCTATTGAATCAGTAGCTGCTTGCGAAGGCAGGACGTGGGCTAGAGGCTGTTTTACCTTCGAGAAGCGCCAAATCCGAAAACATTGGGTTCCACAATGCCTTCGACCTTCTGGATCAAGCGCAGCAAGGGCTTGAGTTCAATGTAGCGCGCACAGGTGGACAGCAGGTAGTTGATAAAGCGGGGCGTGTCCGCCAGGTACTGCGGTTTGCCGTCGCGCAAGGTCAGGCGGGCAAAAATGCCGGCGACTTTGAGGTGGCGTTGCAGGCCCATCCACTCCACACCCCGGTAAAAGTCGCCAAAGTCTCGGCCCACGGGCAGTCCGGCCTTGCGGGCTTTCTCCCAGTAGCGAATGGTGATGTCCAGGCAGAACGCTTCTTCCCAGCTCAAAAAAGCGTCCCGCATCAGGCTGGCAATGTCGTAAGTGATGGGGCCGTACACGGCATCTTGAAAGTCCAGCACGCCCAGGCGGAGCTCGGTGCTTGCGTCGGCCACCATCAGGTTGCGGGGCATGAAGTCGCGGTGCACGTACACGCTGGGCCAGGCCAAGTTGGCTGCAATCACCTGTTTGAAGGTGTTGTCCAGCGTGAACTGCATGGCCGCGTCGATCTCTACGCCTTTGTATTGGGTGATGTACCACTCGGGGAAAAGGTTCAACTCGCGGCGCAGCAAGGCCTCGTCATAAGGCGGCAAAACGCCCGGCTGCGAGGCCAGTTGCCAGTCAATCAAGGTGTCCACGGCCTGCAGGTAGAGGCTGAGATTGGCCTCGGGCTGGGCGGGGTTGATGACCTGCATCATGGTTTTGGCGCCCAAGTCGGTGAGCAGCATGAACCCTTTGGCCTCGTCCCAGGCCAGCACTTCGGCGGCCCGAATGTTGGCCTGTTTCATTAAATCAGCGACTTTGACAAAGGCGCGGCTGTCTTCCTTGTCGGGTGGTGCGTCCATGATGATGCGGCTGCCCTGCGCGGTATCGACTCTGAAGTAGCGGCGAAAGCTGGCGTCAGCAGAGGCCAGGCGCACCGAGTCGGGTTGCAGGGCGTGTGGCTGCGCGATGGATGCAAGCCAGTGCTTGAAATCCAGTTCGCGGCGGGCGTCGGACCACAGGGGTGCGGTGTTCTGGGGGGATTCGGAGTGGGGGTCTTGGCTCATGGATAATCCATTCTACAAACCCCGTTCCGACGGCCTGACCCCGCCCTCCCATCCTTCTTCTCTGCCCCTCTCCCGCTGATGCGCTTATTGATGCCTCGCTCTCTGCCAGGAACGCCCCCTTTGCCCCCTGCGCTGCGCCCCCTCGCGGCCCTCATGGCAGCGGCCATGCTGTGCGGTGGACCCGTTCAAGCGCAAGCGCCAGCGCCTCTGCGCTTGAAAACCAGCCCCCTGCTGGAGGAGAAAATTTCACCCGAGACACGCGGCGCGCTGCCGACGTTTTTGTCCGCCGACCGTCTCGAAGGCACGACCGAGAAACAAGTCGAGCTCGAAGGCAATGCGGTCATGCGGCGTGGCGACATGGTCATCAAGGCTGACCGGCTGGACTACGACCAGACCAACAACCAAGCGAAGGCCACCGGCCATGTGCGCATCAACCGCGCGGGCAATATTTACGAAGGCCCTGCGCTTGAACTGAATCTGGACACCTACGAAGGCTTCTTTACCCAGCCGCGCTATCAGCTGTTGAGAAATGAAGGCAATGGAGAGGCGGACCGCGTTGACTTTGTCGATGACCAACGCGCTGTGATTCACAACGCCAGCTATTCGACCTGCCGGCGCCTGCCGGGCCCCAGCTGGATGCCCGACTGGATTCTGCGCGCGACCACCATCACCACCGACAACGAGAGCGAAGTGGGAACGGCAACGAACGCGGTGCTCAGCTTCAAGGGTGTGCCTGTGCTGCCCATCCCCTACATCAGCTTTCCCCTGACTGAAAAGCGCAAGTCCGGGTTGCTGCCTCCCTCGATTGGGGTGGACAGTGTGAATGGGTTGGAAGTCTCGCTTCCGTACTACTGGAATATGGCCCCTAACCGGGACGCAACGATCACGCCCACGCTCATGAGCAAGCGGGGGCTCAACCTTGGCACTGAATTTCGCTATTTGGAACCCAGTTATGGGGGGCAGGTGCGCTATGACTTGATGCTGTCGGACAAGCTTCGCGAAAGCAACCGTTGGGGTTTGTCTTACCAGCATCAAGGGGTGGTGAATAACGCATGGACCCAGCGTTTAACCAATGCGGGGTTGGCGCTCAATATCAACTTAAACCGGGTCAGTGACGATGCGTATTGGAGCGATTTTTCTCGCAGTGGCAACTCATTGACGCAGCGCTTGTTGGTCAACGATGCCAGCGTCGCTTGGAGCAGTGGCAACTTCGCCAACAGCGTTCGTACCTTGAAGTGGCAAACGCTCCAGAGCGGGTCCACAACCATCATTCCACCCTACGACCGGGTGCCGCAGTTGACGACCACCTACACGCGCAACGATGTCAACGGGGTTGACTACTCGGTCGTGGCCGACTTCACGCGCTTTCAAACGGATAGCACGCTGACCAAGCAGGCCAATGGCCAGCGCGCTTTTTCATTGCTGCAGGTGAGTCGCCCGTGGCTTTTTCCGGGGGGCTTCATCACGCCCAAGCTGCAGTTGCACGCTACCCAATACCAGTTTGACACGCCGCAGTATGGTGCCCACTCGGCCAGCCGCGCAGTGCCCACCTTCAGCTTGGACAGTGGGTTGGTGTTTGAGCGCGACGCGAGTTATTTTGGCAACCGGTTTACCCAAACCTTGGAACCTCGGGCGTTTTATGTCAGAACGCCTTACCGCGATCAAAGCCTGCTGCCCAACTACGACTCGGGGGCGAATGACTTCAACTTCGCCACCATCTACACCGAGAACGCCTTTGCCGGCAACGACCGAATCTCCGACAGTGATTTGCTCACGGTTGGTGTGAGCACGCGCCTGCTGGATCCCGCCACCGGGGCGGAAGCGGCCCGGTTTGGCATTGCACAGCGCCTGCGATTTCAAGACCAGAATGTGACCTTGCCGGGTGGCTCGCCGGTGACCAATCGGTTCAGTGATTTGCTGCTGGGGGGCTCCATCACTTGGGACCCCACGTGGTCGACGGATGCCACGGTACAAATCAATCCCGAGACCAGTGAGTCGCAGCGCTCCACCTTGGGGGTGCGTTACAACCCGGGCGCCTACCGCACGGTGACGGCGGCCTACCGCTACCAGCGCAATGTGAGTGAATTGCTGGATGTGGGCTGGCAGTGGCCCCTGAATGACCTGTGGGGAGATCGCGGCCAAGCGCTCGGCCCAGGCCGTGGCCAGGGCGAGGGCCGTTGGTACAGCGTGGGGCGACTTAACTACAGTTTGAACGAGCGCAAGCTGGTTGATTCCGTACTCGGTTTTGAATACGATGCGGGCTGCTGGTTGGGTCGTGTGGTGCTGGAGCGCTTGCAAACCAGCACCTCATCGGCCACCCAACGCATGATGTTTCAACTGGAGTTTGTGGGCTTTACCCGCTTGGGTGTCAGTCCTTTGAGTGCCTTGAAAGGCCACATTCCCAACTACCAGCTACTGCGTGAACAAACGAGTTCGCCCAGTCGCTTCAGCACTTACGAATGATTCACTATGACCCACTCTCGCGTCACCCGCTCTCTTGCCAGCTTGGCAATGCTGATTTCTCTGACGGCCCAAGCGCAGGGTTTGAAGCTGGCACCGCAGTTCAGCACGGCACCTCAGCCGGCTTCTCAGCAGTCGGCTGACTTTATTGTGGCGGTGGTGAACTCAGAGCCTATAACCAACAACGAGGTTCGCCGCGAGTTGGAGAGAGCATTGCAGCTCGCCAGTCAGCAGGGCCGCCCTCAAGTGGCCAGCGAGGCATTGGCCAAACAGGTGCTGGATAGTCTGATTGATCAAAAGGTGCAGCTTCAGCAGGCGCGTGAAACGGGTATCCGGGTGGATGACGCGGCCATCGACTTGGCTGAGCAAAATGTGGCCCGCCAAAACCAGGTGGACATCGCCGAGCTGCACAGGCGCCTGGCTGCTGACGGTGTGACGGTGAGCCAGATGCGGGGGGTGCTTCGGGACCAAATCACGCTGGGCCGGCTTCGTGAACGCGAAGTTGAATCTCGCGTGCGGGTGACGGAGCAAGAGGTGGAGCAGTATTTGTCAGAGCAAGCTGTGAATGTTGATCCGCAGACGCTTCAAATTAACCTGGCACAGATTCTGGTTGCTGTTCCCGAAAACGCCACTGCCGTCCAGGTCGCCGCTTTGCAAGCCAAAGGGCAACGGGTGTTGGCTCGCGCCCGCTCAGGGGAGGATTTTGTGGCCTTGGTGAAAGAATTTTCTGATGCCAATGACAGTGTTCAAGGGGGGCAGTTGGGCTTGCGCACGGCGAATCGGTACCCGCCGTTGTTTGTGAATGCCACGCAAAACTTGGCGGTGGGAGACGTCTCTGCCTTGATTCGTTCGGGTGCGGGTTTTCACATTCTCAAAGTGGTGGAAAAAATCAGCCCCAGCCTGCCCACCATGGCGGTGACCCAAAGCCGTGCGCGCCATATCCTGCTGCGCTTGAGCCCCCAATTGACCGAAGCCCAGGCGCTTGCCAAGTTGAGTGAATTCAAGCGCGATATCGTCGCTGGAAAAGCCAATTTCGCCAACCTCGCGCGGGAGTTTTCCCAAGATGGCAGTGCCGCACAAGGCGGCGACCTGGGGTGGGCCAGCCCCGGCATGTTTGTGCCTGAGTTTGAAGCGGTCATGAACCGCCTGGAGCCCAGCCAGATCAGCGACCCGTTGGTGTCCCGTTTTGGCGTTCATTTGATCCAGTTGATGGAGCGGCGCAAGGCCACGTTAAGCCCCCGCGAGCAGCGTGAAACGGTGCGCGCCCTGTTGCGCGACAAAAAAATCGCACCCGCGTTTTCGGCATGGGCGGAAGGACTTCGTGCCCGCGCGTACGTTGAATTTCGCGACCCCCCCAGCAAGCTTTGAACGGCACCTCCTCGTGCGCACCATGAAACACATTCCTCGCAAGCGATTCGGGCAGCACTTCCTCGCCGATGGCGGCATCATTGAAGACATTGTGGAAGCCATTGCCCCCCAGCCTGGCCAGTTCATGGTGGAAATTGGTCCTGGCTTGGCGGCTTTGACGCAGCCCTTGGTGGAGCGTCTGGGCCAGCTCACCGTGATTGAGCTGGACCGGGACTTGGCGGTGCGCCTGCGGGCGCATCCCCAACTGAAGGTGATTGAGTCTGATGTGCTCAAAGTCAACTTCGCCGAGCTGGCCCCCTCATTGGGCACACCCAAGCTCAGGGTGGTGGGCAATTTGCCCTACAACATCTCCACGCCAATTTTGTTTCACTTGTTGGACTATGTTGATGTGATTGAAGACCAGCACTTCATGCTGCAAAAAGAGGTCATCGACCGCATGGTGGCACGCCCCAGCACCTCGGACTACGGCCGTCTGAGTGTGATGCTGCAATGGCGTTACGCCATGGAAAATGTGTTGGCTGTGCCGCCCCAAAGCTTCAACCCCCCACCGCGCGTGGACAGTGCGGTGGTGCGCATGGTGCCGCACGCCACCCCTGCTGCGGTGGACGTGGCGCTGCTCAGCGCGTTGGTGCAAGTGGCCTTCAGCCAGCGCCGCAAGCTCATGCGTCACACCTTGGGTAAATGGCTGCAAGAGAAAGCCTTTTCTGGCGATTTTGATGTGCAACGCCGGGCTGAAGAAGTGCCTGTTGCCGAGTACTTGGGCCTCGCTTTGGCGCTTGCTGCCCAGAGCAAGGGTTGATCTCGCGCGCCACGGCCAGGTTGCAATAAAAAAGCCCGTTGGTAGCAACGGGCTTTTTTTTGATGGCTTAAAGACTCAGATTGTTCAGAACTTGTAGCCGATATTCAGGCCGTAGGAGACGGGGTCCAACGCGATATCCATGGTTTGACCCGTGGAAAAGTTGGTCCGGGTCTTCAAGAAGGTCTTGGCGTAGAACACGTCAATGAACCATTTGTCGTTCAATGCAAAAGTAGCACCCACTTGCGGCGTGAGGGCGAACTTGGAATCGACCGTGAACTTGGTTGGCGTACCGCCAGGGTTGGTGGTCGCAGTCAGCTTGCCACTGCCTTCTTCATTAAAAAAGTAGGCGTAGGTCGCACCCATACCCACGTAGGGACGGAACTTGGCGCTGGCTTCCAGAAAACGGTACTGCAGAAAAACGACGAAGGGCAAGGCCTGGACGGAACCGAGCTCACCTGCACCTGCCATCGCGCCATCGCCCACTAATTTGTGCTTGAAGGGCAAGGCCAGTGGCACATCCACGGAGACGTTGTCCGTCAGCATGTAAGTGATGCCCCCGCCCAGTGTGGTGTCCGACAGCACATCGGCCTTGGTGCCACCTTTGAAGTCAGGTGCCGTGAGCGTACCGCTGTTGACTTGAGGGGAGATGGTGACGACGCCTGCGCGTGCCATCCAGGTTCCCGCTGTTTGGGCCATAGCCCCTGTGCAGGACAGAGTGGCTGCCAGAGCCAAAAGCTTCAATTGTGTTTTCATATCAGGATCTCCTTGAGGTGGGGCTTAGAGCCAACCGGCTTTAACCAGCTCTTTGGTCACGACTTGGGCCAACAACTTGTGTCCGTAGGGGGTGGGGTGCAGACTGTCCGCAAAAAGGTAGCGCGAGGTATCGCCTGCAATCAAATTGCTCGTGTTGCAAACCAGTGAACTACCACTTTTGGCCGCGGTAGCCAAGGCATTGGCTCCCGCTGTCAGGTTGCAAGCCGTGTCTTTGACGTTGGACAGTTGGTAGTAGGCTGGGTTGGCAAACTGATTCTGATTTTCAGTAAAAATATCCACGAACACGACCCCGGCGGTACCGGTGAGGCCCGCTTTGAGTGTCTGATTGAACGCGTTGGTCATGGCCAGAATCAACTGACGCTGCGAGGCATCTTTGGCCAGGGCCATGGGTGTCTGGCTGACATCCGGCAGGTTGCTCACCACGACGCGGGTCGCACCGTTGGCAATCATGCCTTTGACGCTGGCTACCAACTCGCCGGCCACAGTGGCCATTCCCGTCACCGCTTTGGCCGCCCCTGCGCCTGAAGCGTAAGCGGCGGCTGCCGTGCCAGCAGCGCCGCCTGCGGTCGCGCCGATGGTCGCCGCATTGGCCAGATTGGCATTGGCATACATGTTGGTCGCAGCATCAAGCCCGGCGGCTTGCGCGGCAGCTTGGGTACCCGCTGACGTGGCCGCCGTGAGGATGCTTGTCAGGGTGGACCCTGTGGCTGCGGAGGCAGTGGCAATCGCGCTGCCAACGGCTGCACCCGCTGCTGCCGTGATGGCAGGTACGGCAGTGGCCTGATTGGCTGGGGCGAGACCTGCAACCATTTGCGTGACCAAAGACGTGACCAAGGCTTGACCCGCTGTGCCAACAACGCCTTCGGAGAGAAGGTCGGTTTGCGCCAAAAGGTCGTTGGCGCCTGCCAAAACCGTGACCAATTCTTTGCCTGTGAACTTGCCGCCGTTTTTCGCGTCCAGCAGGTAATTGTTGACCTGGGTCACGACCGCTTCCGTAAGTGGGCCTCCTGTGTTGCCAGCCCCGGTTTTGTTGTCGGTGCCGAAGGGGCTGGTGACGCGTGCGCCCCCTTGTGCGTAATTGGTGCAATTGGGAACCACCACTTCAACCACCCCAAATCCTCCGCTTCGCGCGGCGCAGGAGGGGCTGCCAACAGCAGATGCGGAGACCAGTTGGGCAAAGTTGTAGGTTGGCGTGGGGTTGGCACCGACGGCACCCGCAATGCCGTTCACGGTGAACATGCCGCCTGCGCCGCCAGCCCCGCCGCGCAGTACGTTGGCCGTGACACCTGCTTTGTAAGTTCCCGCGTCACTCAGGCTGTCGCCGAAGGACACCACCGACGCGTATTTGACCGCCGGGGCCTGATCGCCATCCCCGCCACCGCCGCAGGCTGACACCAGTAACGCAGCGCCCAGTGCGACTGCGAGAAGCTTGAAAGAACCCATTTTTGAATCTCCGTGAACATGAACCGTCAGTAAATAGAACGACCGTGCTATTTCGCTGGTAAATAATACCCTCAGGAGTGCTGGGGTGAAACTAGGGGAAACCCCTTGCAAGGGGCTTGGGTGTGAGGTGGGGGGGGGCAGGGGCAGGGTTTGTGACGAGCTTAGCGAAAGCGCAGTTTCATCACCAATATGGCACTGGCAAATAACAAGGTCACCAAGTTGGCCACCACGATGGGCCACGCGCCCAAAATCAAGCCGTAAATCAACCAGCAGGCGACACCTGCCGTAAAAACGCTGTACATGCCCAATGAAATGCCCCGCACATCTCGGGACCGAAGGGTGTGGATCACTTGAGGCAGAAAACTCACACTGGTGAGCACGGCGGCGAAATAGCCAATGAGATCGATCGTAAGCATGACAGAACGGCGCGGGTAGGTGGCAGAGTGGGTCGGGTTAACCCGGGGCCTCAATTGTCGTTCACAACCCAGTCTTGCAGTGCCTCAAAGGCCGGGCGCGCCGCATTGGCGTTGGCATGGTTGACCAAGGCCACCAGCACATAGCGCTTGCCGCTGTGGGCCAGCACGTAGCCTGCGATGGCGGTGACATCGCGCAGGCTGCCCGTTTTGAGGTGGGCAATGCCCTGGGACTGGGCCTTGCTGCGCCGCAACGTGCCGTCCACGCCGGAAATCGGCAGTGAGGCCATCAGCTCGGGCATCAGCGGCGAGCGGTAAGCGGTTTGCAGCAACCGCCCCAGCGCCTGCGCGGTGATCCGCCCGTCACGCGACAGACCGGCGCCGTTGTCAATCACGGGCAAGTCATTGCCGCCCCAGCGATCCTTCCACCAACGAAGCAAGAGGTCGCGGGACGCCTCCAGTGAGGCGGGTGGCGAGAGCGGGCGCGCATCATTGGGCCCCCGTGCGAGCAGACTGAGCGTCAGCAACAGGTGTTGGGCCATGACGTTGTTGCTGTATTTGTTGACATCGCGCACCACCTCCACCAAGGAGGGCGAGCTTATTTCAAACACCGGCTTCAGCGTCTTGGCGGGCGCGACTGGCAGCCGACCCTCTCGCGCCCGCCCCGTCAATTGGCCACCCATGTCTCGCCACAAACCCTCCACGGCGCGCGCGCTGTAGCTGGCGGGGTCCACGTAAGCAATCGGCCACACGCGCTCGCCACAGGTTGCGGGGTAAGTGCCACTGAAACGGAACTGGGTGGCGTCGGTGAAGTCGGCCTGCAGGGTGGCGCGGTAGTCATTGCACGCGCCGTTGCTGAGGGCCACGACGGCCGGCAGTTGAACCCCGGCCAGCGGGGGCTCGTACTGAATACGGGCCACGTTGTTGCCAAGGTCGGGCACAAAGGTCATCACCACGGACTTGAAGTTGATCAGCAGCGCGTCGGGGGTGGCGTTGTAGGGGCGCAGCGGCTCGCCGTCAAAAGTGCTGGGGTCCGTGCCGTTGGCCGCAAACGCACTGCGATCGAGCACGATATCGCCCGCAATCTTTTGAATGCCCAGCCCTTGCACCCGGCGCAGCAGCAACCACAGGCGCTCAACCACCAGCGTGGGGTCGCCTCGGCCTTCAATATAGAGGTTGCCCAGCAGCGTGCCGTCTTTGACGGTGCCGCCCAAATACACCGGGGTCTGCCAGGTGTAGGCCGGGCCCAGCAGGTCCAAGGCGGCATAGGTGGTCACCAGCTTCATCACCGAGGCCGGGTTCATGGGCACTTGAGCGCGGTGGCTCAGCCGTGACGCGCCACGCCCGTCGGCCTCCATGACCAGCACAGAAACCGCCTCGCGAGGAACTTTGGCGCGGTTCAGCGCGGCTTCAACTTCAGCGGGCAAGGTTTGGGTCAAGGCGGTGCTGCACAGGCAGGCGCTGAACAGGCCCCACCAGGGAGAAAGTTTGGTCATGCTGGAATTATCAAGCCACAGATAATGGGGGGATGCACCCCTCTCACGCTTCGCCCACCGGCACGCTATCGCCCCGCACCGTTGGGATCGCAGCAGCGGTGATCCCCGTCATCATTTGGACCTCATTTATTTTGATTGCGCGTGCCTCCGCAGACCCTGCGCGCGGCGGCACGCTCACCCCGTTGGACATCGCGTTTTGCCGCATTGTGGGCGCCAGCCTGATCTTGTTGCCCTTGGGGTGGTGGCGGGTGCGCCAAGACCGAGCGCTTGATTCAGGCCAGTCATCCCTTTTTGGACTGTCGCCTTTGCCCCTGAATGTCACCGTAAAAGTGGGTCTCTTTGGTGGCCTGCTGTATGCGCTGCTGGCGTACCGTGGATTTGTCTATGCGCCCGCCGCCCACGCCTCGGTCTTGATGCCAGGCAGCCTGCCGCTGTGGACGGCCTTGCTGGCGGCGTTGCTGCTGGGTGATCGCATCACGCCTTGGCGCGCGTTGGGTTTGGTGTTGATTGTTTTGGGTGACCTGCTGGTGGGCGGCGTCAGCCTGCTGCGGGCATTTGACGGCGGTGACGTTTGGAGAGGCGATCTGTTCTTCATGTTGGCGGCCGCCTGTTGGGCCACCTACAGTGTGCTGGCCCGCCACCACGCGCTTGAAGCGGTGCGGGCCACGATTGCCATCACGGTGTTCGCTTTTTTGGCCTATGTGCCTCTCTACACGGTGCTGACGTTCAGCGGCTGGTCTGGCGGGCAGGTGTTCACCGCGCCTTTCAGTGAGGTGCTGTTCCAGATGTTTTTCCAGGGGTGGGGCTCCGTGGTGATTTCAGGCATCACCTTCACCAAGATGATTCAGCACTTTGGCCCGGTGCGCTCGACCATGATCACGGCCCTGGTGCCCGGCTTGTCGGCGCTCGGAGCCGTGGCGGTGCTGGGTGAACCTTTGTCTTGGAATCTCGGAGCGGGGCTGGCCTTGGTCACGCTCGGTATTTTGTTTGGTGTGCGCTCCGGGGTGAAAAATGCTATTAAAAACGAAGCTGTTCCCGAAGGCTGTAAAAGGGCTGGAGGTTGATTTGATGATTTATTTTGTAAAGAAATCCATGCCATTGACTCAGGAGCAAAACACTTGAATTTGCTGGCTTTTGATACCAGCACCGACGTGATGTCGGTGGCCGTCCAGCGCACTCTGGGCGCAATTCCGCAGGTCTGGCAACAAACTGCCATGGGCGGTGCCCAGACCTCGACGAACCTGATCCCGGTGATTCAGCAATTGATGGCGCAGGCGGACCTGCGCTTCGATCAGTTGAATGCCATCGTCTTTGGCCGGGGGCCGGGTTCGTTTACGGGGCTGCGCACGGCATGCTCCGTGGCGCAGGGCCTGGCCTTCGGGGCTAAAGTGCCCGTGCTGCCAGTGGACACCTTGCTCGCGGTGGCGGAAGACGCAAGGTGCCAGTGCGTGGACCCCCTGCGCGCCCGTCAGTTCACCGCCTTGCTCGATGCGCGGATGGATGAGTTGTACGCGGCTTGCTACTTTTTTGAGAGCGGCTTGTGGAGGGAGATCAAGGGCCCTGGCCTGATTCGACCTGAAAGTCTGGAGGCCGGAGACGAGGCCACTTTGGCCGGCAATGTGTTCGTCACCTATGGCGATCGCCTGCCCCCCAGCGCGGCGCTTCGCGTGGCGGCACTGCCCACAGCGAGCGCCTTGCTGCGTCTCGCGCCGGGGCTGTTGGCCCGGGGGGGTGCGCTGCCCGCCGATCAAGCCCTGCCTCTCTATATTCGCGACAAGGTGGCCAAAACCACAGCGGAGCGAGCCGCTGAGAAAGTGGGCGCGTCCGCATGAGCGCCCTGCCATCCACCCTGGAAGTCCGGTTTGAGGCCATGACGCCTGAGGCGCTGGAGTCGGTGCTGGCGCTGGAGAAGCAAGCCTACGCCCACCCATGGGTGCTGGCCAACTTCACCGACGCCTTGGCCTCGGGCTACCAGGCCCAGCTGCTGCTGGCGGGCGACACGCTGCTGGGCTACTTTGTGGCCATGAAGGGGGTGGATGAGGTGCACCTGCTCAACATCACCGTGGCACCCGATTACCAGCGCCAAGGCTGGGCGCACGTCATGCTCGATGCACTGGCTTTGTGGGCGCGCGGGCAGGGGGCCGAATGGCTCTGGTTGGAGGTGCGCTTCGGCAATTTGCGCGCCCTGCATGTCTATGAACGCCAAGGTTTTCAGCGCGTGGGGCAGCGCAAAAATTACTATCCCAACGGGCAGGGCCAGCGCGAGCATGCCTTGGTGATGAGCCTGCGTCTGTGAAAATACGGTTCTATGCCCCTTGACCTCGACGACCGCCAACGCGCCATGCTGCTGGAAATGGGCGTGCACGTGTGGTGGCCCCGGGCTGACGCCTCTGCCGTTGACGCCCCGCCCGCCCGGGTTTCACACGCGCCAACGCCGGTTCTCGCCCCTCGGGTGGCTGCGCCAGCGGCGGAGCCGTCGCCTATTGAGCGACTGGCGGTGCATGCGGTGTCGGTCAAAGGGGGCATCACCCAGCAAGAACCCGCCCGTCCGACGGTGGCATGGCAGGCCCGTGCCGACGCCGACGCGGGTGAGGTGGCGGGGCTGGACTGGGCGGGCTTGGGCCAAGCCGTGGCAAGCTGCCAAGCCTGCAAGCTTTGTACAGGCCGGCGTACCCCTGTTTTTGAGGCCCTGCCGCAGGGCATGCAGGCTGATTGGCTGGTGGTGGGTGAACCGCCTGAAGACGCTGACGAGCGCGCGGGCAGACCGTTTGCAGACCAAGTGGGTCAGTTGCTGGACAACATGCTGAAGGCGGTAGGCGTCATTCGTCAAAACGACAGTCAGCAGGTCCCCGCAGCGCAGGCGGCCTACCTTACCCCTGTCGTCAAATGCCGCCCCGCATTGCCCGCTGCCCCGCAGCCTCATGATTTGGCGGCCTGCGAACCCTATTTGAAACGTGAGGTGGCCTTGGTACAACCCAAAGTCATCCTGGCGTTGGGCCGGATTGCCGCCCAAACCCTGCTTCGCGAAAGTGACCCCCTCGCCAGCAGCATGCCCTTGGGCAAGTTGCGCGGTCAGATTTACCAGTACCAAGGCATCCCCGTGGTGGTCAGTTACCCCCCAAGTTACCTGTTGCGCAACCCGCAGGAGAAAGCCCGTGCTTGGGCTGACCTGTGTCTCGCCCTCTCGGTGGCGCGGCCCGTACAGAACTAAGCGGGTTGTCGTTGGATTCAATTAGAAAAGAAAGCTGTTCCTATGTCTCTTGCAAGTTCTACTTTGGCTGCCATTCAGCAGGCGGGTGCGGCGGTGTACGCCGCCGATGCCGACCTGAAACAGGTGGTGCAAACCTACGCGGCGCGTGTGACGGCGGCCATGGCTGCCAATCCCTTTGGTTTGGGCAATGACGCCTTGTTTGAAAATTGGAAGACCTTGGCGCGACTGTCGCAATCCATGACGGCCATCGAGGCCGAACTGAAAAAAGTCTACTTTGTGGCCGAAGATGTGGTGGACCCCGATGGGCCTGCCGTGACCGCGCTGCCCGCATTGGCCGCGCCAACAGCCTCGACTGCGACCGATGTCGTGGTGAAATCCGCCACCCGGGCAGGCACGCGGGGTCGCCGTGCTGAGCGCCGCAGCGTGGCTGCGCCAGAGCCAGAGCGCTCCTCATTGCCTGGCAACGCTGCCAAGCTTTTAAAGTACCTTGAAACAGTCCTCACTACCGACCACTTTCAACCCATCAAACCCACCGTCAGTGCCCGTCACGTGGAGATGCCTTTGGGCTCGGTTTCCGCCGCCATCAAGAAGTTGGTGACCAGCGGCCACCTGGTCGCCGGGCCTGCCGGTGGGTTTAAATTGAAACGCACAGATGCCGTTGAGGTCATGGTTTGAAAACACTCATCCGCTCCTTTTTCAAGGCCCTGCGTTGGGTGCTGGGCCCGGTAATGCTGCTGCGTGAATCCCTGACGCGCCCAAAAGGGGTGGTCCGGTCGCCCGAGCAGCAGGCACGCGTGGATGCGCAGTGCAAAGACTTGGCCCTCTACCAGTACCAAACCTGCCCGTTCTGCATCAAAGTGCGTCAACAAATGCGCAGCTTGTCCTTGAACATAGAGAAGTACGACGCCCAGCACGAAGGCCCGCACCGAACCCAGCTGTTGCAAGGCGGGGGCCAGGCCAAAGTGCCTTGTCTGAGAATTACCAACGGAGCCGGTCAAATGCAGTGGATGTACGAGTCAGACACAATCAACGCCTATTTGAAACAACGCTTTTCGTCTGACACGGCTTGAGCGTTTTGTCCTACAACAAAGCGCGCTCCAAGGCTTGATCTGCATCGCGAAGCGTTGCAAACTGTGTCACGTCAATAAAACGAGTCAAACTCTCTAAAGGAAATCATATGAATAGCATGTCAAATCGCAGCCGCACCTTGGTTCTCAGCCTGAGCGCTGCCGTGGTCTTGATGAGCGGCTGTGCCAACATGAGCGATGCACAGCGCAATTCGGCCATTGGTGCGGGCTTGGGTGGCTTGGCCGGTGTGGCCATTGGCGACAGCGGCAAGTCCGCCGCCATTGGGGCTGGCTTGGGCGCCTTGGGTGGCTACATTTGGTCCAACCAAATGGCTCAGAAAAAAGCCGCTATGGAACAAGCCACAGTGGGCACCGGCGTGGGCGTCACCCAAACTTCTGACAACCAGCTCAAACTCAATATTCCCAGCGATATTTCCTTTGACACTGGCCGCTCGGAAATCAAATACAACCTGCGCCCGGTGCTGGACCAGTTTGCACAAGGCCTGAGCAACCAGCCCAACACTGAAATTCGCATCGTGGGCCACACTGACAGTACGGGGTCGGACGCCATCAACAACCCGCTGTCCTTTGAACGCGCTGCCAGCGCCCGTGACTACCTCGCTTCACGCGGTGTCGACTCCCGTCGTATTCAAATTGACGGACGCGGCTCGCGCGAACCCATTGCCAACAACGGGTCTGATGCAGGCCGTGCGGCCAATCGCCGGATTGAAATCTTCTTGGCCGAGCGCGCTCAACGCTAAGCGGCTTAAGCCAATTCAACACCCAGGGGCTTCGGCCCCTTTTTTTATGGGCGGTGCAGTTCTTACAATGGCGGCATGACCTTTTTAGACACTTTGCGCACCTCCCAGCGCCACAACGATTCCCTCTTGTGCGTGGGCCTGGACCCCGAACCGGCCCTGTTCCCCCACCCTTGGCGCGGTGATGCCGCGCGTATTTACGATTTTTGTGCGGCCATTGTGGATGCCACAGCTGATTTGGTGATGGCCTTCAAGCCGCAGATTGCCTACTTTGCCGCCCACCGCGCCGAAGACCAGTTGGAGCGGCTCATGGCGCACATGCGGCGCACGGCCCCCCACGTGCCCGTGATTCTGGACGCCAAGCGCGGCGACATTGGCAGCACCGCGCAGCAGTATGCAATTGAAGCCTTTGAGCGCTACGGAGCCGATGCAGTCACCCTGTCGCCGTTCATGGGTTTCGATTCAGTGCAACCCTATTTGAATTACCACGGCAAAGGGGCCTTTCTTTTGTGCCGCACCTCCAATCCGGGCGGTGATGATTTGCAAATCCAGCGCCTGTCCAGCGTCGAGGGTGAGCCCTTGTTGTACGAGCATGTGGCCCGATTGGCGCAAGGGCCCTGGAATACCAACGGCCAATTGGGGCTGGTGGTGGGGGCCACCTATCCGGCTGAAATTGAGCGAGTGCGCGCGTTGGCCCCCACTCTGCCGCTGTTGATTCCCGGGGTTGGTGCACAGGGCGGTGACGCGGCGACCACCGTCAAAGCGGGGTGGCGTGGCACCCGCGATGCACAGGGGCGCGTGCTGGAGACCACGGGCCCCATCATCGTCAACTCCTCTCGCGCCATCCTTTATGCCTCCGCAGGCGACGACTTCATGCAGGCGGCGCGTCAAGCGGCCCTCCAAACCCGCGACACCTTGCGCGCAGCCCAGCAGTTGGCGTAAATCTCGGCAAAGGCGACGCAACGTTTGGGGACTACCTCCTCACGGCGGCGCGTTAGTCACCAATTCGGGGCCTGGATTGCCCTTCTGCAAGCTCCCCCGTGTCCGGGTCAATCCAGGAAGCTTGGCCCAACTCGTCTTCAGCCTCTTCCAAAGACTCCCCTGGCATGGGGATGCCGTCAGTGGCCTCGTCCCGGTCGGCCATGGCATCGGCTCGGGTCGCAAATGGACCAAACTCTTGGCGTCCATCGGGCGCAATCCAGTGGTAGCCATCGGGCCGGTACACGATCTCTCCGGCCGGGCTCTCCTCCAAGTCATCGTCCTCTGACTCCTCTGAACTCAAGTCAAGCTGGGCGATAAGCGGCTTTGGAATTTGGGTCATCGTCACACTCCTGAAATTCGCTTTCTGGCCGAATGCGGCAAGGTCTGCGGTATGAAGGTCAATGATTAACCCAAAGTTAAAAAAGATCAACCCTTTGCTTTTTTGCAGTGGTGTTGTGATGAAGCGTCTTCATGCGCAACAAAGCGGTGTTCCCGTCCTTCCCCGCAGGGCGGCGATCTTTTTGAGAGGATTGACGTCGTGACGAGGGACTCGTTCCCAGATCGTTGAAAATGGGCGACGGGCTTATCTTCGCCCGCACCAGACGACCCTAAACTACCGCATGGCCTTCTCTTTTCTCACCACGCCGTTTTCACGCAGCCTTTGGGTGGCGGCGGTGTTGACGGTGCTGCTGGGTGTTGTTCTTGCCTTTGAAGGCATGGCGGCGCGCCAAGTGGATCGCGCTTACCAGACCCGTGACGCGTCTCGTTTGCTGGTTCATGCGTTGCGACAGTCTTCAGAAGACTTGTCACGGCTGGCCCACACGGCGGTGTTGACGGGTGATTCGGCAGACCGGGTGGCGTACCTGAATGCAGTGGCAGCACAGGAGGGTCTGGCGACGGCGGTGGTGCGCGACGAAGCCGCCCACCCTGGCGAGGGGCAGGCCATTGGCGATGGAAAAATGGAGCCGAGTCGTGCGCATCTTTCGCTGCTGGACCACATGCGAGAGGCGGGCTTCAATGACGTGGAGTTGCAGCACTTTCAACAAGCCAAGCAGGCGTCGAACGCTTTGGCAATGCTTGAATGGAAGGTGATTTCAGCGCTGGATCAGCGCTCGCAAGACCCGGGCCAACGCCAAGTCGCCATGGAATTGCTGCGGGATGCGGCGTACCGTCAGGCGCAACAAAGCGTCCTGCAGCCGCTAGAGGCCGGGCGTACGGTGTTGGACCGGCGCACGGCGCGGGCGCTTGAAGAAGCGCATTCAAACGCCTCCTTTTTGCGCATGGCCCTGGGTGCAGGGGGCGTTTTTCTGCTGCTTGTCTATGCCTGGACCTTGCGGTGTTTGCGCCGCACGCTAGGGGGCAGCACCGATGATATTCACGCCCAAATCACCCGCATTGGTTTGTGTGATGTGGAGGAAGCCATTGAAGTGTCCCCCGATCTCCAGCCCAGTGTGCTGGGTGCACTGGCGCTCACCAAACGAAATTTGAAGGGACTGAAGGAGGCGCAGCGCCAAGCTGACGCCAAACTGCAGCGTTTGACCCGTTTGTACACCGCCCTCAGTTTGAGCCGGCGGTCTATTTTGCAATGCACAGACCAGCGCACCTTGTTCGAGCAAGTGTGCCGCATTGCGGTGGAAAGCGGTGGAATGCGAATGGCGTGGGTGGGCGTGCCCGACCTGCAGACGCGGTTCATGGTGCCCATGGCCCGGTTTGGAGCGGGTGCTGAATCCACTGAGAGCATGGACATCTCCCTGGATCCGGCGCAAACAGAAGGTCAGGGTGTATCGGTGTTGGTGCTTGAAAGTGATCAAGCGGTTTGGTGCCAAGACTACCAAGCCGATCCGTTTCTCGCCCGCTGGCACCCTTTGAGTCTGAAATACCAATGGGCGGGCCTGGCTGCCGTGCCCCTCCATCGCGATGGCGCCATCATGGGTATTTTTTATATTTACGCAAGCGAGCGTGACGCTTTTGATGAAGAGACGAAGCGGTTGTTGCTTGAAATGGGCGCTGATTTCGATGCGGCCTTGCGCAGCCTGGACCAAGACACCGCGCAACGGCAAAGCCGCGAGAAAGAGGCCTTGGGTCGCTTCATGTTGGAGCGCCTGGTCAGCGACTCTTCTTTAAGCGACATACTGTCCGACTTTGTGCTGGAGTTGGAGCGGCTCATGCCCGGTGCCACCTGCTCGATTCTGCGGCTGGATGAAGAGCGGCAAGTGATCCAGCCCGGAGCAGCACCGAACCTCCCTGGTTTTTACAATGCCGCGATTGAGGGCCTCTCCATTGGCGTAGGGGTGGGCTCGTGTGGCACTGCCATGGCGATCGGGCAACGCGTCATTGTGGGAGACATTGCCAGCCATCCTTATTGGGTTGACTTCAAAGAGACGGCGCAGCGCGCCGGTCTGGGGGCCTGCTGGTCAGAGCCCATCGTGTCGGGAGCCAAGGCCGTGCTGGGGTCTTTTGCGATTTACCATGACGCGCCGGCCCTGCCCGAGCCTTATGAACTTGAGCTCATTGAGCTGGCGGCGCAACTGTCAGCCATTGCCATAGAACGCAAGAACGCCGAGCTGCAGCTCCAGCTGGAGGCACGGGTATTTGAGCAAGGCAACGAAGCCATTGTGATCACTGACAGCCAACGCCGCATCGTGCGCGTCAACCATGCGTTCAGCCGAATCACAGGGTTCAGCGAGGCAGAGGTCTTGGGAAAAAATCAGAGCATGTTTTCTTCGGGGCGTCAGGCCGCTGATTTTTACCAGGGCATGTGGACCTCTCTGGATACGACTGACCATTGGCAGGGCGAATTGTGGAATCGGCGCAAAGATGGCAGCGTCTATGCCGAGTGGCTCTCCATCACTGCGTTGCGGGAAAAGTCGGGGGAGGTCATCAATTACGTCGGCATTGGCAGCGACATCACCCAACGCAAAGAAAACGAGGCGCAGATTCAGCAGCTGGTGAATTTTGACCCCCTGACCGGACTGCCCAACCGTCGCTTGCTCCAGGACCGTGTCAAGACCGCGCTGAGTCACGCACAACGGGCCAACCAAACGCTGGCGCTGATGTTTGTGGATTTGGACCGGTTCAAAAATGTGAATGACTCCCTGGGCCACCACGTCGGTGATGAGTTGTTGGTTCACGTGGCCCGCCGTTTGGTTGAGGTGCTGCGTGACCAAGACACGGTGTCTCGCCTGGGAGGGGATGAGTTTGTGCTCTTGTGCCCGCAAACTGATGTGGTGGGTGCCGCCCACCTGGCCGAGAAACTGCTGGCGAGTGTGGCGAGCCGGTTTTCGCTGGCGCAACAAGACCTCTCTGTGACCTTTTCCATTGGGGTGGCGATGTACCCAGACGATGGTGACAGTTTCGAGGCTCTGTCAATGCGGGCCGACACGGCCATGTACCGGGCCAAACACGCGGGGCGTAATGCGTACCGGTTTTTCACGGTGGAAATGCAGGCAGAGTCCAAGCGTATCTTGCAGCTGGAAAATGCGCTGAGTCGCGCGTTGGAGCTCAACCAGCTGCACCTGGTGTACCAGCCTCAAATCTCTTTGGAGCGCCATCAAATTGTGGGTGTGGAGGCGCTCTTGCGCTGGCAGCACCCCACCTTGGGGCACGTGTCGCCAGCCGAGTTCATTCCTGTGGCCGAAGAAAGCGG
>JBAQDW010000319.1:0-16249 GCA_049286445.1 Rhodoferax sp. | reverse complement strand
GCCTGCCCGGTAGGGTTGATTCGGGCGACTCCGGCGTTGACACTGCACAGACTGAACCACATCACGGAGCTATTGCGACATGTACCAACACATCAAGGTCCCCTCAGAAGGCCAAAAAATCACCGTCAATGCCGACATGTCACTGACCGTGCCTGACCAGCCGATCATCCCGTTTATCGAGGGCGATGGCACCGGAGCGGACATTACCCCCGTGATGATGAAAGTGGTCGATGCCGCTGTGGCCAAAGCCTACGCGGGTGAGAAAAAAATCCATTGGATGGAAGTCTACGCCGGTGAAAAATCCACCAATGTGTATGGCCCTGACGTTTGGTTGCCCGAAGAAACCTTGCAAGCGCTGCGCGAGTATGTGGTGTCTATCAAAGGACCCCTGACAACCCCCGTGGGGGGGGGCATTCGCTCCCTGAATGTGGCCTTGCGCCAAGAACTTGATTTGTACGTTTGCCTGCGGCCCATTCAATATTTCGACGGCGTGCCCAGCCCGGTGAAAGAGCCACAAAAGACCAACATGGTGATATTCCGCGAGAACTCTGAAGACATTTACGCCGGCATTGAGTTCGAAGCCGAGTCCGACAAGGCCAAGAAACTGATCAAGTTTTTGCAAGAGGAGATGGGCGTCACCAAGATTCGTTTCCCCAACACCTCAGGCATTGGCGTCAAGCCCGTCTCGCGTGAAGGCACAGAACGCCTGGTGCGCAAGGCCTTGCAATACACCATTGACAACGACAAGCCCAGCCTGACGATTGTTCACAAGGGCAACATCATGAAGTACACCGAAGGTGGCTTTCGCGATTGGGCTTACGCGTTGGCGCAAAAGGAATTTGGTGCTGAACTGATTGATGGCGGACCTTGGTGCAAGTTCAAAAATCCCAAAACGGGCAAGGAAATTATTGTGAAGGACAGCATCGCTGATGCGTTCTTGCAGCAAATTTTGTTGCGTCCTGCCGAATACAGCGTCATTGCCACTTTGAACCTGAATGGGGATTACGTGTCTGACGCCTTGGCCGCACAGGTTGGCGGCATCGGCATTGCCCCCGGTGCGAATTTGTCAGACTCGGTGGCCTGTTTTGAAGCCACTCATGGCACGGCACCCAAATACGCTGGCAAAGACTATGTCAATCCAGGATCAGAGATTTTGTCAGCTGAAATGATGCTGCGTCACATGGGGTGGACGGCAGCGGCGGACCTCATCATCAGCGCCATGAAGAAATCCATCCACAGCAAAAAAGTCACTTACGACTTCGCTCGATTGATGGATGGCGCGACCCAGGTGAGTTGCTCCGGGTTTGGGCAGGTCATGATTTCCAACATGTAAGGTCGATTCGAATCAGGAGCACCCCTGGGTGCTGCACCTGTTCCCAAACCGTCCTCGGCGCTGACGCCTCGGGCGGTTTTTTTCTTTAGGCCTTGAATAAGCCGAATCTGTCGCCAATTCACCAAGGCC
This sequence comes from Rhodoferax sp., assembly GCA_049286445.1. Lineage (GTDB taxonomy): Bacteria > Pseudomonadota > Gammaproteobacteria > Burkholderiales > Burkholderiaceae_C > Rhodoferax. Next base: position 14,787 of record JBAQDW010000319.1, on the reverse strand, counting down.
ATGCAGTGCTTTGGCGCGCTCGATAGAATGAAATCATGGCAACTCAAAAACCTACTTTACCCAAGATGCCACCCGTGCAAGTGCCCGACAAAGACCAGGGTGGCGCTGTGGTGCTGGAACGGCGAACGCTGAAAACCAAGCCGCCGCAGATGTACCAAGTGCTCATGCTGAACGACGACTACACCCCGATGGAGTTTGTGGTCGTGGTGATTCAGGAGTTCTTCTCAAAAGACTTGGAAGCCGCGACACAGATCATGCTGAAAATTCACTTGGACGGCAAAGGAGTCTGTGGCGTTTACTCCCGAGACGTTGCGGCCACTAAAGTGGACCAGGTGTTGGATGCGGCAGCTCAGGCGGGTCATCCGCTGAAATGCATCAGTGAACCCGTTGATTTTTGATGCCGGGCTTGAATGCAAGGTTTTGATACCCAATTCGGATTACAGTTAGTTAGAAACAAAGCTATTAAAGGAAACACATGATTGCCCAAGAACTGGAAGTCAGCCTTCATATGGCGTTTGTTGAAGCCCGTCAACAGCGTCATGAATTCATTACCGTAGAGCACCTGCTGCTGGCTCTGTTGGACAACCCGAGTGCCGCTGAGGTACTTCGCGCCTGTTCGGCAAACGTGGATGATTTACGCAAATCACTGACCAATTTCATCAAAGACAACACGCCCCAAGTGGCGGGGTCTGACGACGTTGACACGCAACCCACGCTGGGTTTTCAGCGGGTGATTCAACGTGCCATCATGCACGTGCAGTCCACAGGCAGCGGCAAGAAAGAAGTCACGGGTGCCAATGTGTTGGTCGCCATATTTGGTGAGAAAGACTCCCACGCCGTGTATTACCTGCACCAACAAGGTGTGACCCGTCTGGATGTGGTGAATTTCATTGCGCATGGAATCAAAAAAAGCGACCCACCCGAGCCTTCCAAAGCGGGGGAAAGCCAGCCTGAAGGAGAAGAGGGCGCTGCTGAGAAGAACGAGAAATCGTCGCCTTTGGAGCAGTACACCGTCAACCTTAACCAGCTGGCCAAAGACGGCAAGATCGACCCTTTGATTGGCCGTGAATACGAGGTCGAGCGCGTCATCCAAATTCTTTGCCGTCGTCGTAAAAATAACCCTCTTTTGGTGGGTGAAGCGGGTGTCGGTAAAACCGCTATCGCCGAGGGTCTGGCGTGGCGCATCACGCAAGGTGACGTTCCTGAAATTTTGGCCGAAGCGATTGTCTATTCACTCGATATGGGGGCCCTTTTAGCAGGAACCAAGTACCGGGGAGATTTTGAGCAGCGCCTGAAGGGCGTTCTCAAATCCCTCAAAGAAAAGCCCCATGCCGTGCTCTTCATTGACGAGATTCACACCCTCATTGGCGCTGGCGCCGCGTCGGGCGGGACGCTGGATGCTTCCAATTTGCTCAAGCCTGGTTTGAGTTCGGGTCAACTCAAGTGCATTGGAGCGACCACGTTTACCGAATATCGCGGTATTTTTGAGAAAGACGCGGCCCTGTCACGGCGTTTTCAGAAGGTCGATGTGGTCGAGCCCACCATTGAACAAACGGTAGATATCTTAAAGGGTCTGAAGTCGCGCTTTGAAGAACACCACAACGTGAAGTACGCGGTGGCAGCCTTGCAGGCCGCAGCCGAGTTAAGCGCCAAGTACATCAATGATCGCCATTTGCCCGACAAAGCGATTGATGTGATTGACGAGGCTGGCGCTGCGCAACGCATTTTGGCCCCCTCGAAACGCAAAAAGATCATCGGCAAGGCCGAGGTCGAAGAAATCGTGGCCAAAATCGCTCGTATTCCGCCGGCCAACGTATCAAACGACGACCGAGGCAAGTTAAAAACCTTGGAGCGCGATTTGCGCAGCGTGGTTTTCGGTCAAGACAAGGCCTTGGACATGTTGACGTCTGCCGTCAAAATGGCGCGGTCTGGTTTGGGCAAAGGCGATAAGCCTATCGGCTCGTTCCTGTTCAGCGGCCCCACCGGCGTGGGCAAGACCGAAGCGGCCAAGCAGTTGGCCTACATCATGGGCATTGACCTCATTCGTTTTGACATGAGTGAGTACATGGAGCAGCACGCCGTCAGCCGTCTGATTGGTGCGCCCCCTGGCTATGTGGGCTTCGATCAAGGCGGGTTGTTGACCGAAGCCGTCACCAAGAAGCCGCATTGCGTGCTGTTGCTTGATGAGATTGAGAAGGCACATCCTGCGATTTTTAACGTGCTTTTGCAGGTCATGGATCACGGCACGTTGACGGACAACAACGGCCGCAAGGCTGATTTCCGCAACGTGATCATCATCATGACCACCAATGCCGGAGCCGAGACCATGAACAAGGCGACCATCGGCTTCACCAACCCACGGGAGTCTGGCGACGAGATGGCAGACATCAAGCGCTTGTTCACACCAGAATTCCGCAACCGTCTGGATGCAGTGGTGAGCTTCAAGGCGTTGGATGAAACCATCATCCTGCGCGTGGTTGACAAGTTCTTGCTGCAACTTGAGGCGCAGTTGGCAGATAAAAAAGTGGAAGTCACCTTCACCGACAAGCTGCGTAAGCACTTGGCCAAGAAGGGGTTTGATCCGCTGATGGGGGCGCGTCCGATGCAGCGCCTGATTCAGGACACGATTCGTCGGGCGTTGGCGGATGAGCTGTTGTTTGGTCGTCTGACCGATGGCGGTCGATTGACAGTGGATTTGGATGACAAGGACGAGAGCAAGACGGAGGTCTTGCTCGACATTCAGCCCTTACCCAAAAAAGAAGGTAAATCCAAGCCAGAGGCCCGTGAGGCGACGACGGGTTAAGTAGAAAATCGAGCCCGGATGGCTTCTATCCGGGCTCGATTGGTGCCGAAGTCTTTGCGGCCTAAGCGGCTCGCAGAGCGCATCTGAATCACCCCATTCTGGCTGTCCAGCCAAAACTCCAAATCGTCGGTAAATTGAAGCACGGCGGTTTGGCTTTGGGCGTAAATATAGCCGCGGTCCTGGGTGATCACCATCGTGCGGTCGCTGCTTTTGAGAAGCAATGCCAATTGGTTCATGGCAACTTCCCCGTCTCCCGTGTAGTTTAGCGGTGCGATATCTGCGTACATCCGTTGGGGGTGCGCAGGATACAGTGCGGCCTGGCTGCTCACACTGTTTGGGGTGAGCGAGGGCGGGCGCAGTTTTCCATTGATCACCCCTAAATTCTGCGGCGTTTTCCCGGCCAAAAGGTTGAGTTGGCCAGCGATAAGAACGCTGGCACCCAAGATGACGACAAGCGTCGCGGCCATTGATACGAATTTCATGTTGATCCCTGTGGCACCGTCTTCTCGAATAGGAAAGCTAAGAAGAGGTGCACAAGAATAATGCCTTGCGGCATCGCGCTTTATTTGAAACCGACGCGGTCAAGCATTTGCTGCACTTTGACTTGGTTCATTCCCACCACACTGATGGGAATGGTTTCGCTTTTAAACGATCCGCCCGTCATCGCCTGAAGCGCGGCGTTGTTAATTTTGACCCCATTGGCAACTGGCCACTCGTTATTTCCATTGGCAAAGTGATCTTGTGCAGGGGCACTGGCCAAGTACTCTAAAAATTTGACTGCATTCGCGGGATTCTTGGCATTTTTTGCCACAGCACCGCCCGCGATGTTCAAGTGCGTTCCCCAAGTGGACTGGTTGGGGAAAACAACGCCGATTTTGTCAACAATCGCTTTGTCTTCCGCTTTGTCTGAGCGCATCAGACGGGCCAGGTAGTAAGAGTTAGTGACCGCAACGCCGCACTCGCCTGAGGCCACGCCTTTGATTTGGTCCGTGTCACCGCCTTTGGGGCTGCGGGCCATGTTGTCGACCATCCCCTTGAGCCAGTCTTCGGCCTTCTGCTCACCCGTATGCTCGATGACCGCGCCAAACAGGGACAGGTTGTAAGGGTGGGAGCCTGAGCGGATGCAGAGTTTTCCTTTGTTTTTAGGATCGCCCAACTCTTCGTAGGTATCGACATCGTCTCTTTGAACTTTGACCTTGTTGTACACGATGACACGCGCACGGGTTGAGAATCCAAACCATGGGGTACCGCCATCTGCAGCGGTTTTTCCCCGGTACTGGGCAGGAATGGCCGCTTCCAAAACCTTCGATTTGATAGGCTGAAACAACCCTTCGGTTTCACCGCGCCACAAGCGCGCCGCGTCCACCAGCAGGATCACGTCGGCGGGTGATGCCGTCCCCTCGGCTTTGAGTCGGGCCAAAATACCTGCGTCGTCGGCATCGACCCGGTTGATTTTGATACCGGTGGCCGTGGTGAAGTTGGTGTACAAGGCCTCGTCAGTGGGGTAGTGGCGGGCAGAATAAATGTTGAGTGTTTGGTCTTGAGCAAAGCTGCTAGCGCAACTGAAGACGACGGCGCAAGCCAATGGGATGTGTTTGATCAGCATGGGGTGGGTCAGTGCGTTGAGATAAAATCCGATGCTAACACAAACGCGAATCATTATCATTAGATGAATTTTTACCAAGCGATAACCCGTTACCCGGCGCTGTTGGCACTGATTACGGCACTCTGGGGTTGCGCCACCGCCACACCGCCACTAGCCCCTGAGGTGCCCCCGGTTGCCTCGCCCGCCGTTGTCAAAAAAATCCCACGTATCGGGTTGGCCTTAGGGGGTGGCGCAGCCCGTGGGTTTGCCCACATTGGTGTCATTCAGGTGCTGGAGGAGGCCGGTATTCAGCCGTCGCTGGTGGTGGGAACTTCTGCCGGCAGCTTGGTGGCGGCCCTGTATGCCAACGGAAAGTCAGGCGCAGAGTTGCAACATATCGCTGAGACGATGGAGGAGGCCACCTTTGCTGACTGGACTTTGCCCATTTTCAGTCGCGGCATGCTTCGCGGGGCCGCCTTGGCACGGTACGTCAGTGCGCAAGTCGATGGCCGTCCTATCGAAAGCATGGCACTGCCCTTGGGTATTGTTGCCACGGACCTGAACAGTGGCTTGGGTGTGCTGTTTCGCCGAGGCGACACGGCCACGGCGGTGCGCGCATCGAGTGCGGTGCCAGCGCTGTTTCAGCCGGTGAAAATTTCAGGGCGCGAGTACGTGGATGGTGGACTGGTGTCCCCAGTTCCGGTTCGGTACGCGCAACAAATGGGTGCGGACCTGATCATTGCGGTGGATATCTCCAATGCACCTGAAGGAAACCCAGCCAGCGATACCCTCCAGATTTTGATGCAAACCTTTGCCATCATGGGCAAAAGCATCAATGATTTTGAGTTGAAAAACGCCGATGTTGTGGTGCGACCCGCGCTGTTGGGTGTGGGCAGTGCTGACTTTAGCGCCCGCCGACGCTCGATTGTGGCGGGTCGCGTGGCAATGCAAGCCATGTTGCCCCGACTGAAATCGGTGATGGAGATGAAGTCTCGCTAACTTTGGCTTGGCTTGTGCTGGGCGAACCAGCGCGTTGGGGGCGGTGGCGTTGCGCTTGCTGCAAGCAAGGGACAATGCGCCATCGGTAAAGGTGGTGCGATGGCGCAGCGCGGTTTGCCAGGTTAAGGACAAAAAATGGCTATTCAATGGTTCCCCGGTCACATGCATCTGACCAAAAAAGCCATCGGCGATCGCATCAAGAACATTGATGTCGTGATCGAACTTCTCGACGCCCGTTTGCCGGGCTCGAGCGCGAACCCGATGCTGGCGGAGTTGACAGCGGGAAAACCGGCGCTCAAAGTGCTCAACAAACAAGATTTGGCGGACCCCGCACGCACCGAACAGTGGTTAGCCCACTATAACCAACTGCCCGATACCAAAGCCATTGGTTTGGATGCCAGCATGTCAGCGCCGGCGAAAGCCTTGGCGCAGGCGTGTTTTGCTTTGGCTCCGAACCGGGGCGGCATGGTTAAACCCATGCGGGTGCTGATTTGTGGCATCCCCAATGTGGGCAAATCCACGCTGATCAATACGCTCGCAGGCAAGCGGGCCGCCAAAACCGGTGACGAGGCGGGCATTACCAAGCTGGAACAGCGAATTTCAATGGCCGACGACTTTTACCTCTACGACACGCCGGGTGTTCTTTGGCCCCGCATCATCGTCGCCAAAAGTGGCTACAACTTGGCGGCCAGCGGCGCGATTGGACGCAACGCCTTCAATGAAGAGGAGGTGGCGCTGGAGTTGTTGAGCTATTTGATTGCCCACTATCCCGCGCAGGTCGAGGCACGCTTCAAGTTGGAGGGCGTAGCGCAAATGACAGAGGAAGAGTTGCTGGAAACCATTGGACGCAAACGAGGTGCGTTGCAGGGAGGCAAGCGCGTCAATCTTCAAAAAGCGGCAGAAATTGCCATCTACGACTTCCGGGCTGCAGCGATGGGGCGCATCTCGCTGGAAACGCCAGCAGAGTTTGTGGCTTGGTTGGCGCAAGGGCAAAAAATTGATGCCGAACGCCAAATCAAGAAAGATGCCATTGAGCTGGACCGGAAAATTCGCTTCAAAAAAATTCCCAGCCCCGACTCCCGTTCGGCCTCATAGCGTCTCTCTTTCAATGGTGAGGTCTGAGCACGGGTACGCGACGCAGGGCAGCACATAACCTTCCGCTTTTTCCTCGGCACTCAAGCCGGGCCACTCCATCTCATAGCGAACGCTGCCCTGTGTGAGCTTGCCAATGCAGGTTCGACAGTTGCCGCCCCGGCAAGAGCTGGGCCACTCGATGCCGCCTTGCTCCATAGAGACTAATAGCGGGTGTGCGGTCCATGCGTCAAACTGCTGCGCGTCAGGTTCGGTGTGGGCGGTGTAGAAGAGGGGCGTATTGTGGGCGGTCATCCCCGCATTGTATTGTGATGCTTATCGGCTTTAAGCCCATATGGTGGAAGCGCGAGCAGCTACCAATTGAATAGCAAAAACAGTGACACGCCCCCCCCACTTTGGCGCTCGTTAACAGGTACATGGCTTTGGCAATGCTTGAGCCGGCCGTGCTGGATGCAGTTCAAAGAGTTCTAAAAAATACTAATTAGTATTTTTTTATCCCTCAAAGAATTTAAGGATACCTATTGGTTGTATTATTCGCCCACGCCACATTTTTGGCGGTACGAATCCAACCCACCTCTTTAGGAGAGCTTCATGAAAAAACCATTTTTGCGACAGTTTTGGCCCTCGGCGTTGCTTTTTCCGTTCAAGCCAAGGACATCGTTGACACCGCTGTAGCGGCCGGAAGCTTTAAAACTTTGGCAACGGCGCTCACCGCTGCAGGCTTGATTGATACCTTGAAGGGGCCTGGGCCTTTCACGGTTTTTGCACCCACTGACGCCGCATTTGCCAAAATTCCGAAAGACGCCCTCGATGCGCTGTTAAAGGACAAAGCCAAACTGACAGCCGTTTTGACCTACCACGTCGTTCCGGGCAAACTGATGGCCGCTGATGTCAAAGCCGGAAAAGTGAAAACCGTTCAAGGCTCTGAGATCACGATCAAAACCATGGGTGGCGTCATGGTGGACGGTGCCAAAGTCACCGCCACTGATATCGTGGCGGACAATGGCGTAATTCACGTCATCGACAGCGTGATCATGCCCAAGTAAATGTTCGCTTGAGTGGTGACAGGGACGAGGTGCCTTGGGCACCCGTCAATAAAAAAAGCCGGTCGAACCGGTTTTTTTTGCGTCTGCTAAAAATCAATTACATGATTTTGGGTTGACGATGTCCTTGAGCATCTCGGCATTCAAAATGCGAATGTGACGCTGCTTTACTTCCACAATGCCGTCATCCACAAATTTTGAGAAGGTGCGGCTCACGGTTTCCAGCTTCAAACCCAAGTAACTGCCAATTTCTTCGCGGGTCATGCGCAGCACCAACTCGGTTTGAGAGAAGCCACGCGCATTCAGGCGCTGAACCAAATTCAACAAAAATGCGGCCAACCGCTCCTCCGCGCGCATGCTGCCCAGCAACAACATCACCCCATGCTCACGCACAATCTCACGGCTCATGATTTTGTGAACATGGCGCTGCAAAGAGACCACCTCTCGTGAGAGCTCCTCCACCCGGTCAAAGGGCATGATGCACACTTCCGCGTCCTCCAGCGCCACAGCTTCGCAGGTATGGTGGTCATTCACAATGCCATCGAGTCCGAGGATTTCCCCCGCCATCTGGAAGCCGGTGACTTGGTCCTTGCCATCTTCGGAGACCACGCTGGTTTTGAAGAAACCGGTGCGAATGGCGAAAAGGCTGGTGAATTTTTCACCGGTTCTGAAAAGGGTGCTGCCCCGTTTGACCTTGCGCCGGGATGCGACCACATCGTCAACGCGATCTAACTCGGCAGGCGTCAATCCAAGCGGCATGCAAAGCTCTTTCAGGTTGCAACTGGAACAGGCGACTTTTAACGTGATGGGGTTCATATGGACTATTTTGGCATCAATTGGCGTCTATTTCCGTTCTTCCTGATTTACGTCAACTTGGAGCCCTGAAATTATTTGTGGTGAAGTTAACCCAAGTCAAGAATCACGGGGCGGCTTGAAGGCATATTGCCCGTCTTGCCAAGGATTTGCCCATGAATGCCGCTGCCATCACCGCCCCTCCTGATTTGAATAATGACCTGCTCAAGTGGATGACCAGCACGAGCCCTTGTTACACCTCTTTTCCATGTGCGGACCGATTTGTGGAGGCGTTTTCGGCGAACGAGTACAGGCAGGCGCTGGAGCTGCGCCGCTGCGGCCCGGCGATAACAGGGCGGCCCATGAGCCTCAACGTGAACATTCCTTTTTGTGAAACGCAATGTTACTTTTGCACCTCAAGCACCGTGGTCACCCGTCAGCATGGGCACGCCGCGTCTTATTTGAAGCTCTTGACCCGTGAGGTTGAACTGCACACCGCCGTATTGGGCGGGTGCCAAGCGGTGAATCAACTGCATTTGGGGGGTGGTACACCCACTTTTTTTAGTGATACAGAATTGGGCGACTTGATGCAAATGTTGCGCCGACACTTCAAATTCCTTCCGGGCGGGGACTACACCATCGAAATTGATCCGCGCACCGTGAATGCCTCGCGACTGGATGCGCTGGTGGCATTGGGATTTAACCGCTTGAGTATCGGCGTGCAAGACCTCGACACCGCGGTTCAAAAGGCCGTGCACCGGGTGCAGCCCGCCCAAGACGTTGCCCAACTGTTTCATGACGCTCGCCAGCGTCACTTTGATTCGATTAACGTCGATTTGATGCATGGTCTGCCCCACCAGAGCCCCGAGTCGTTCAAACGCACCCTCTCAGAGGTGCTGGCATGGGCCCCCGATCGCATTGCGTTGTATGCCTACGAGCATCAGCCGGCGTATTTCAAACCGCAGCGCCACATCGCCACCGAGGCGCTGCCCAGTAACGCCGCCAGACAACGCATCCACGCCAACGCGGTGGCGGCCTTGCTGAGTGCGGGCTATGTGTTTGTTGGCGTGGACCATTTCGCCTTGCCCACCGATGCCTTGGCCATCGCCAAGCGACAAGGGCGTTTGCACCGAAATTTTCAGGGGTTCAGCCCCCAGCCTGACTGCGATTTGATCGGACTGGGCCTGTCCGCTCGGGGGCGCATCGGTGCTTGCTACAGCCAAAATGCCAAAACATTGGAGGCCTATACCGACCGCTTGAAGCAGGGGCTTTTTCCTGTGGTCAGCGGCATTGCCCTGACCCGTGATGACCTCATACGGCGCGCCATCATCATGGCGCTGATGTGTCAGGGCGAGGTGTCGTTTGAGGCCGTTGAACTGGGTTACTTGATTGATTTTCGGCATTATTTCGCAGCGGAATTCGCCTTGTTGACGCCCTTTGTCCATCAAGGCTGGGTCGTGGTCGATGAGGCGGGCATCCAAGTCACTGGGGCGGGTTTGTATGGGGTGCGTGCGGTGGCCATGGTCTTTGACCGGTACAGGCAGGCTGACCATGCGCGCGCCCGGTTTTCCAAAGTCATCTAGCATCGCTGCATGCAAACTTCTCTTGCGGTCACCGCACTCTTGATGGGACTCGCCGGTGGGCCCCATTGCATTGCCATGTGTGGCGCGGCGTGTGCCGGCATTGGCCAAGCGGCGGGACCGCATAAAAACACGGCTTTGCTCAGTTTTCAGTTGGGGCGACTGGCGGGGTATTCCGCACTGGGGGCCCTTGCGGCCGCCTCCATGCAAGGGCTGGGTTGGCTCACGGTGCAGTCGGCCGCGCTTCGACCGGTTTGGACGCTGTTTCACGTGGCCACTTTGGTGTTGGGCCTGCTGTTGTTGTGGAAAGCGCGCCAGCCTGTGTGGCTAGAGACCACCGGCAAAAAGATTTGGGCGGGAGCCCGCGCGCTGGCGCAAGGCAGTGGGCGTGGGGCCCCACTGGTCATTGGTGCGCTGTGGACCTTTCTTCCTTGCGGCTTGCTCTACTCTGCCTTGCTGGTTGCTTCCCTCAGCGGCCACGCGGCCAGCGGTGCCATGGTGATGGCTTTGTTTGCGCTGGGTTCGGGCGTCTCTTTGCTGGCAGGGCCTTGGTTGTGGTTGCGACTGGGCGGTGGCAGCACAGGCGACTGGGGGGTGAGAGTGGCAGGGCTGGCGCTGGCGGCCAGTGCGGGTTGGGCCCTGTGGATGGCCTATGCCCATGATGCTGCGCCTTGGTGCGTCACCTTGTAAGCCCAGTGGGGCCCGTGCGTTTGTTAAGCGAGTGCAGCGCCAAGCGCCCCTGGGTTTACGACCCCCTGCGCACCCGTAGGCCACGCCGCTGGCGCAGATTGGGATAATCCGAGTTTGCCCCTCAGGCGCGCCTTTGGTGCTGCGCGGAGATGGGCGGTGCGTTTGGGGCCACTTTGGCCTCAGTCGAGTCAAAGGACGCTCCCAACCGCCCTCGCCACTTCTTCGTACGCTGAAAGACAACCTCGGATAATCGCGGACTTATGCCGACCCAAACTTCTATTCCCCCCGATCGCTGGAAACTGTCCGTCGCCCCCATGATGGACTGGACCGATCGGCATTGCCGCTATTTGCACCGCCTGTTGTCGCGCCATGCCTTGCTGTACACCGAAATGGTGACCACCGGCGCGCTGATTCATGGCGACGTGGCGCGCCACTTGCAATTCAACGCCGAGGAGCACCCCGTGGCGCTGCAGCTGGGCGGCAGTGAGCCGGCTGATCTGGCGCACTGTGCCCGCTTGGGCGAGCAATGGGGGTACGACGAGATCAACTTGAACTGCGGCTGCCCCAGTGAGCGCGTGCAGCGCGGCGCGTTTGGTGCGTGTTTGATGAATGAGGCCGCGCTGGTGGCCGACGGGGTGAAAGCCATGCTGGACGCGGTGCAGATTCCGGTCACCGTCAAACACCGCATTGGCATTGACAAAGACGAAAGCTATGGTTTTGTACGCGACTTTGTGGGCACCTTGAACGACGCCGGTTGCACCACTTTCATCGTGCACGCCCGCAACGCCTGGCTCAAAGGGTTGTCGCCCAAGGAAAACCGCGAGATTCCCCCGCTGCGCTATGACGTGGTGCACCAATTGAAGCGTGATTTCCCCGGGTTGACGATCGTCGTCAATGGCGGTATCACCACCACCGGGCAGGTGGCCGAGCAATTGCAGCATTTGGATGGTGCCATGCTGGGCCGTGAGGCCTACCACAACCCGTGGTGGTTGAGCGAGTGGGACGCGGCCTTTTATGGCGCCGCCCCCACCGAGCTGACCCGAGAGAGCGTGGAGGCAGAGATGGTGGCCTACATGGCGCGTGAAGCGGCGGCCCACGGCACGCCTTGGTATTCGATTGCCCGCCACATGCTGGGGTTGCGCCATGGCTTGGCGGGCTCGCGCCGTTGGCGTCAAATCTGGAGCGACCACCGCTTGAAAGGGCAGCCCGCGCGGGAAGTGATGGCGTTGGCGCAAGGCCGGGTCGCGCAGGAACTGGCGTAAGCGGGGCACAGGGTCGATGGCCGCTTTGGGCTGACCGGTGCAGCGCCCAGTGTTGCCCATACTTTCAAGGGGTAAAAGTGCCTCTAGCCCACGCTGGCATTGCGCAAGAAGCTCCTTATTTGATAGTGTTTTGGGTGGCATTGGAACCGTGCCGTTTTGCAGCGGGTTGACCCAGCGCTTGCGGGGCGGGGCGCAGGCTCTTTGCTTGTTTATCGGGGGCTGAGCCCGCGCAAAGTGGGCCTGTTTTTTAAAGGCAAATCGGGCTGTAGCCCTTGTCCCCATTGCGCAAGGCGCTACTAATTGAGGAGCGTTGGCGTGCGCTGCTTTGCTGCTCCGTTCTAGGGGTTTGACTCTGGACACGGCGATGTTCGCCCCGTCCTGCAAGTTATCATCGACGCCTGCTGCTGGGTGTCCCGGCGGCCCCCGTTTCACTCGCCAGCCAGACCTTTCTACGATCCGTGCGTCTTAATTCAATCAAGCTATCGGGATTCAAGTCCTTTGCCGAACCCACCACTTTTATGCTGCCAGGGCAATTGGTGGGAGTGGTGGGGCCGAACGGGTGCGGCAAATCCAACATCATGGATGCCGTGCGCTGGGTGCTGGGTGAGTCCAAAGCGTCTGAGTTGCGTGGCGAGTCCATGCAAGACGTGATTTTCAACGGCACCACCACACGCAAGCCGGCGAGTCGCTCCAGTGTGGAGTTGGTGTTCGAGAACGCCGACCACCGCGCGGGCGGCCAGTGGAACCAGTTTGAAGAAATTGCCGTCAAACGCGTGCTGACCCGCGACGGCACGAGCAGTTACTACATCAACAACCAGCCGGTGCGAAGGCGTGACGTGCAAGACGTGTTTCTGGGCACGGGGCTGGGCCCACGCGCCTACGCCATCATTGGCCAGGGCACCATCAGCCGGATCATCGAGTCCAAGCCCGAAGAGTTGCGTCTGTTCCTGGAGGAGGCCGCCGGTGTTTCCAAGTACAAAGAGCGCCGCCGGGAAACCGAAAACCGGCTCTCTGACACGCGAGAGAACCTGACCCGTGTTGACGACATCTTGCGCGAGCTGAATGCCAACCTCGAAAAGTTGGAAAAACAAGCCGAAGTGGCGCTGCGTTACAACCGCCTCAACGCCGACGTCACGCTCAAGCAGCATCAACTCTGGTTTTTGAAACGCACCGAGTCCGAAGCCGATCAAGCCAAAGTGCGCGCCGAGGGGCTGGACGCTGTCAACGCGTTAGAGGGCCGCGTGGCTGACCTGCGCGCGATTGAAAACGAGCTGGAAACCGTGCGCCAAGCGCATTACGCTGCGGGCGATCATGTCAACCAGGCCCAAGGCCAACTGTACGAGGCCAGCACCGAGGTCGGGCGGCTGGAGGCTGAAATTCGCTTTGTGGTGGAGGGGCGCCAACGGGTGGAACAACGCTTGGTCACGCTCAAAGAGCAGGCGGGCCAATGGCTGACGCGCCAAGACGACGCCGAGTCTGAGATTGAAAATTTGTTGGCGCTGGCCGAGGTCGGTGAGGAGCAAACGGAGCTGTTGGCAGCGCAGGTCGAAGACCAGGCGCAACAGTTGCCCGATCTGGAAGACGCGTTTCGGGTGGCCCAAAAAAGTGCCAATGAGCAGCGGGGCAACGTGGCCCAAGTGCAGCAGCAAATTCAGGTGCTGGCCGCTGACCAGCGCAGCATTGAAGAGCAGTCGCGCCAGTTAACCACCCGCCGCGAGCGCTTGACCACCGACCGCAAGGCCTTGGTCTCTCCCGATGAAGACCGCTTGCTGGCGCTGCAAAGCCAGTTAGACGAGGCACAAAAGAGCACGGACGTGGCCGAGGCGCGCTTGGCAGAGTTGCAAGACGCCGTGCCGCAATTGGACGAGGCCCGGCGCAGCCACCAACTGGCCGTCAACACCGAGTCGTCGCGTCTGGCTGATTTGTCAGCCCGCAGGGAGGCGCTCAAAGCGCTGCAAGACAAAGTCAAAACCGACGGCAAACTGCAACCGTGGCTGGCCAAGCATGGGCTAGAGAGTTTGCAAGGTCTGTGGAGCCGCATTCACATCGAGCAAGGCTGGGAAAACGCGCTGGAAGGCGCCTTGCGCGAGAAGCTGGGCGCGCTGGAGGTCTCGCGCCTGGACATGGTGCGCGCGTTTGGCCATGACGCCCCGCCCGCCAAACTGGCGTTTTACAGCCCACCCTTGGCCGCATTGCCTGAAGCCCCCAGCGCCTTGCCGCGTCTGTGCGATCTGCTGCGGGTCAACGATGCCGGCCAAAAAGCGGTGTTGACCGATTGGTTGCAAGGCTGCTTCACGGCGGCCAGCTTTGAAGACGCGCTGGCCCAGCGAGCCGAACTGCAGCCAGGCGAGCTGATTTTTGTCAAAGGCGGCCACTCAGTGGGCCCTTATGGGGTGAGTTTTTACGCCCCCGACTCGGAGCAAGCCGGTTTACTGGGCCGGGCGCAAGAAATTGAGAATTTAGAGAAGCAAATCAAAGCGCAGGTTCTGATCAGCGACGAGTCCCGCACGGCCTTGGTGCGGGCCGAAACCGCTTATGCCGATGCCTCGCAACGGCTGGTAGCCGTGCGCCGCGAGGCCAGCGAGAGCCAAAGCCGCTCCCACACCCTGCAGGTGGAGACCCTGCGCCTCACCCAAATGGCGGAACAGGCGCGACTGCGCAGTGCCCAGATTGAAGGCGACTTGGCCGAGGTGGACGCCCAACTGGAAGACCTGCAAGAGCGGCGTGTGATGGCTGAGGCGCGCTTTGAAGAGCTGGACATGCAACTGGCCGACACCCAAGAGCGCCACGCCCAGTTGGATGAACGCGTCATCAGTGCCGAGCGAAAACTCAATGAATGCCGGGAGCAGCAGCGCAGCCTGGAGCGCCAAGCGCAAGAAGCCACGTTCTCTCTGCGCAGTTTGGATGCCCGCAAAGCCGAGTTGTCGCGTGCGATCGAAAC
>JBAQDW010000318.1:0-10483 GCA_049286445.1 Rhodoferax sp. | reverse complement strand
ACGTTGTCGTTGATTAAATAGGGCTTGATGGAGTTGTATTGCTTGAAGAACTGCGTCATGTCAACAATCAAGTCGCGAACCACCGGCAACCCGGGCAAGGGTTTGAGCACGATGGTGTCGGGCAGGGTCAGCATGTTGGTCAGGCAGGCCAAACCGTTTTTACCATTAATGTTCATGGCATCAGAACCACACACGCCTTCGCGGCATGAACGGCGGTAGGAGATGGTGGGATCCATGGCCTTAAGTTTCATTAAGGCGTCCAGCAGCATGCGCTCTTTGCCATCGAGTTCAACCACGATGGTTTGCATGTACGGCTTGGCGTCTGTATCAGGGTCGTAGCGGTAGATTTGGAATGTACGTTTTGACATATATTTTCTCTCTGATCTGATTCGCTGGGCGATGACTTAGAAGCTGCGCACAGTGAGCGGAATCGACTCGACGGTGAGCGGATTCATCTGAACTGGCTTGTAAGTCAGTGAGTTGGTAGCGCTGTGCCACAGCGTGTGCTTGTGCCACTCCGTATCGTTACGCCCATTGGGATGCTCAGCGGTGTCGCCGTAGTCATTAACAGAATGTGCACCACGGCTTTCACGGCGTGCGGCGGCTGAAACAATGGTGGCTTGAGCCGCTTCAATGAGATTTTCAACCTCCAGCGCCTCGATCCGTGCGGTGTTGAAAATCTTGGACTTGTCTTTCAAACCGATGGCTTTGACTTTTTCCCGTAGTTCAGCAATCTTCACCACGCCTTTGTCCATCATGGCTTGTGTGCGGAACACACCAGCGTACAACTGCATCGCCGCTCGAATCTCATCGGCCACATCTTGAGCGTAGGCGCCGTCTGTGGCGTTGTCCAAGCGGGCAATGCGAGCCAAGGTGGCATCAGCTGCATTGGCCGGTAACGGTTTGTGGGTAGCCGTTTTGTTGAATTCAACGATATGGTTGCCAGCAGCGCGGCCAAACACCAGTAAGTCCAACAACGAGTTGGTACCCAAACGATTTGCACCGTGCACGCTCACGCAAGAGCATTCGCCAACCGCATATAAACCGTTTACCACCTCGCTTTTGTTCTCCATGTTTTGCACCACCACTTGGCCATTGATGTTGGTCGGAATACCGCCCATTTGGTAGTGAATCGTGGGAACGACGGGAATGGGCTCTTTTGTGATGTCCACGTTGGCGAAGTTATGACCGATTTCGAAGACTGAAGGCAAGCGCTTCATGATGGTCTCGGAACCCAAGTGGGTCATGTCCAAGTTGATGTAGTCCTTGTTGGGGCCGCAGCCACGGCCTTCCTTGATCTCTTGATCCATACAGCGTGAGACATAGTCACGCGGTGCCAAGTCTTTGTACGCAGGGGCGTAGCGCTCCATGAATCGTTCGCCATTGCTGTTCCGCAAAATAGCGCCCTCACCTCGGCAACCTTCCGTTAACAACACGCCCGCCCCGTGAACGCCGGTGGGGTGGAATTGCCAAAATTCCATATCTTCCAGTGGAATGCCGGCACGTGCCGCCATGCCAAGTCCATCGCCGGTATTGATAAAGGCGTTGGTGGAAGCTGCAAAAATACGTCCCGCGCCACCGGTTGCCAGCAAGGTGGTTTTTGCTTCAAAGATGTGAACGTCGCCAGTTTCCATCTCCAACGCAGTTACGCCGACGACGTCACCCGCCTCATCACGAATCAGGTCCATGGCCAACCACTCAACAAAAAAGCTGGTTCTTTCTTTCACGTTTTGTTGGTACAGCGTGTGCAGCATGGCGTGACCCGTGCGGTCTGCCGCTGCACAGGCGCGTTGAACTGGTTTTTCGCCGTAATTGGCGGTGTGGCCACCAAACGGACGTTGGTAAATAGTGCCGTCGGGGTTGCGGTCAAAAGGCATGCCCATGTGCTCAAGGTCATACACCACCTTGGGTGCTTCACGACACATGAACTCGATCGCGTCTTGGTCACCAAGCCAGTCGGAGCCTTTCACGGTGTCGTAAAAGTGGTAGTGCCAATTGTCTTCGGCCATATTGCCCAAAGACGCCCCAATTCCCCCTTGCGCTGCAACGGTGTGTGAGCGGGTGGGAAAGACTTTGGTGAGAACAGCAACGTTAAGGCCCGCGCGGGCAAGTTGCAGTGACGCACGCATTCCGGAGCCACCGGCACCGACGATGACAACGTCAAATTTGCGTTTAGGAAGTTGAGATGTAGCAGTCATGATTTTTTAAGGAGTCTAAATCGCCAAAATGGGCAAAGAGAGCTTGGATGCGCCTTAGAAGCGCCACAGGGCTTGAATGCCCCAGCCTGCGCAGCCCAGCAGCCAGACAATGGTGAAAACATGAAGTGCCAGACGCAATCCAACCGGCTTGATATAGTCCATCCAGATGTCGCGCATACCGACCCAGACGTGATAAAGCAGGGCGACGATGACGGAGAAGGTCAGCACTTTCATCCACTGGGCCGAGAATAGGCCGGCCCACTGCTCATAACCAATTGACCCTTTGGTAAAAATCACCTGGGCTAAAAGCAACAGGGTGAAAAGAGCCATGAGGAAGGCCGTGACCCGCTGCGCAAGCCAGTCCCGGGTGCCGTAGTGGGCGCCAACAACAATGCGCTTGGTTCCGTAATTGACAGACATGGTGTGTACTTTCTAATTAATAAAGGCCAAACAATTTGGCACCCAAGATCACCGTCAGTCCGACGCTGACCGCTAGCGTAAATACAGCGGAAGATTGGCCGAACTCTTTGCTCACTGCAGCGTGGTGCGTGTCCATCCAGAGATGGCGAAGGCCTGCAATCAGGTGGTGCAAGTACGCCCAAATTAATCCCAAAGCGACCAACTTCCAAAGGATGCCAGGTAGGCCCAACATGCCTATGTTGAAGGTTGACGTGAATTTGGCAAATGAGATTTCAGAGGAGATGGACGTGTCAAACATCCAGATGATGAACGGCATCAGCAAAAACATGATGAAGCCGCTGATTCGATGAAGGATGGACACAATGCCAGCCACGGGCAGGCGGTAGGTGGGAAGGTCTTTGAACGCATTGATGTTGCGAAACTCGGGCCGTTTTTTTGCTGCGCTTGTCGCTGATTCGGACATACTTGGCTTTCTAAGTTTTGAGTAACTGCTTCGTAACCGGCAGTGGTTGGTTCGGGTGAAATTCTATTGCAATGCAGCATTAATCTATACCGATCCGGACAAAACCGGCTCGATTGGCAGAAATTAAGCCTGTTAAAAGCCTGGAATGTTTCATTTTGGAGCGTGTCCAATCCCTACCTGACACGGGGGTTACAGATTCCTAGCCGATGGGTCCGGTACATTTTGACGTCCACTGCATTCCTAAGTTTTTCACCACGCATTTTTATAATAATCCGCAATGTCCATATGGCGCCAATCGAGGGTCATTCCCGCACACAACCCGTTCAAGGACGCGTGATTTCATGCGGGGTTCTGACGAATGGACGGGTCTTTTGTTTTGTCAGATAAGCGTGTTGTGGTAATGGTGCGTATCGGTGCGGTAGTAGCCGCGACGCAGCTCCATGGGGATGTCTTTGTAGGTATAGGCAATTCGTTCGGCGCTGAGGATGGGTGTGCCCGGCGCTATACCAAGGAGCTTATCAAGGCCGTTCAAAGCGGGCTGAGCCCGTAGTTTTTCTTCGGCGCGAACCATTCGCACGTTGAATTCTGTTTCAAAGAGTGCGTAGGTCGGGCCCTTGTAGCGGGTCAACCGCTCCGCCGTCAGTCCTTTGAAGGTGGCTGCAGGTAACCAGATATCTTCCACGATGGTGGGCGTACCCATAAAGCTCAATACGCGCCTGACTTGCAAGACGGCATCACCCGCCCGCAAAGTCAGGGCGTGTGCGATGTCGATGGTGGCGCGAACACGTCGGCACTCAATGATGTCTCGCTGGGCGGGTCCTTCGCTGCCGGGTGCGCCAACGTCGGGCACCAATTTAAGAAAACGAAACTGGACTTGTTGTTCTGTGTGGGTTGCAACAAACGTGCCCTTGCCCTGTCGGCGAATCAAGAGGTTGTCGGTGGCGAGTTCATCGATCGCTTTGCGAACAGTTCCCTGGCTCACCTGAAAACGCGCTGAGAGCTCCATCTCGCTGGGAATCGCTTCACCAGGCTTCCATTCCCCCAGACGCAGGCTATTAAGGATCAAGCCTTTGATTTGTCGGTAAAGCGGACTGAAAGCGGGCGTGGGCAGGGCGCCCGGCAACGTGCTGTCACCCAGTGGGAACGTGGGTTTTTCTGTGGATGCAGGTGGTGTTTGAGGCATGCTGAAATAGGTCGGCGCACAGGCCGGCGTGCACTCAATCATATCTCTTATATAAGACATAAGACAGGTTGACCTGTCAGGGTTTTCCAGAGTAAAATTCGACGCGAATTTCCTAACGGTTCAAGCAAAGTGTTTGAATCGGTTCATCCTCGTTTCACAACACTTCTGGAGTTTTCAATATGAGCAAAAAGCCCGTCCGCGTTGCCGTTACCGGCGCAGCAGGTCAAATTGGTTACGCCATTCTTTTTCGCATTGCCTCGGGCGAAATGCTGGGCAAAGACCAACCCGTGATCTTGCAGTTGTTGGAAGTGCCCATGGAAAAGCCGCAGCAGGCACTTCAAGGTGTGATGATGGAGCTCCAAGATTGTGCTTTTCCTTTGCTGGTGGGCATGGAGGCGCACAGCGACCCCATGACGGCATTCAAAGATGTTGATTACGCGTTGTTGATTGGCTCACGCCCCCGTGGCCCTGGCATGGAGCGTGCAGAGTTGCTGGCAGTCAATGCAGAAATTTTCACCGCTCAAGGCAAGGCGCTCAATGCGGTCGCTAGCCGAAATGTCAAAGTACTGGTGGTGGGCAACCCTGCCAACACCAACGCCTACATTGCCATGAAAAGCGCGCCCGACCTGCCACGCAAAAACTTCACAGCCATGCTTCGGTTGGATCACAACCGTGCGTTGAGTCAAATCGCCGCCAAGACCAACAAACCTGTGGCAGACATTGAGAAGCTGACCGTTTGGGGCAACCACTCACCCACGATGTACGCGGATTACCGTTTTGCCACCATCAACGGTGACAGCGTCAAAGACATGATCAACGATCAAGAATGGAACGCCAACACATTCTTGCCCACCGTGGGCAAGCGCGGTGCAGCCATCATTGCTGCGCGCGGCGTGTCATCGGCTGCATCGGCTGCCAATGCCGCCATTGATCACATGCGCGACTGGGCCTTGGGCACCAACGGCAAGTGGGTCACGATGGGTGTTCCATCAGACGGTCAGTACGGCATCCCCAAGGACACCCTGTTTGGCTTCGCCGTGACCTGTGAGGGCGGTGAGTACACCGTGGTTCAGGATTTGCCTATTGACGAATTCAGCCAAGAGTGCATCAACAAAACCCTCAAAGAATTGCAAGACGAGCAAGCGGGCGTTGCCCACCTGCTTTAATTAGACGCTCTGTCATTTGGCACTACCACTGGCACTGGCAATGAGACATCCCCGCGACGTTCTTCTTGGAGCTTCAGTGGCGGATCCCTTGCCCGTGTGCGACCACTATTGCGGTGTCGAAGCGCGGATGCGCAAGAGTTTGGCGCTGCAGTCGGAGATGGCGCAGGAGTGGGGTACCTGCGTTTTTGATGTCACGCTGGATTGTGAGGACGGTGCGCCTGTGGGGGGCGAAAGCGACCATGCAAATATGGTCGTAGCCCTTGCCAATCATGCGCAAGCCACTATTAGAAAAGTAGCACCACGCGTCGCTGCACGGGTGCACCCTGTGGGTCATGTGTGTTTCGAGCAAGACGTAGAAATCATCGTGGGGGGTGCTGGCTCGGCGTTGTGTCACGTGATGATCCCCAAGGTGGAATCTGTTGCGGATATAGATTTTGCAGCTGAGCGCATTGACCATTGGGCTGCTCAGAGCAGCCGTCTGAGCCCGCTGCCGCTTCATGTTTTGATCGAATCGCCAGCTGCCGTTTTTCATGTCCTGGAAATTGCGGCGCATCCTCGGGTTCAATCGTTGAGTTTTGGATTAATGGATTTTGTGTCGGCGCATGGAGGCGCTATTCCTGCCAGCGCCATGGGTTTTCAGCCAGAGGTCAGAGGCCAGGCGCTTGACCAGTTTTCTCATCCCTTGGTGGTGCGCGCCAAGCTGGAAATCGCTGCGGCGTGTCATGCCCACGGCAAGGTGCCATCGCATTGTGTGGTGACGGAGTTTGGCGACGCGAGTGCGATCCAAAACGCGGCCCGCCAAGCCTCACGTGCGCTGGGTTACACCCGGATGTGGAGTATTCATCCCGCTCAAATTCGCCCGATTTTGGATGCGTTTTCGCCCTCACAGCTTGAAATTCAAGAGGCGGCAAGTATCATCCTCCAGGCTTCGCAGGTTGATTGGGCACCTATTTCTTTCTCAGGGAAGTTGCATGATCGCGCAAGCTACCGCTATTTCTGGCAAGTTTTGGAACGAGCGCACCGAACGGGTCGGCCCATGCCCAACGACGTCCAGGAATTTTTTGTAGAGGCTGACGGCCTCACTGACAAAGAGACATCATGAAAAAATTATTTGTTTTGGCGCTGTGCGGCTCGCTTCCATTTTTTGCAAACGGACAAACCGCCAGTGAGCTGGTCATCGCCGATGTGGTCTACCAGGGAAAAATGCCTTGCGAGCTCGGTGCCTTTGTGACGGTCACCGCTGATCCGGCAGCGCGAGGTTTCTTCGATGTTCAGATCAAGCGAGAGAAATTCAAGATGTACCCCGTTGCCACCAGCACTGGTGCAATTCGACTAGAAGATCGCCAATCTGGGGCAGTGTGGCTGCAAGTCGCCAACAAATCCATGTTGATGAACCAAAAGCATGGCAAGCGTTTAGCGGACGCCTGTATGAGCCCTGAGCAAGCCGCCGTGACGGCGGCTTTGGTGCTCAACCCGATCCCCAATATTTTGGATCTTCCCGCAGGACGCGCTACAAATTAAATAGCTGCTGGCCCCCGCCATGCAAGCAGAATTACCCGTTTTCTTGGTTATTTAGGAGTTGAATATGTTGCAAGCTTACCGTGCCCATGTCGCCGAACGTGCGGCCCTGGGCATCCCCCCGCTGCCATTGAGTGCGAAGCAAACGGCAGAAGTCGTTGAGTTGTTAAAGAGCCCGCCCTTGGGCGAAGAAGCGACTCTGGTTGAGTTACTCACCTACCGTGTCCCGGCAGGAGTTGATGATGCGGCCAAAGTGAAGGCCTCTTATTTGGCTGCCGTAGCGCACGGAACAGAGAAATGTGCATTAATTTCGCGTGAGAAAGCGCTTGAATTGCTTGGCACCATGCTGGGGGGTTACAACATCAGCCCCATGGTAGATTTACTCGATGACGCTGAAGTAGCGGAAGTGGCTGCTAATGGCTTGAAAAACACCTTGTTGATGTTTGATCAATTTCATGATGTCAAAGACAAGGCAGACAAAGGCAACGTGCAAGCCAAGGCGGTCTTGCAGAGTTGGGCAGATGCTGAATGGTTCACAGAACGCCCGGAAGTCCCCGAGTCCATCATATTGACGGTTTTTAAGGTCGAAGGTGAGATCAATACCGATGATTTGTCTCCCGCACCTGACGCCTTCAGTCGGCCCGATATTCCATTGCACGCTTTGGCCATGCACAAGAACCCCCGTCCTGGCATCACACCTGAAGAGGAGGGCAAGCGGGGGCCTGTGAAGTTCATCAATGACCTCAAGAAAAAAGGTAATTTGGTGGCCTATGTGGGTGACGTGGTCGGTACTGGTTCTTCACGCAAGTCGGCGACCAATTCGGTGCTTTGGTTCACTGGTGAAGACATTGCTTTTGTGCCTAACAAGCGTTTTGGCGGTGTCTGCCTGGGTGGCAAGATTGCACCCATTTTCTACAACACCATGGAAGACTCTGGCGCCTTGCCCATTGAGCTGGATGTGAGCCAAATGGCCATGGGTGACGTGATTGAGTTGCGACCCTATGAAGGCAAAGCGCTGAAAGACGGTAAGGTCATTGCCGAATTCACGGTCAAGAGTGAGGTGCTGTTTGATGAGGTGCGAGCGGGTGGTCGCATTCCGCTAATTATTGGACGCGGATTGACGGCTAAAGCGCGGGAGGCCTTGGGACTTCCTGTCAGCACTCTGTTCCGCTTGCCTCAGAATCCTGTCGATACCCATAAAGGTTTCACACTGGCGCAAAAAATGGTGGGTCGAGCGTGTGGCTTGCCCGTTGTCAATGGCAACCAGCAAGGTGTTCGTCCGGGAACCTATTGCGAGCCTAAGATGACCAGTGTGGGTTCACAAGACACCACTGGTCCGATGACCCGTGATGAATTGAAGGACCTGGCATGCCTGGGCTTTAGCGCTGATCTCGTGATGCAGTCTTTCTGTCATACCGCTGCTTATCCAAAGCCAGTGGATGTCAAGATGCACCACGAATTGCCCGACTTTATGAGCACACGCGGCGGTGTGCCTTTGCGTCCTGGCGATGGCATTATTCACAGTTGGCTCAATCGCATGTTGCTGCCCGACACCGTGGGAACGGGTGGCGATAGTCACACGCGCTTTCCGATCGGAATCAGCTTTCCTGCGGGTTCTGGCTTGGTGGCTTTTGGTGCCGCGACCGGTGTCATGCCTTTGGATATGCCGGAGAGTGTGCTGGTCCGTTTTAAAGGAAAAATGCAGCCCGGTATTACTTTGCGCGATCTCGTCAATGCGATTCCCCTGTATGCCATCAAGGCGGGTTTGTTGACGGTGGCCAAACAAGGCAAGAAAAATGTGTTTTCTGGTCGTATTCTGGAAATTGAGGGTTTGCCTGACCTGAAAGTTGAGCAGGCCTTTGAATTGAGTGACGCCTCCGCAGAACGCAGCGCCGGTGGATGCACCGTGCACCTGAATAAAGAACCCATCATTGAGTACATCACCAGCAACATCACCATGTTGAAGTGGATGATTGCTGAGGGTTATTCAGATGTACGAACCATCAATCGCCGGATCAAGGCCATGCAAGCGTGGCTGGCTGATCCTCAATTGCTCAAGGGTGACGCGGACGCAGATTACGCAGCGGTAATTGAAATTGACTTGGCTGATATTCACGAACCGATCGTCGCTTGTCCCAATGATCCGGATGATGTCAAAACATTATCCGAAGTGGCTGGATCGACGATTGACGAAGTGTTCATTGGCTCTTGCATGACCAATATTGGGCATTTCAGAGCGGCCTCTAAGTTGCTGGAGAACAAGCGCGACATCCCAGTGAAGCTCTGGATGGCACCACCCACCAAAATGGATGCCAAGCAGTTGACCGAAGAAGGTCATTACGGCGTCTTGGGTTCGGCGGGTGCCCGCATGGAGATGCCTGGATGCAGTTTGTGCATGGGAAATCAGGCGCAGGTGAGAGAGGGCGCCACAGTTTTCTCAACCTCAACTCGCAACTTTCCCAACCGGTTGGGAAAGAACAGCTTCGTGTATTTGGGAAGCGCTGAGCTCGCCGCTATCTGTTCGAAGTTGGGACGTATCCCGACCAAGGAAGAGTACATGGCCGATATGGGTGTGTTAACTGCAACCAGTGACACCATCTATCAATACCTGAACTTCGACAAAGTCAAAGACTATGTGGATGCTGCGGCGTCTGTGAAGGCAGAAGCAACCGTTTAATTCACGGTTTTTCACAAGGCACTCCAAGCTACTGAGTCGCCCCATAACGCAGGTTATGGGGCGTTTCTTTTGCGCGGGACGTCTACAAAGCAGCGGTTAAACTGCGCGCAGTTTAAAAATGTCATGCTTTTGACTTGTTTCATATTGAGGAGTTGGCCGTGTTCTTTGCCAAATTGCTGCCCCGTGAAGATAATTTTTTTGCCATGTTCAATCAGCATGCTGATCGAATCGTGGAGGCAGCCCGAGCTTTTTCTTTGCTGGTTGCCAATTACAACGATGTGGGGCTGCGTGACAAGTACACCGGCGAAGTCGATGCGGCCGAGCGCGCGGCTGACCGCGTCACGCACGAAGTGAATAAAGCGCTCCATAAGACCTTCATCACACCGATCGATCGTGAGCAAATTCACAGCCTGATCAACACCATGGACGATGTGGCGGACCTGATTCAGGACTCTGCGGAGACAATGAACCTGTATGACGTTCGCCACATGACGGACGAAATCACACAGTTGACTGACGTCAGCGTTCGCTGCTGCGAGCGCGTGCGCGATGCCGTGCGCTTGCTGGACAAAATCGCTGACCATGACACGGCTGATGCGGCGCTGAAAACTTGTGAAGAGATTGATCAGCTTGAAAGCGATGCTGACCGAGTCATGCGCACCGCGATGAGCAAACTGTTTCGCGAAGAACCTGATGTTCGCGAGGTGATCAAGCTCAAGGCTATCTATGAATTGTTGGAAACGATCACGGACAAGTGCGAGGATGTCGCTAATTTAATCGAGGGAATCATCCTCGAGAATTCCTGATTTAGGCGGGTTTGACGATGGAAACTGTACAAGCTGCGCTTTGGGTAGTAGG
>JBAQDW010000317.1:0-2293 GCA_049286445.1 Rhodoferax sp. | reverse complement strand
GGGGATTGGTAACGACAATATCGGCTTGCTTTAGTAAGTCGATACTTTCTTTACTGCGAAAATCTCCATCGCCTTTTAAAGGCTTTACGCCAATTTCTTCTGCATCAGGAATTTTGTTTCCATTTTTGTCGCCTGCATATTCAAGAAATACTGCGTTTTCAGATTCTTCTTCTCCGAATAAATCTTTTTCTTGATTCTTATAACAAGTTGTTATAAGTTTTTTTAACCCTAAATTCTCAAAGTTGTATGAAAAGTAAGTGAAGAAATTACTAATTCTTGGGTCGTCACAATTGCAGAAAACCACTTTGTTTTTAAAATGTTTATTGTAATGTTGCAATTCACTTTCAATATCTGATAGTTGCGTGTAGAACTCGTCTTTTTTAGAAGATTTTGCAATATGTAATGTTCGATTTAATGTCTTTTCTACTATCATTTCAATCTATTTTAATTAATTGCAAGTTACAATATTTCTTTCCTTTCTATCAAATGTCTGTCGAGTTGTGTGGTAATTTACACTGACGTCTACCTTCGTTTTTTCACGAAACACACCCAATCCACCGAAAATATTTAAAAACAATCAAAATTTTTAGTTGATATTTTACCAATTCAGCAATATTTTTTCTAATTTTGGGTAAGCCAACAAGAGAAGAAGCGCATCACGATGCAACTTATTTTCAGCAGAAAACCGTGGCAGTTCTGCCAAACTTCCGGAAAGTTTAAAGCACGCGTGCAACAAACTTTCCGGCGTACCGGAAAACCCCAAACACCCGTGTAACAAACTTTCCGGTAAGGCGGAAAGGGCAAAACACCCGCGCAACAGACTTTCCGCTGAAGCGGAAAACCTGCCGCACTACTGTAACGAGCTTTCCGACAAATTCTGAACATTTAAACACAAATACTATGAATGCAATTGATTTAAGAATCCTCCGCAACGCAGAATACCTGCAGTACATGAAAGATTTTGCGGGCATCATCAACCTGAATGATCCTGCCACTTTGCAGATCGACACCAAACTTGCTGCCTTTACCGCAAAAACCACCGAACTCGAAAACCTTTTCAAAAAAGCCCTCGCCAACGACCGCACCAAAGCAGTCTTGGCGCTCGATCAAAGAAGAGATGATGCCATCAACGGGATTACTGCTTTTCTGCAGGGCTATTCCTATCATTACGAAGCAGACAAAAAACAAAATGCCCAAAAATTACTGACGGCTTTGGCAATCTACGGAGTGGGGATTGCGCGCCAAAATTATATGTCGGAAACCGCAACCATCAATAACCTCCTCGTTGATTTCGCCGACAAACCCGAATTGGCTGCGGCGGTGACCGCTTTCAGTCTGCAACCCTGGATCGATGAACTGCAGGATGCCAATACACTCTTCAACACCGAATATCTTTCCCGCACACAGGAATATGGCGACGCCAATCCCGATACCATCAAATCGAAAAGAGAGGAAACCAATGTGACGTATTACGCACTTCGGGACCGCATCGATGCGTTGCATACTTTGGTAGAAACTCCGCCCTCACCTTACATCACGGTGATCAACCAACTCAATGCATTAACAGATCAGTACAATGTCTTGTTGGTACACCGACAAGAAGTGCCGCCGGAAAATCCTGTGGTTCCTACTTAATTAAATTTTTGATATTACTGGAAACCGCCTGATTGGGCGGTTTTTTTGTGCGAACTCCCTGTCATTCTGACGAAGGAAGAATCTCCAATCATAAAGAGATTCTTCACTCCGCTTCGCTGCGTTCAGAATGACAGTGGAATTTCTGGTGCGTTTTGTTAGGAATGACGACGCATGTCATTCTGACGAAGGAAGAATCTCAACAGTTGTCAAAAAAAGACTTGTAAACCAAAAAGGGATTCTTCACTCCGCTTCGCTGCGTTCAGAATGACAGTGGAATTTCTGCTGCGTTTTGTTAGGAATGACGACGCTTGTCATTCTGACGAAGGAAGAATCTCAACAATTGTCAGAAAAAGACTTGTAAACCAAAAAGAGATTCTTCACTCCGCTCCGCTGCGTTCAGAATGACAGTGGAATTTTTGCTGCGTTTTGTTAGGAATGACGGCGCATGTCATTCTGACGAAGGAAGAATCTAAAAAAACTTTAAATCGAAATCATTCTTCAATGTCTTTATTTAGAAACCGCCAAGTTTGATTGAAGCCAGTAATTAAATCATCCTTCTTTTTTCTTGTCCATCCTTTAATTTGCTTTTCTCTGCTGATTGCAGTTTCAATATCTTGAAAACTTTCATAATAGAGGAGAAAAAAACATTTATACTTTG
>JBAQDW010000316.1:0-14509 GCA_049286445.1 Rhodoferax sp. | reverse complement strand
GCCCCAGATGAGGCGCGCGCGAATCGACAGCGGCGTCTTTATTGCCATGCGAAGCGGTAACCCCGCCCGCGCAGCGTTTCAATGGGGCTCAGCAGGCCGTCAGGGTCGAGCTTGCGCCGCAACCGCCCCACCAGTACCTCCAGCACATTGCTGTCGCGGTCCTCGTCACGCGGGTACAGGTAGTCTGACAACTCTTGTTTGCTCACCACGCGGGCACGTTCCCGCACCAGCAGTTCGAGCACGCGGTACTCAAACGCCGTGAGGTCCAGCACGGTCTCATTCAGCCACGCGGTTTGCGCTGAAAAGTCAACGCGCAAGGCACCTAAGGGGAGTGAATCTGAGGTGGCTTTGAGTGCCCGACGCAGCAGGGCTTTCACGCGCGCGGCCAGCTCGGGGTACTCAAAGGGTTTGACCAAATAGTCGTCAGCCCCGGCCTCTAGCCCCCGCACTTTGTCTTGCCAGCTGCTGCGAGCCGTCAAGACCAGAATGGGCAGCGTGCGGCCCTCGGCGCGCAGCGTTTGCAGCACGGTAATGCCGTTCACTTTGGGCAGTCCTAAGTCGATGATGGCCAAATCGAACGGGTATTCGCGGGCCTGAAACAGGCCGTCTTCGCCGTCGCTGGCCAAGTCCACTCGGTGGCCTTCTGCTTCGAGCTGGCGTTTCAGGCTCAGCCGCAGAATGGCATCGTCTTCGATCAGTAGCAAGCGCATGGCTGAAGGGGGGTGATGAGGACGGACGCGCCTAAAACGGTTGTCCCGTGGCCCCGTCGAGCCACAGCACTTTGACTTCGCCTTGCGCCGTGAGTACTTTCACGCGCCACACCGCACGGCCATTGCGTTCGCTGCGCTCCACCGACAACACGCGGCCCCCCGTGGCTTGGCGCGCTGTTGCAGCGGCGGCGTCGCGGCTCACCTGTGCCCAAGCGGGTGCGGCCCACACGGTCAAGAAGGCCAAAGCGAGCGTGATGAAAGGTTTCATGGGGTCTCTGGTGATGCAAGCGCAGGCGCGGGGCGGTCATCCTAACCCCGGCTGGCGCGCTTGGCTTATTCCAACGCCATCGCAACAGGATCTGTGGTTGCTTCGCCTTGCCGTGCGTCTGCACTGCCCGCGGCTTCGCGCCCAAGCGCCTATCGATCTGAAAATGGAATTACTCGGCAAGGGGCTCAACCGACACACGGACCCGTATATTTTGGCCCGGGTGGTGGCGCATGAAGGTGCTGTAGGACTGGCCCCGGTAGTCATAAACCACTTGGTAGCCTGTCAACTGCGACTGGTTTTCATAAACGGTTTCGCAGCGGTCGCGGCCGTGCCCCGAGGTTGGGTACACCTGGGCGGGGTAGTTTTGGGCAGGGTAGACCGGTGCAGGACGCGCGTTGCGGTTGTCAAAGCCGTCACCGACAAACGCGCCCAGCACCGCACCAATGGCTGTGGCGGCCACCTTGCCGTTGCCACCCCCCACTTGGTTGCCCAGCACGCCGCCCGCCAAGCCGCCTAAGACGGCACCGCCGTAACTGCGTTGGGCCTCTTGGCTTGGGTACGGATTGGCATATTGGGTAGGGTATTGATTGGCGTCTTGGACCGCCTGGCTGTGGCGGTTGTCACGCGCAGACCGCCAGCGGTTGCTGCATTCCTGGCGCGGCACCCGGCTACTCTCGTACTGCGGCTGGACGCTGCGCACGCGGGCGGTGTCGATCAGGGTTTGAGATTGCACGCCCAGGGCGGCGGTGAGCAACAAAGTGGGGGTTAAAAGACGTTTCATGCGCACTCCTTCAGGGTGTAGGTAGGGATGCGAGTGAGTGTGCAATTCCCTGCCTGAACCGAAGCTGAACCCCGTGCAAATAGTTCCCCGCCACCCCCACGGTCAGGGAACCCACGCGTTCGCCGATCGGCGTGCCCTGCCGCTAAACGACCTTGGATGCCCGCAACGCCGCAATCGCGCTCGTCGTCAAACCCATCTCACCCAAGACCTCGTCGGTGTGTTCGCCCAACATCGGCGGGGGCCGGTTCAGCACCGGTGGCGTCGCCGTCAAACGCAGCGGGCTCGCCACCGTCGCTATGGATTCAATAGCTGTTTGCGCAAGCGCAGCAGGGGCTAAAGGCTGATTTATCTTTAAACTTCGGGCTTTGACCTGGGCATCGTCAAACGCTTGGCCCATGTCATTGATGGGGCCGCAGGGCACGGCTTTTTTCTCCAGCAGCGCAATCCACTGCGCCGTGGTGCGGGTGCGGGTAAGTGCTTGCATGGCGGGAATCAGCGCCTCGCGGTGCGTGACCCGCAGCGTGTTGGTGGCAAAGCGCGGGTCGGTCGCCCACTCCGGGCGCTCGGCGGCTTCGCAAAAGCGGGCAAACTGGCCGTCGTTGCCAATGGCCAGCAGCATGGCGCCGTCTTCGGTGGGAAAGTCTTGGTAAGGGGCCAGACTGGGGTGGCTGTTGCCTTGGCGTTGCGGCACCTTGCCGGTGTTCACAAAGCCTGCTGCCTGGTTGGCCAAAATGGCCATGCCCACGTCCAGCAAGGCCATGTCGATGAGTTGGCCCTCGCCGGTGCGGTTGCGCACTTCCAACGCCGCCAAAATGGCCGAGGTGGCGTACACGCCGGTGAACAGGTCCGTGAGCGCCACGCCCACGCGTTGCGGGCCACCGCCGGGCACATCATCCGGGCGGCCAGTGATGCTCATCATGCCGGTCATGGCCTGAATCATGAGGTCGTAGCCCGCCCGCTCCGCGTAAGGGCCGTCTTGCCCAAAGCCGGTAATGGAGCAGTAAATCAAGCGCGGGTTGATTGCTTTGAGGCTGGCGTAATCCAGCCCATAACTGGCCAGGCCGCCGACCTTGAAGTTCTCCACCAGAATGTCGCTGTCCAAGGCCATTTGGCGAATCAAGGCCTGGCCTTCGGGCTTGGCCATGTCGATGGTGATGGAGCGCTTGTTGCGGTTGCACGAGGTGAAGTAAGTGGCGTGATCGGTGTCGTTGCCCTGCGCGTCTTTGAGAAACGGAGGCCCCCAGTGGCGCGTGTCGTCACCGACTACGGGCCGCTCCACCTTGATCACATCCGCCCCTAAATCGGCCAGCATTTGGGTACACCACGGGCCGGCCAGCACGCGGGAGAGGTCCAGGACTTTGAGGTGCGACAGGGCGCCGGGTTGCTTGGTTTCAGTCATTGCTTTGAAGTCCATTTTTGGATGCTGGGGGATTCAGCTTTTACGCCCAGGGTGCTTTAGGCGCTGCGATATCTCGGGGTGTTCTTCCCCCCGCTCTCCCCAACCCTCTCTCGCCCCACCGGGCGGGAGAGGGGTTGGGGGTGAGAGTGGGGGTTGCAACGCAAGAATTGCTACACAGTTGATAGCTGCTTGCGCAGGTAGCGCAAGGGCTAGAAGCCAAAAAGCCTTAAGAAAACGCAGGAATCCCCGTCTGCGCCCGGCCCAAAATCAGCGCATGAATGTCGTGCGTGCCTTCATAGGTATTCACCACTTCCAAGTTCACCAAATGCCGCGCGACGCCGTACTCATCAGAAATACCATTGCCGCCCATCATGTCGCGCGCCAAGCGCGCAATGTCCAGCGACTTGCCGCAGCTGTTGCGCTTCAAAATCGAGGTGATCTCCACGGCCGCTGTGCCTTCGTCCTTCATGCGACCCAAACGCAAGCAGCCTTGCAGGCCCAGCGCAATCTCGGTTTGCATGTCAGCCAGCTTCTTCTGGATCAACTGGTTGGCGGCCAATGGACGGCCAAATTGCTTGCGGTCCATGGTGTAGGTGCGGGCGCGGAACCAGCAGTCTTCGGCGGCACCCAATGCGCCCCAGGCAATGCCGTAGCGCGCCGAGTTCAGGCAAGTGAACGGGCCTTTCAGGCCTTGAACTTCAGGAAACGCGTTTTCTTCAGGGCAGAACACGCCGTCCATCACGATCTCGCCGGTGATGCTGGCGCGCAGACCCACTTTGCCGTGAATCGCGGGGGCGGACAGACCCTTGGCACCCTTGTCCAGCACGAAGCCACGAATCGGGCCCACTTGGCCCGACGCGCTCACCTCTTTGGCCCAGACCACAAACACATCGGCAATGGGGCTGTTGGAAATCCACATCTTGGAGCCGGTGAGCTTGTAGCCGCCGTCCACTTTGTGGGCGCGGGTGATCATGGAGCCGGGGTCGGACCCGTGGTCTGGCTCGGTCAGGCCAAAGCAACCAATCCACTCGCCGGTAGCCAGCTTGGGCAGGTATTTTTGTTTGGTGGCTTCGTTGCCAAATTCAAAAATCGGCACCATCACCAAGGAGCTTTGCACGCTCATCATGGAGCGGTAGCCGCTGTCCACGCGCTCCACTTCGCGGGCGATCAGGCCATAGGCCACGTAGTTCAAACCGGGGCCGCCATAGGCTTCGGGAATCGTGGGGCCTAGCAAACCGAGTTCACCCATTTCGCGAAAAATGGAGGCGTCGGTTTGCTCTTGGCGAAAGGCCTCAATCACGCGGGGCTGCAATTTGTCTTGGCAGTAAGCGGCAGAGGCGTCGCGCACCATGCGCTCGTCGTCGCTGAGTTGGCTGTCCAGTAAAAAAGGGTCTTGCCAGTTGAATGCAGCGTGGGCCATGGTAAATCTCCGTGAATAAATGAACAGGGGTTGGAAGGGGTGTTGCGCTGTGCATGTTACTGGCGCAAGGCGCAACCCACAATCAACCATTTCTCATCCAGGCATGCGCATGGCGCATACCTGAGCAGGGCGCAGCGGTATAGTGGCGGCGTTCACTCCCCCTTATTTACCGTTCACGGCACACCCAGCGCATTGCACCCTTTTGCTCTGGCTGCCAGCAAGGAGAGCCATGAGTTCCACGCACCACACCGCCGCGCCTTTAAAGCCCATCACCCACTTTGGGCCTGATTTCCCGTTCGCGTTTGACGACTGGATCAGTCACCCCAGCGGCTTGGGCAGCCTGCCGGCCAGCCGGATGGGCCAAGAGGTGGCCATTGTGGGCGCGGGCATGGCCGGTATGGTGGCCGCTTATGAACTCATGA
The DNA here is from genome assembly GCA_049286445.1 of Rhodoferax sp. GTDB lineage: Bacteria > Pseudomonadota > Gammaproteobacteria > Burkholderiales > Burkholderiaceae_C > Rhodoferax. The sequence continues at coordinate 9,509 of JBAQDW010000316.1, read as the reverse complement.
AGCTCGGCCTCAAGCCGGTGATCTACGAGGCCTCCAAAATGGGCGGGCGCTTGCGCTCCCAAATTTTTGAGGGCACAAAAGGCGTGGTGGCGGAGCTGGGCGGCATGCGCTTCCCCGTGTCGTCCACCGCGTTCTTTCATTACGTTGAGAAGCTGGGCTTGCAATCGCAGGCGTTTCCCAACCCGCTCACCCCGGCATCGGGCAGCACGGTGATTGATTTGGAAGGCCAAACTTACTACGCCGAGTCGCTGGCCGATCTGCCCCCGCTGTTCAAGGAAGTGGCCGAGGCGTGGGCCGAAGCGTTGGAGACCGATGCGCGGTTTTCTGGCGTGCAAACTGCCATTCGTGAGCGAGATGTCGTTGCGCTCAAAGCCATCTGGAACACGCTCATCCCCTTGTGGGACGACCGCACTTTTTACGACTTTGTGGCCACCTCCAAAGCGTTTGCGCGGCTGTCGTTTCACCACCGCGAGGTGTTTGGGCAGGTGGGCTTTGGCACCGGCGGGTGGGACTCGGATTTTCCCAACTCCATGCTGGAAATCTTCCGCGTGGTGATGACCAACTGCGACGAGAACCAGCGCTTGATTGTGGGCGGCGCCGACCAGGTGCCGCACGGCCTGTGGCGCCATGCGCCGGAGCAAATCACGCACTGGCCTGCAGGCACCACCTTGTCGGCGCTGCACCAAGGCGCTACTCGCGCGGGCGTCTCACGCATTGCCCGCGCCGCCGATGGCCGCTTGGAAGTGACGGATTGCTGGGGTAGCAAACGCGCCTACGCCGCCGTGCTGACCACCTGCCAAAGCTGGCTGCTGACCACGCAAATTGAGTGCGAAGAATCGCTCTTCTCGCACAAGGTATGGATGGCGCTGGACCGCACGCGCTACATGCAGTCGTCCAAGACTTTTGTCATGGTGGACCGCCCGTTTTGGAAAGACAAAGACCCGGTGACCGGGCGCGACGTGATGAGCATGACGCTGACCGACCGGCTGACACGCGGCACCTACTTGTTTGACAACGGGCCCGACCAACCGGCGGTGATTTGCCTCTCTTACGCGTGGATGGGCGATGCGTTAAAAATGCTGCCGCAAAGCGTGGAGAAGCGGGTCAAGCTGGCTTTGGATGCATTGAAAAAAATCTACCCGAATGTGGACATTGCCAGCCACATCATGGGCGACCCGATTTGTGTCTCGTGGGAAGCAGACCCGCACTTTTTGGGCGCGTTCAAAGGCGCGTTGCCGGGCCACTACCGCTACAACCAGCGCATGTTTGCGCACTTCATGCAAGACCATTTTCCTGAGCAACAGCGCGGTATTTTCATCGCGGGCGACGACGTGTCCTGGACGCCGGCCTGGGTTGAAGGGGCGGTACAAACCTCGCTCAACGCGGTGTGGGGCATCGTGCACCATTTGGGCGGAACAACGCACGCCGACAACCCCGGCCCCGGCGATTTGTTTGCCACACTCGGCCCGCTTGAGCTGCCCGAATGAAAACCCCTCTCACGCTGGCCTTGCTGCAATGCACGCCCGGCCCGCTCGATGTACCCGGCAACTTGCAGCGTTTGGAGGCGGCGGCAAAGCAAGCCGCACGCGGTGGCGCTGACCTGCTCCTCTGCCCTGAGATGGGGGTGACCGGTTACAACATTGGCGCCACCAGCGTGCGACAACTGGCCCAGCCTGCGCACGGTGGCTATGCGCAAGCCGTGGCTGAGATCGCCCGCCGCCACGGCTTGGCGGTGTTGTACGGCTACCCCGAACTCAGCGATGACGGTGCCGTTTTTAACGCCGCGCAGTGGATCAACGCCCAAGGCGAGCGCTGCCTGAACTACCGTAAAACCCATCTCTATGGCACGCTGGACAAAGCGCAGTTTGCTGCTGGCCAACCCACCACCGCCTTGGTCGAATTGAAAGGTTGGCGCGTTGGCGTTTTGATTTGCTACGACGTCGAGTTTCCCGAGAACACCCGCCGCTTGGCACGCGCGGGTGCCGACCTGATTGCCGTGCCCACCGCCAACATGGCAGCGTTTGACTTCGTCTCCACCGCCGTCATTCCCGTGCGGGCTTACGAGAATCAAACTTATGTGGCCTATGCCAATTACGTGGGCCATGAGGCCGATATTCATTACGGCGGCTTGAGCACCGTGGCTGCCCCCGATGGTGCCGTGCTGGCGCAAGCCGGACGCGATGCCACGCTGCTCATGGCCACGCTGCTGGCCCCCCGGCTGGCGGCAGCACGACGGCAATGCACCCATTTGGTGGATGCCACACCGCCTTAACGGAGGCTGACCCCCATGCGCCGAAAAATCCCTGCCACCCACGCCTTGCTGTGTTTTGAAGCCGCCGCCCGGCATGAGAGCTACACCCGTGCCGCCCAAGAACTGGCGTTGACGCAAAGTGCGGTGTCGCGCCAAATCACGGCGCTGGAAGAGTTTTTGGGCGTGACCTTGTTTCGGCGCACCCGCCACGGTGTGGCGCTCACCGATCGCGGGGCCGAATACGCCACGCAGGTGGCGCAGCGCCTGCAAAACTTGGAGCAAGACACGCTGGACATCATGTCCCCGCAAAGCCGCAGCGGCACCGTGCATTTGGCCGCCGTGCCCACGTTTGCCACGCGCTGGCTGATACCCCGCCTGCCGCAGCTCGCCGCGCAGCACCCCGAAATCACCATTCACCTGGAAACGCGCACCCGCCCGTTCATGTTTTCTGATGCCATTTTTGACGCCTCGCTGTACGCTGGCACGGTGCAGCAGGTGGCCAACTGGGCCGGCACGCGCTCGGTGCGGCTGATGGACGAAGACGTGGTGCCAGTGTGCAGCCCCCACTGGTTGGCCGGTCACGCGGCGCTCACCCCGCAAGCGCTGGCGCAGCTGCCGCTGCTGCAACAAACCACCCGCCCTGACGCCTGGCGACTGTGGTTTGAAGCCGTGGCGGTGAGCGCGCCGCATGCGCTGGCCGGGCCCCGCTTTGAGCTGTTTTCCATGACCGCTGCCGCTGCGGCCTGTGGCCTGGGTGTGGCACTGGTGCCGCGCCTGTTGATTGAACCTGAATTACAGCGCGGTGAACTGGTGTTGGCCTGCCCGCAGGCCCCATTGAGCGAACGGGCGTACTACCTGATCACCCCGGAGCGCGACGGTGAACGCCCTGCTGTCAGCCTGTTCAGGGACTGGATGCTGACCCAGGTTCACCCCTAAAGCCCCGCGTTGGAAACCTGGCGGGCGGCAAAGTGACACCACTTAGTTGTCTCGCAGTGCGGCCATGCAGAGCGCGCGTTGTTCGTCCAGCTGCTGTGCACAGTCTTCGGGGGACACGCCCAGCGTGCCCAGCACCGCGTCCGCCAATTTGAGACTGGCTTCCAGTGCCTCTGGCACCACCACCGACGCACCCGCATCCAGCAGGGTGAGGGCGTGCTTTTCGTCACGCGCGCGGGCAATGATGCGGATGTCGGGCATCACTTGGCGAATGCCGTGCACTGCATGAACGGCCGCTGCCGTGTCGTCCATCGTCAACACCACTGCGCGCGCCTCTGACAGCCTGAGTTTGCCCAGCAGTTCGGGGCGGCTGGCGTCGCCAAACACCAGCGGCACCCCTTCGTCCCGGTGTCGGGCAATCAGCCGCGCGTCGCTCTCGATCGCCACAAACGGCACATGCTGCGCCTGCAGCATTCGCCCCACCAAGTGCCCCACGCGGCCATAACCGGCAATCAGCACATGGCCCTGCATGTGGCTGAAGCTGCCCTCGGGGTGCGGCGCCTGCCCGACGCGCCGGTCCACCCAGTCGCCCAATACATGGCCCGCCCGTGCCACCAGCGGTGCGGCCAGCATCGACAGCCCCACCACGATCAACATGAATTGACCCACCTCGTGCGGCAACACCTTGATGGACACCGCCAGGCCAATGACAATGAAGGCAAACTCACCCCCTTGGCTGAGCAGCAGGGACCCTTCCACCGCGCGCCCCCAGCTCAGCCCAAACCCACGCAGCAAGCCCAGCATCAGCGTGCTTTTGAGCAGCAGCAGACCCACCACCGACAGCGGAATCCACAGCGGCTGATCCAGCACGGCGCGCAAGTCAATGCCCATGCCCACCGACAGAAAAAACAGCCCCATCAACAGGCCCCGAAACGGCTCAATGGTGATTTCAACTTGGTGACGAAACTCAGTTTCTGCAACGATCAAGCCCGCCAACATGGCCCCCAGCGCCATGGACAAACCAGCCCCCCAAGTGATGGCCCCCACGCCCAGCGCCACCAGCAGCGTGAGCGCCATGAAGGTGTCAGGCTGGTGGCTGGCCGCAATTTGGTGAAACAAGGGGCGCACAACGCGCCGCCCCACCAGGTAAATCACTACCACGGTGAGCACCCCTTTGAGTGCCGCCATGCCCAGCAGTGACCCAAAGCTCCCGGTGCCCGCCTGCGCGCCCAAAATGCTGAGCAGCACCAGCAGCGGAATCACCGCCAAATCCTGAAACAGCAAAATGGCAAAGGTGGACTGACCCAAAGGTGAACCCAATTCCCGGCGCTGGCTAAGCAGTTGCATCACGATGGCCGTGGAAGAAAACGCCAACACCAAACCCAAAATGAAGGACGCCTCGGCCGGGTTGCCAAACTGCCAGGCAGCTGCGCCGATGACGACAGTGGTCAGGCCTACCTGCAGCCCGCCCATGCCAAACACCAACCGTCGCATGGACCACAGCCGGTTCACCGACATCTCCAGCCCAATCATGAACATAAGAAAAATCACGCCCAACTCGGCCAGCACATCCACTCCCTCGTGACGGGAAAAGGTGAAATAGTCGAGCCACGGGTGCGCGTCGCTCAAGCCCGCCAGCCCATCCGGCCCCAGCACCGTTCCCACGGCCAGAAACCCCAAGACGGGGTTGATTCGCAAGCGCGCCAAGAGCGGAATCAGCACGCCCGACAAGGTGAGAAAAAGAATAATTTCCTTGAGAAAGGGAAAGGCAGTGTGAGCGTCCATGCTTTGATTGTGCCGCTCAATACCGAAGGTGCCAGCCCGATCAATGTTGGATCGGATGGCTTTGAGGAGTGGGCGTTGCAATGGCCACCGCTCGCACGACTGGCTTGTGCATGCAGCGCCTGTCTTGTCTGTGGGACTGACCCAGGCGTTGAAACTTCTGCCATCTCGTTCCTCAAGGTCTTTGAATGGTTTTTGGGCCTCTGGCCCTTGCTGTCCCTACATGGGTAGCTATCGACTGTGTAGCAATTCTTGCGCTGCAACCCCCACTCTCACCCCCAACCCTTCTCCCGCCCCGCCGGGCGGGAAAGGGGGGCCAACAGCCCTATGTGGCCGCGTGTTGGAAGTGGTTGAGTTCACCGTGAGCCGCCAACCTTCAAAATAGCCTTCAACAGCCGTATGTGGCCGCGTTTTTAAAGGGGCGGCGTTCACGGTGCTCTGCCAACCTTCAAAGTGAACGCAGGCAGCGTCAACAATGTGGCTCCAGGCACACGTGGTTCCGTAGGGCGTCTCCATGAATTTTTGGCTTCTAGCCCAAGTCAAACTTTATAGGGCCGCTATGAAATACGCCGTCATTTTGAAGTGAACCGCCCTCGCCCCCTAACTTGTGGTGCTCAAGCGGCCAAGCGCATCCAGATGATGCAGCGCTCGGCATCCAGACCGGGCACGGTCAGTTGTTCCACGTGAAACACATTCACGGTGGCTGGCAGGGCCGCCATCTCTTCAGCAGGATGCTTGCCCTTCATGCCCATCCAAATGCCCTCCTCTGCCAAGGCTGCCACCGACCACTGGGTGAAGTCAATGAGTGAGGCAAAGGCGCGCGAGCTGACCACCGCGTATTTATCAGTGAGGTTTTCCACGCGCGCGTGGACACCGCGCAGGTTGGGCAGCTTCAATCCCAAGGCCACCTGCTGAATGAAGGCCGCTTTCTTGGCCACGGTGTCAACACAATCCACCGCGATGTTGGGGCAGCAAATGGCAATCACCGCGCCAGGCAGACCCGCCCCCGAGCCGACGTCCAGCAAACGCAACTTGGTCGCCGACGCCTCGGCACGAGCCTGAATACCGGTGGCCGCCAACTGCTGGCGCAGCGGGTTGATCACAGCCAAACTGTCCAGCAAGTGGTGCGTCAGCATTTCCACCGGGTTGCGCACGGCAGTCAGGTTGTAGACCTTGGTCCACTTCTCAATCAGCGCCATGTAGTCCAACAACTGGCTCACCTGGGCATCACTCAACGCCAAGTCAAGCGCTTTCAGGCCTTGTCGGAGTTCAGTTTCCAGGGGTCGCATCACAGCACTCCCGCGTCCGAGGTGTGGGGCTCTGCCGTTCCTTTTTCAAACACAAACCCCTTGAACTTGCTTTTCTTCAAGTGGATCAGCAGCAGCGACACCGTGGCAGGGGTGATGCCGGAAATGCGCGAAGCTTGCCCCAAGGTCTCGGGCTTGAACTTATTTAAGGTCTGACGCGCCTCAATGCTCAGGGCTGACACCTGCATGTAATCAAGTTCCAGGGGCAACTTCATCTGCTCGTAATGGGAAGAGCGGCTCACCTCCTCCCGCTGGCGGTCGATGTAGCCTGAGTACTTGGCAACAATCTCCACCTGCTCAATCACGACTGCAGCCTGCACCGCATCGGCAGTCACCTCGGCTTGTGTTTCACGTGAAACAGGCGTGTTCAATTCAGCGCTGGCGTACTTGCCATCAGCCAGCGTCATCAGGCTGGCATAGTTCACATCGGGGCGACGCAGCAAGTCAGCCAAGCTGTATTCATGCTCAATGGCCTTGCCCAACACCCGCACCGCTTCTGCTTGATCCAAGTTCTTGGGGTTCACCCAAATGCTTTTGAGACGCTCTGTTTCACGTGAAACAGCGTCACGCTTTTTACAGAAGGCGTCCCAACGGGCATCGTCCACCAAGCCTAGTTGGCGCCCCGTTTCGGTGAGGCGGGCGTCGGCGTTGTCCTCGCGCAGTTGCAACCGAAACTCAGCCCGGCTGGTGAACATGCGGTAAGGCTCACTCACGCCTTTGGTAATCAGGTCGTCCACCAGCACGCCCAAGTAAGCCTCGTCCCGTCCAGGCAGCCATGTGTCTTGCGTCCAGGCCGTTTTGGCACCGGCTTGCAGCGCGGCGTTGGTGCCAGCAAACAAGCCTTGGGCTGCCGCCTCTTCGTAGCCGGTGGTGCCGTTGATCTGACCTGCGAAGAACAAACCCTTGATGGCTTTCGTCTCAAAGCTGCTTTTAAGCTGCTGCGGATCAAAGTAGTCGTACTCAATGGCGTAACCGGGACGAAGAATGTGCGCGTTTTCTAGCCCCACCATCGAGCGCACCAGTTCGTATTGAATGTCAAATGGCAGACTGGTCGAGATGCCATTGGGGTAGTACTCGTGCGTGGTCAGGCCTTCAGGCTCCAGAAAAATCTGGTGGCTGTCTTTGTCAGCAAAGCGGTTGACCTTGTCTTCCACACTGGGGCAATAGCGTGGCCCCACGCCCTCAATCACGCCCGTGAACATGGGGCTGCGGTCAAAGCCACGGCGAATGATGTCGTGCGTGCGCTCATTGGTGTGCGTGGTCCAGCACGGCACTTGGGCGGGGTGTTGTTCCACCCGGCCCATGAAACTGAACACCGGCATTTGTGGGCTCATGCCACCGGGCATGCCATCACCCGGCTGGGCCAGGCACTTGCTGAAGTCAATGCTGCGGCCGTCCAGACGCGGCGGCGTGCCGGTCTTCAAGCGGCCTTGGGGCAGCTTCAGCTCCTTCAGTCGTCCACTCAAGGACACCGCAGGGGGGTCCCCGGCGCGACCGGCCGCGTAGTTGTTCAGGCCCACATGGATCTTGCCGTCCAAAAATGTGCCTGCGGTCAGCACAACGGTCTTGGCGCGAAACTGCACGCCAACCTGCGTCACCGCACCCACCACCCGGTCACCCTCCACCATCAAGTCGTCAACCGCTTGTTGAAACAGCCACAAGTTGGGCTGGTTCTCCAGCCGGTGGCGAATCGCGGCTTTGTACAGCACCCGGTCAGCCTGCGCGCGCGTGGCACGCACGGCCGGGCCTTTGCTGGAGTTGAGAATGCGGAACTGAATACCGCTCTCATCCGTGGCCGCCGCCATGGCACCGCCCAGCGCATCCACCTCTTTGACCAAATGGCCCTTGCCAATGCCACCGATCGAGGGGTTGCAACTCATCTGCCCCAGCGTCTCGATGTTGTGGCTGAGTAGCAAAGTTTTACAGCCCATGCGGGCCGCCGCCAAGGCCGCTTCGGTACCGGCGTGACCGCCGCCGACAACAATGACGTCGAAATGTTCAGGATAAAGCATGGTGTTTGAGTCTGTGGTGGGGGCGGGAAAGAAGCAGCGCGCCCTGCGCCCGTAGGGGCTGAAGGCTCTGATTTTACCGGCGCTGCCCGTTTTTGGCTTGACCTGCGGGCACAATGGCCCGCATGAAAACACTCATCTTCGCGGGCAGCACCCGCCAACACTCCTTCAACCGCCAACTGGCCGCGCAAGCCGCCGCTGTGGCACGCGCCGCTGGCGCTGAAGTGACCCACTTGGAACTGTCCACACTGGACATCCCTTTGTACAACGCCGACCTGGAAGCCCAAGGCACCCCGCCCGACGTGATCCGCCTGAAACAACTGATGTTTGACCATCCCGCCTGGATCATCTGCTCCCCAGAGTACAACGGCAGCTACACCGCCTTGCTGAAAAACACCATCGACTGGGCCTCCAGCCCGGTCAAAGGCGACCCCGATTGGGGCAATGGGTTCAAGCCGTTTGAAGGCAAAGTCGTTGGCCTGCTGAGCGCCTCCCCCGGCGGTTTGGGCGGCCTGCGCTCCCTCAGCCACCTGAACCCTTTGCTGCTCAACCTGCAATGCTGGGTCGCGCCCAAGCAGTTCGCGCTCAGCGGTGCAGCCCAAGCATTCGATGAGCAAGGGCAGCTTAAAAGCGAAGCGCACCGGCAAGGCGTGCACGCGGTGGTTGAACAAGTGCTGTGGGCCGCCAAACGATTGGCCTAATCCCTTGCCACCGCCGATGTAACGGCCTTTCGGAAACAGATTGCAGAAGTTCCAAAGCCTTGTTCTTTCCCCCCCTCTCCCCCAACCCCTCTCCACCCCCGCCGGGGCGGAAAGGGGAGCTCAACAACCGTATGTGGCCAACGCTTTGTCTGGGGTGGCGTTCACGTGCAACGGCCAACATTCAAACTGGCCGGGAACCACGTGAGTGTGGGACGCCACTGACGCTGCCTGTGTTCACTTTGAAGGTTGGCCGTTGCGCGTGAACTTCACACCTTTAAAAACGCGGCCACATGCGGCTGTTGAAGGCCCATTTGAAGGTTGGCGGTTCACGGTGAACTCATCCACTTCCAACATGCGGCCACATAGGGCTGTTGGCTCCCCTTTCCCGCCCGGCGGGGCGGGAGAGGGGTTGGGGGTGAGAGTGGGGGTTGCAGCGCAAGAATTGCTACACCGTTGATAGCTGCTGGCGCAGGTCCGGCAAGGGCTAGCGGCCCAAAAACCCTTCAAAGGCCTTGCGGGTTTAGAT
>JBAQDW010000315.1:0-6249 GCA_049286445.1 Rhodoferax sp. | reverse complement strand
ACCACATTGCCCACGGCATCGATCTCAGCGGAATCGAAGCCGCAGTCAGACACCATCCAGTGGGCCAGGCGCTGTGCGCAGGCCCGGTGCGCGTCGGTGAGGTAGGTCACGGTCAGCTCGCCGCGCTCTGCAAAGCCGGGGTCACTCAGGCTGGACAGACGCTCGGCCCAGTCCCACACCTCGTTGCCCAGCGTGGGCGTGTGGCCAAACTTGTCGTTGAGGCGGATCTCCGCAATGCGGTGGATGTTGCGCAGGCACTCGGCGCGCTCGAAATCGGGGTGGTTACCTAACCGACGCTCGAAAGTGGCAATGATCTCTGCCTTATTGAGGCCTACGCCGCGCGGGCCCCGCACTGCCAAGATGAACGGAAAGCCAAACTTGCTGTTGTAGTCACTGTTTAGGCGCTGAATGCGCGCAAATTCTTCCGGGGTGCAATCGGTCAGCCCCGCTTTTTTTTGCTCGTTGGTTGACTCGGCAGTGAGCGTCTTTGACACCATGGCCTTGCCGGCCAGTTCCGGGTGAGCGCGAATGAGGGCCAGTTGCGGCGCATGGCCCGCCTCTCGCACGGCTTGCACCAAAGCCAGTTTGAGATGCGCGAGGCTGTGAAACGGGCGTTTTTCCCATGCCTGTTGCGCAATCCAAGGGGAGTGCTCGTAGGTGCCGTCCAGCAGATCGACAAAGTGCGTCGAGTCGGCGGCGTTGAGTTCGGCCAGAGTGGTCATGCGGGCTCCCATGCAAATGCGTTGTCCGGTTGATAGGGGTGCTCGGCTTTCCAGTGCCGCGCGATGTCAATGCGCCGGGTCACCCAGACCCGGTCGTGCTGTTCAATGTGGTCCAGAAAGCGCTGCAGTGCTCGCAAGCGTCCCGGGCGGCCCAGAATGCGGCAGTGCATGCCAATGCTCATCATGGTGGGGCGGTCTTCACCTTGCGCGTACTGCACGTCAAACGCATCGCGCAAGTACGCAAAGAACTCGTCACCATGCGAAAACCCTTGCGGCAATGCAAAGCGCATGTCGTTGCAGTCCAGCGTATAGGGCACCACCAGTTGCGGCGCGGTGGTGTTGTCTGATTTGCGCACCGTCATCCAGAACGGCAAGTCATCACCGTAGTAGTCACTGTCGTACTCAAAACCACCAAAATCAGCCACCAGACGGCGCGTGTTGACACTGTCGCGCCCGGTGTACCAGCCCAGTGCGCGCTCGCCGGTCAGGCGTTCAATGGCGGCCATGCCCTGCGCCATGTGTGCGCGCTCGGTGGCCTCGTCAATGGTTTGGTAGTTGATCCAGCGATGCCCATGGCAGGCAATTTCATGGCCCAGTTCCACCAACGCGGCGGTGACTTCGGGGCTGCGCTGCAGCGCCATCCCGACACCAAAGACGGTGAGTGGCAGCTGGCGTTTCTCAAACTCGCGAAGCAAATTCCAAACCCCAACGCGGCTGCCGTATTCATAGATGCCTTCCATGCTGAGGTGGCGCGCAGGGTAAGCCGGCGGGTTGGCCATTTCCGACAGAAACTGCTCACTGCCCGGGTCACCATGCAGGACCGTGTTCTCGCCGCCTTCTTCAAAATTGAGCACAAATTGAACGGCGACACGGGCCTGTCCTGGCCAGTTGGCGTGAGGGGGGGTTCGGCCGTAGCCTTTGAGATCGCGGGGGTAGGTGGCGGTTATGGTCATGGTTTTTACACCCACAGAACTTGAGAAAGGTCGGGGGCAAATGGGTCGAAACTCAAGGTGGTCTCCAAATGGTTGAGGTGTTCGATCGTCAAGCGAATGGCGGCTTTAACGTCTCGCGCTTCAAAGGCATCCACGATGGCCACATGCTCTTGCTGGGACTCGGTGGCCGAGAGGGTAGATTGGTACATCAGGGCAATCAGGGACGAGCGGGTCAACAGCTCGGACAGCATCTTGGTCAGTACCGTGTTGCCCAGCATCATGGACAACACCACATGAAAATCTGCCAGTAGTTGGGTGCGCCCCGCCACATTCGGGTTGGCCAAGGCCTCTTGTTCGGCGTGAAGGTGCGCGCGCAGTTCTGTCACTTGCGCATCGGTGATCACTGCGCAAAGCTTTTGGGTCATGTCCGCTTCGAGCACGCGGCGCACCTCGAACACTTCGCGCGCTTCTTCAACGGAGGGTGTGGCCACGAAGGCACCGCGTGAGGGCTCCAGCACCACCAGTTGATCGCGGCTGAGCTGATTCAAGGCCTGGCGCACCAGGGTGCGCGAAACGTTAAAGAGGTCCGCAATTTTTTGTTCAGACAACTTGGTGCCTGGGCGCAAGCGCCGCTCCCCAATGGCGTTGGTGATGGAGGTCACGATGCGTTGCGTGCTGCTGATTGGCGTGTCAGGCGCCTCGCCTGTGCGCGAAGATGCTTTTCGATACGACGCGGGTCGGGGCGCTGGGGTGTCAACCACTTTCAGCTTGACCGTGCTGGATGCCATAAGGTACTCCGGAAGAATGTCTGATGAACCTGTGAACTTTATTGTATACACTTTGAGCGGCGTGTAAACCGAACACGACGCCATCCGGGGGACGGAGTTCTTCTGGTGGGGCGGGCACATTGGCTGCAGTTTTTAATCATCAACTTGGAGAAATTTCGATGGGACATTTGAGTACTCACGTGCTGGACACTATGAACGGCTGCCCGGCGGCGGGCATGGCAGTCAAGCTTCAACGCGTCAAGGGCGCAGACCTGGAGACCGTTGTGGATTTCACGCTGAATGCAGATGGGCGCAATGACGGCGGGGCCTTGCTGGATGCGGCGGCCATGGCGACGGGGCGGTACAGACTGGTGTTTTCCGTTGCACCTTACTTCAAGGCCCGCGGTGTGACGCTGCCCGAGCCACCTTTTATCGACGACGTGTCGGTGGACTTCGGGATCTCGGACGCCAATGCCCGCTACCACGTCCCGCTTCTCGTGAGTCCTTGGGCGTATTCAACGTACCGGGGTTCTTGACATGCACTGTTGATCGTCAAGAGGCGCTTGTGCGGGAATACCCTAGAACAATAAGCAAAGAAAATTGTATACAGTTCACGGGTCGCCGCGGAGCCTGATGGCGCTGGCTTAAAAACCCAGTTGCCACCGGTTGTGACATTTGCGCCTTACAGAGCCCGCTGTGGTGAGGTGAAAGCCCAGCAAGTTTTGCTGAGCTTCACCTATGCGAGCACCCTATGGAAGCTTATTTGCTTGACGTGGCCAACCTGCTATTGCGTTGGGTCCATGTCATCACGGCGATTGCCTGGATTGGCTCGTCGTTCTACTTCGTCTTTCTCGACAACAGCTTGACCAAGCCGCAGTCACCGGATTTGGTGGCCAAGGGGGTGGATGGGGAGTTGTGGGCAGTGCATGGCGGGGGTTTCTACCATCCGCAGAAATACGTGGTTGCGCCCAAGCAAATGCCAAGTCATCTGCATTGGTTTTACTGGGAGAGCTATTCCACCTGGCTGTCAGGCTTTGCCCTGTTCACCGTGTTGTACCTCTTCAACGCCGGTACCTTTTTGGTGGACAAGAGCGTTTATGACTGGGCCCCTGGTGTGGCCATCGCGGCGTCGCTGGGCTTTTTGGTGGTGTGCTGGTTTGTTTATGACACCATCTGCCGCGCGTTTGGCCGTAAAAAGAACGGCGACCTCATTGTGGGCGTGAGCTTGTTTGTGTTTGTGGTGTTTGCCTCGTGGCTGGCCTGCCAACTCTTTGCCGGTCGCGCCGCCTTTTTGCTGGTGGGGGCCATGCTGGCCACGTCAATGAGCGCCAATGTGTTTGTATGGATTATTCCAGGGCAGCGCAAGGTGGTCGCCCAGCTCAAAGCAGGCCTGCCCGTTGACCCGATTTATGGCTGGCGTGCCAAGCAGCGCAGCGTGCACAACACGTACTTCACCTTGCCCGTTCTGATTGCCATGCTGTCCAACCACTACGGCTGGTTGTACCAGCGTCCGCACAACTGGTTGGTGCTGGTGTTGATGATGCTCGCCGGGGCGCTGATTCGTCACAGCTTTGTGGCGCGCCACAAGGCACTTGCCCAAGGCAAACGGGTGCCCTGGGAGTACGCCACAGCAGGCGCACTCGTCATTGCAGGCCTCACGGTCTGGCTGGCGCCGTCGCCCCTGTCAGCCGAGCAAAAGCTGGCGCACACCGCACCGGTCAGTTTCACCCAAGTCAACGCCGTCATTGGGCAGCGGTGCGTGCTGTGCCACAACGCCGAACTGCAGAGCAAAGGCATTGCACTGCACACGCCAGAGCTTGTCAAAACGCATGGACAGGCCGTGTACCAGCAGGCTGCTGTGCTCAAACTCATGCCTATGAACAATGCGACGCAGATCACTGAGGACGAGCGGGCCATGATCAAACGTTGGTTTGAAGCCGGTATGGCGACGAACTGACCCCGCTGCGTTTTGTATCTGTTTGCCTTTGCGCTCATTCGCTTTCCGTCCGCTTCCCATTTGTTTCCCCACCCCGCCTTTCACTCACACCAATAGGAGTCAAACATGAGCACTACAACGGTCCACGCAGTGGACGAGGTCCTACCCATCGGAAAACTGGGGGTCCTGGGCTTGCAGCATGTGCTGGTTATGTACGCCGGGGCCATCGCCGTTCCCTTGATTGTGGGGCGCGCACTCAATTTGAGTCCTGAGCAGGTTGCGCTGTTGATTTCGGCTGATCTTTTTGTGTGCGGCGTTGTGTCGCTCATCCAGTCTTTTGGCTTGACGCCCTGGTTTGGCATCAAGCTGCCGGTCATGATGGGGGTGACCTTCGCCGCCGTGGGTCCGATGGTGGCCATGGCCAACGCCAACCCGGGGACAGAGGGGGCGCGAATGATCTTTGGCGCCATCATTGGGGCGGGCATCATTGCGATGCTCATGGCACCGGTGATGGGGCGCTTGCTGCGCTTTTTTCCACCGGTGGTCACCGGCATCATCATTGCCGTCATTGGCATCAGTCTGATGAAGGTCGGTGTGGGCTGGGCGTTGGGGGGACCGGCATTCTTGGCCCAGCGTACCGATGTGACCAAACTGGTGAGCATGGTGGATGCCGCGAAAGAAACTGCCGTGGCCAAAGGCACTGCGATCAGTCTGGGCAAGATTCCCATGATGGACAACCCCAATTACGGTGCGCTTGATAACTTGGCCATTGCCGGTTTTGTGTTGCTGGTGGTGTTGCTGCTGGTGAAGTATGGCCGTGGCTTTTTGGCCAACATTGCGGTGCTGCTGGGCATTGTGGCGGGCTGTGTCGTGGCCGTTGCCGCGGGCAAAATGGGTTTCGAGAAAGTCGCGAGTGCGCACTGGTTTGATGTGGTCACACCGTTTGCGTTTGGCATGCCGATCTTTGAACCCGTCGCTATTTTGACGATGACATTGGTCATGATTGTGGTGATGATTGAATCAACAGGCATGTTCTTGGCGCTGTCAGATATCACCGGCAAGTCGCTCAATCAGGCCCAACTCACGGCGGGTTTGCGCACTGACGGCTTGGGTACGCTGATTGGCGGCATCTTCAACACCTTCCCTTACACCAGCTTCTCGCAAAACGTGGGCTTGGTGGGTGTGACGGGTGTGCGCAGCCGCTTCGTTTGTGTGGCCGGGGGCGTCATCATGATCATTCTGGGCTTGTTGCCCAAGCTGGGCGCATTGGTGGAATCGGTCCCCTTGTTTGTGCTGGGTGGTGCGGGACTGGTGATGTTTGGCATGGTGGCAGCAACTGGTATTCGCATCCTGTCGGCTGTCGATTTCAAGACCAACAAGTTCAACCTGTACATCGTGGCCATTGCGATCGGTGCGGGCTTGATCCCCCTGGTGGCGCCGCAGTGGATGCAGCAAATGCCGCACAGCCTGCACCCTTTGTTGGAGTCCGGTATTTTGCTCACCTCCCTCACGGCCGTGGTGCTGAACTTCTTCTTCAACGGCGGTCGTGGTGATCAGGCCGGGGCCATTGAAGCAGCCAAGTCAGCCGAAGCGCATTGAGACCAAGACAGACCTTGCGCGAAAGGGCAGGGTCGTCCGCCGGAGTCGGGTGGTTGACGTTTCTGTGTCCTGGTCGCCGCAAAGCCCCCGAAGCCAACACGGCAGGTGGGGGCAACGCGAGCTCGCCGCCTCACACCAAGCGGCCTTTTGTGTGTTGATCACACGATGTCCCCCCACGCTTCAGGAGTGCCAATGCTCGGTCTGATTCTGCTGTATGTCGGTGCGGTGCTGTTCATTAATGCCTTGACTGCATTGGGACATATTGAACCCAAAGAGGCGGCGATCATGAACCT
>JBAQDW010000314.1:0-4086 GCA_049286445.1 Rhodoferax sp. | reverse complement strand
CCTTGCGTGTGGTCCGGTGGAACAACCGGGTGGCCAAGCGGGTCTCCAAGGCGCTGACTTGGCGGCTGACTTGGGCCGTCGATAGACCCAGCCGCTTGGCCGCCTGCGTGAAACTCCCGGTCTCTGCGACCGCCACAAACTCCGTGACCCCTTCCCATGCAAACATCGACTTTCCTTGTGCGCGATAACGTGGCGGTTTGGGCGCAGCGGCCAAGCGCAACGCCCCCCTTGGATTTATCTCCATTGTTACTCAGGAGAAAAAGTGTTTTAACAATGGCATAGATTATCAATTTTCTTGTCATGAATAGAATACATGCATCCATCCAGATTGACTGGTTTCTGCAGGCAGAGCACGCCCAGTCAACGCAACTTCAGAGTGTCTTGTCACCGACCAAGGAAATTTATGACTCAAATGATCAAATCCCGTGCCGCCATTGCGTGGGGCCCCAACCAGCCCCTGTCCATCGAGGAGGTGGACGTGATGCCGCCACAGGCCGGCGAAGTGCGGGTTCGCATCATTGCCACAGGTGTGTGCCACACCGATGCCTTCACGCTGTCGGGCGATGACCCGGAAGGCATTTTCCCAGTCATCCTCGGTCACGAGGGGGGTGGCATTGTGGAGTCGGTTGGCGAAGGCGTCACCAGCGTGCAGGTCGGCGACCATGTGATTCCGCTCTACACGCCGGAGTGTCGCGAGTGCAAATTTTGCTTGTCTGGCAAAACCAACCTGTGCCAAAAAATCCGTGAGACGCAGGGCAAAGGCCTGATGCCGGACGGCACCACGCGGTTCTTCAAAGACGGACAGCCCATCTTCCACTACATGGGTTGCTCCACCTTCTCCGAATACACGGTGCTACCCGAGATTTCACTCGCCAAGGTCAACAAGGAGGCACCGCTTGAAGAAGTCTGCCTGCTTGGTTGTGGCGTCACCACTGGCATGGGTGCCGTGATGAACACCGCCAAGGTCGAGGAAGGTGCCACCGTCGCCATCTTTGGCATCGGCGGTATTGGGCTGGCGGCGATCATTGGCGCGACCATGGCCCGAGCCAGTCGCATCATCGCGATCGACATCAACGAGAGCAAGTTTGAGCTGGCACGCAAACTGGGTGCAACCGACTGCATCAACCCGAAGAACCACGACAAACCGATTCAAGAGGTCATTGTCGAGATGACGGGCGGCGGCGTGGACTACTCGTTCGAGTGCATTGGCAATGTCAACGTGATGCGCTCGGCACTCGAGTGTTGCCACAAGGGTTGGGGCGAGTCGATCATCATCGGCGTGGCCGGTGCCGGCCAAGAGATCTCGACCCGTCCGTTCCAGTTGGTGACTGGGCGCGTTTGGCGCGGCTCCGCCTTTGGGGGGGTCAAAGGCCGCACAGAGTTGCCAGGCATTGTTGACCGTTACATGCAAGGCGAGTTCAAGCTCGACGATTTCATCTCTTTCACCATGGGACTCGACCGGATCAACGAAGCCTTTGATCTGATGCATGCGGGCAAGAGCATTCGGACTGTGATCCATTTTGACAAATAAACAGGCCGGGTCACCCGACCGCGGGTGGCTGTGCTGATGACCAGGACGATCTGATGACCATTGAGAATTTGAGCTGTAACCGCAGCTTTGGCGGTTGGAACAAGCAATACCGCCATGCCTCCAGCACCCTGCATTGCGACATGCGGTTTGCCATTTACCTGCCGCCCCAGGCCTCCCTCGGACAGAAGGTGCCGGTGTTGTACTGGTTGTCGGGCCTGACGTGCACTGACGAGAACTTCATGCACAAGGCCGGTGCCCAGCGCATCGCGGCCGAGCTGGGTGTCGCCATCGTGGCTCCAGACACCAGCCCACGGGGCGACGCGGTGGCGGATGCCGATGGGTATGACATCGGTAAAGGCGCGGGCTTTTATGTCAATGCCACGCAAAGCCCGTGGAGCGAACACTACCGCATGTACGACTATGTGTTGCACGAGTTGCCGGCGCTGATCGAGGCCACGTTTCCGGTCAGCAGCCTACGCGCCATTGCCGGCCACTCCATGGGCGGGCACGGCGCGTTGGTACTGGCGCTGCGCAATCCAGGGCGGTTCAAGTCGGTGTCGGCTTTCAGCCCGATCAGCAACCCGGTCAATAGTCCGTGGGGCAAGAAGGCGCTGGCAGCGTACCTGGGCAAAAACACGGACAGCTGGGCCGACTACGACGCCAGCTTGCTGATGCGCCGCGCCAGCCAATTCGTGCCGGCTTTGGTCGATCAGGGGGACGCGGACGAGTTTCTGCAAGAGCAACTCAAACCAGACGCCTTGGTCGCTGCAGCCAAAGTCAGCGGGTACCCGCTGGTGCTCAACCGCCATGAAGGCTACGACCACAGCTACTTCTTTATTGCCAGCTTTATTGAGCGGCATCTGCGGTTCCATGCCAAACACCTGGGTGTTGAAGGCCCAAGCGATCAGCCCTGACAACCGGCCGGTCACGAGATCGTCGCTCGCTCCAACCCCTTGAAAGAAACCCAATGCCTTCACCCACATTTTGAAAACGACCCTGCTCCTGGGCCTGACTTGGTTGGCCTTGGAGAGTGCCGCCGTGGCACAGGCCGGTCCGGCGCTGTCAGCCGCAGCCTCTGACCCCCGGGTGATGGGGTGGATGCAGGGTTTTCCGCCACCGGCCGACAAAACAATTCGCTTCACTGATGCCGACTATTTTTCTTTTCCAAAGCTGCGTTGGACGGCGTGCCATTTTCGGGAGCTCATGCCCACCGCCGGTGTGCAGAAAGGCGCCGGTGCGGCACGCGAATTGCCCGCTGCACTCAACGCCACCTTAGACGCGGTGACGTTCAAGCCCATCGGGGGCAACACAACCATGACGTGGCGCGAGTCTTTCGACGCGAACTACGCCGATGGCGTCATCGTGCTGCACCATGGCAGCGTGGTCTATGAACGCTATGCGGGGTGCTTAGACGCCAATACCCTGCATGGCGCCATGTCGGTCACCAAGTCATTGACCGGTCTGTTGGCCGAAGTGTTGGTGGCCGAAGGCAAGCTCGATGAGAACGCCTTGGTCGGTCGCCTAATTCCTGAGTTGAAACCCAGCGCCTTTGGCGATGCCACCGTGCGCCAAGTCATGGACATGACCACCGGGCTGGATTATTCCGAGGACTATGCCGATCCGAAAGCAGAGGTCTGGACCTATGCGCAAGCGGGCAGCCCACCGCCCAAGCCCGCAGATTACACCGGCCCGCGCAGCTATTTTGAGTTCCTGCAAACAGTGAAGAAAAAGGGCCAACACGGCGACGCCTTTGGCTACAAAACCGTCAATGCTGATGCGTTGGGCTGGCTGATCGCGCGTGCGACGGGCAAAACTGTGGCGCAGGCGCTGTCTGAGCGTATTTGGAGCCGACTTGGTGCGGAGCGCGAAGCGTTTTATACGGTGGATTCGATCGGCACCCCCTTTGCCGGTGGCGGTTTTAACGCCACCCTGCGCGATATGGCACGTTTGGGTCAACTGGTCTTAGACGGTGGCGTGGCCAATGGTGAACAGGTGCTGCCGCCCGCTGCAGTGGCCAGCTTGCGCCAAGGGGGTAACCAAGCCGCTTTTGCCAAGGCCAACTACCACCTGTTGCCCAACTGGAGCTACCGAAGCATGTGGTGGGTCAGCCATGACGACCATGGCGCCTTTGCCGCGCGTGGCGTGCATGGGCAAACCATTTGGATTGACCCGACCGCGGATATGGTGATCGTGCGTTTTGCCTCGAACCCCGTGGCCGCCAACGCTGCCAGCGACCCCACCTCGCTGCCCGCCTACCGGGCCGTGGCTGAGCACCTCATCGCCATTGACCCAACCCCCTTGTTGGGGGCGGAGTGGAAAATCGAAAACCTGGACGGGGGCGGTGTCATTGACAACAGCCACGCGACGCTGCTGTTCCTTCGCGATGGTCGCTTGGCCGGCAGCGCGACCTGCAATCGCATCATCGGCAGCTACCAGAGCGACGGTAAAACCCTCACCATCGAACCCGCTGGCACCACGATGATGGCCTGCCCGCAAGCGCTGATGAACCAAGAGCGCAAGCTGTTGGACTTGCTGCCCAAGATCACGCAGTTCCG
>JBAQDW010000313.1:0-2021 GCA_049286445.1 Rhodoferax sp. | reverse complement strand
ACATTCGGCGGCTGGCAATTCAAGAACGACCGGCACCGGCGCAGGCAGTGGCGGGCATAGGTGCTCATCGCGGGGCATGAGCAGGTACAGCCCGCCATCGTCGGCAGGCCGGGAGCGGTAGCAGTTTGGCGGCTGCTGCTGGGTCATGAGCGGGGCAGGGTGACGAGCTTCGGAATGTCCACCGTGTCGGGGTCTACGTCGTCCAGAAAAGCGGGTTCAGTGGCCGGGGCTTGCAGGTCAAACAGCGCCCGATCATCGGCACGGGTTAGCGTGGTTTCCAGCATGGCGAGCAGCTTTTCTTTCGGCCACTCGCCGCGCTCCACTTTGGCGAGGATGGCGGCACCAACGAGGATTTTTTTCCGGGTGTCCTGCTGGCGTGTCATCTTGGAGGTGGCAGCGCGTTTTCTGGCTTCCACCTTCTGGCGTTGTGCTTTGGCCTGCTTGAGCTGGGTTTCCAGCTTTGTGATTTTGTCGTCGATTGCTGCCATGTCGTGCCCTCTTTGTCGGTGGATGGCCGCAATTTTAGCCCGCCGTGCTGGGGGTGCGCTAGCCGGAGCGGACGGGTAGAATACCCGGCAGCGACCACCCGCAGGCGAACAGCCAAGGGCGCACTTATGCAAACTTCGTTTGCGTGCGCCCCTTCGGGGAAAAACCAACAGCCGGAGCCGCGCCCGTGGCGATCTACCACCTATCCGTCAAAACGATAAGCCGCAGTGCTGGCCGGTCTGCGACCGCCGCCGCTGCTTATCGTGCCGGGGTGGAAATCACCGACGAGCGAACCGGCGAAATTCACGACTACACCCGAAAGGGTGGAGTCGAATCCGCCGCCCTCATCCTGCCGGACAACGCCCCCGAGTGGGCACGCGACCGCGCCCAACTCTGGAACGCCGCCGAGCAGGCTGAAAAGCGCAAAAACTCCACGGTAGCCCGTGAGTTTGAGATAGCCCTACCCGCCGAGCTTTCCCCCGAGCAGCGGGAAAAGCTGGCGCACGACTTCGCCCGCGAGCTGGTCAAGCGCCACGGCTGCGCCGCTGATGTCGCCATCCATGCCCCCGGCAAGGAAGGCGACAACCGCAACCACCACGCCCACATCCTGCTAACGACCCGCCGCCTTGAGCCGGACGGTTTCGGCGAGAAAACCCGCGAGCTGGACGACCAGAAAACGGGGAAGGTGCTTGTCACCGAATGGCGCGAGCGGTTCGCCACGCTCCAGAACGAGCGCCTACGCGAAGCGGGGCACTCGGTGCAGGTTGACCACCGCAGCCTAGAGGCGCAGGGCATCGAGCGGGAGGCGACCCGCCACCTTGGGCCGACGGCCACCGCCATCGAGCGACGCACCGGCCAGCCCAGCCACAAACGCCAGCAACACAACGAGGACGCGCTAGAGCGCCTCCAGCGTGCCCGCGATGCGGGCGAGTTGGAACGCCAAGGGAAGGAGGCCGACCGGTCAATCATCGACCTGAGTGGCGACCTTGAAGCGGCCAAGCGGGAGAGGGCAACCCAGCAGGAGCGCCAAGCCCGCGAGCGCGAGCAGGCCGAACACCAGCGCATCGAGCGCATGAACAGCACCGAGCTGGCCCACGAAATCGGGCGCATTCGGCCACCGAAGGCGCTTGACCTGGTAGAGCGTGATCGGGGCGTTTTGCAGGCAGAGCAAGAGCGGCAGGCGCTCCAGAACCGGCACACCGAAGCGGGCAGCGCCTCAGCCCGCGCCCGCGACCAGGCGCAGGAATGGCGCGAAGCGCACAAGGTGCAAGCCTGGCTGCACGACAAGGGCATAGGCCACGCGGCCAAGCTGCGCGAGCTGGAGGAACAGCGCGAGGCAAACCGGGCCGAGTGGCAGAAGCTGGGGCCGCAGATCGAGCAGGCAGGCTTGCAGGTGCAGCACCTGCGCAGCCAGGCACAGCAGCGCATCAGCGCCGAGCAAGCGCCGACGCTGGCCAAGGTGGCCGAGCTGGAGGAACTGCGCCGGGAGAAGGTGCGCCAGGAGTTCGAGCAGCAGAAGCGCCAGCAGGCCGAGA
>JBAQDW010000312.1:0-4177 GCA_049286445.1 Rhodoferax sp. | reverse complement strand
CACCGTCACCGACGAAATTATCGACCTGCACGACCGCATCCTGGGCAAGCTGTTCAACGCCGCCAAGAACAAGCATCAGCAGCAGTTCCAGGCATCGGGCAAAGCCATCAACGCCAAGGTGCGCCTGTACGGGCGCATCGGCCAGGCGCTGATCGACGCCAAACAATCGGGCGGCGACCCATTCGCCGCCATCGAGGCCGTCATGTCTTGGGATGCGTTCGCTGTGAGCGTCACCGAGGCGCAAAAGCTCGCGCAGCCCGATGACTTCGATTTCCTGCACCGCATCGGCGAGAGTTACTCCACCTTGCGCCGCTACGCGCCGGAATTCCTCGACGTGCTCAAGCTGCGGGCCGCGCCCGCTGCCAAGGACGTTCTCGACGCCATTGAGGTGCTGCGCGGTATGAACACCGACAACGCCCGCAAGGTGCCCGCCGATGCGCCGACCGGCTTCATCAAGCCGCGCTGGCAGAAGCTGGTAATGACCGACACCGGAATCGACCGGCGCTACTACGAACTGTGCGCCCTGTCGGAACTCAAGAACTCCCTGCGCTCGGGCGACATCTGGGTGCAGGGTTCGCGCCAGTTCAAGGACTTCGAGGACTACCTGGTGCCGCCCGCGAAGTTCGCCAGCCTCAAGCAGTCCAGTGAATTACCGCTGGCCGTGGCCACCGACTGCGACCAGTACCTGAGCGAGCGCTTGGAGCGGCTGGAAGCGCAGCTCGCCACGGTCAACCGCATGGCGGCGGCGAACGATCTGCCGGACGCCATCCTCACAGAGTCGGGCCTGAAAATCACGCCGCTCGATGCGGCGGTGCCGGACACTGCGCAAGCGTTGATCGACCAGACGGCCATGATCCTGCCGCACGTCAAGATCACAGAATTGCTGCTTGAAGTCGATGAATGGACGGGCTTCACCCGCCACTTCACGCACCTGAAATCGGGCGATCTGGCCAAGGACAAGAACCTGTTGCTGACCAGGATCCTGGCCGACGCGATCAACCTGGGGCTGACGAAAATGGCCGAGTCCTGCCCCGGAACGACCTACGCCAAGCTCGCCTGGCTGCAAGCCTGGCATACCCGTGACGAAACCTACGGGGCGGCGCTGGCCGAACTGGTGAACGCCCAGTTCCGGCACCCGTTCGCCGGGCATTGGGGCGATGGCACTACGTCATCGTCGGACGGCCAGAACTTCCGAACAGGGAGCAAGGCCGAGAGCACCGGACACATCAATCCAAAATATGGCAGCAGCCCAGGGCGGACGTTCTACACCCACATCTCCGACCAGTACGCGCCGTTTCATACTAAGGTGGTCAATGTCGGCGTGCGCGACTCGACCTACGTGCTCGATGGTCTGCTGTACCACGAGTCCGACCTGCGCATCGAGGAACACTACACAGACACGGCGGGCTTCACCGATCACGTCTTCGCCTTGATGCACCTGTTGGGCTTCCGTTTCGCGCCGCGCATCCGCGACCTGGGCGACACCAAGCTCTACATTCCCAAGGGCGAAACCACCTATGATGCCCTCAAGCCGATGATTGGTGGCACGCTCAACATCAAGCATGTCCGCGCCCATTGGGATGAAATCCTGCGGCTGGCCACCTCGATCAAACAGGGCACGGTGACGGCCTCGCTGATGTTGCGCAAGCTCGGCAGCTATCCGCGCCAGAATGGCTTGGCCGTAGCCTTGCGCGAGCTGGGGCGCATCGAGCGCACGCTGTTCATCTTGGACTGGCTGCAAAGCGTCGAGCTGCGCCGCCGCGTCCACGCTGGGCTGAACAAGGGCGAATCGCGCAATGCACTGGCCCGCGCAGTGTTCTTCAACCGGCTGGGCGAAATCCGTGACCGCAGCTTTGAGCAGCAGCGCTACCGTGCCAGCGGCCTCAACTTGGTGACGGCGGCTGTCGTGTTGTGGAACACGGTCTACCTGGAGCGCGCAGCGCATGCCTTGCGTGGCAACGGCCATGCCGTCGATGAGGCGCTGTTGCAGTACCTGTCGCCACTGGGCTGGGAGCACATCAACCTGACCGGAGATTACCTCTGGCGCAGCAGCGCCAAGATCGGCGCGGGCAAATTCAGGCCGCTACGACCGCTGCAACCGGCTTAGCGTGCTTTATTTTCCGTTTTCTGAGGCGACCCCTACCTGCTGGCCTTTGGCCTGTTTCAACTGCCGCTGGGCCTGCTGCTGGACCGCTTTGGACCTCGGCGCGTGGAGGCCGCTCTGTTGCTGGTGGCCGCCACAGGCTGTGCACTGTTCGGTTGGGGTCAATCGCTGGAATCGCTGGTGCTGGGACGGGCCTTGATTGGCCTGGGGGTGTCGGCCTGTCTGATGGGCAGCTTCAAGGCCTTCAGCCAGTGGTTTCCCGTGGAGCGCTTGCCCGCACTCACCGCCACCATCATGGTCGCCGGGGGGCTGGGGGCCTTGTCCGCCAGTTTGCCGGTGACGGCGGTACTACCGCTGCTAGGCTGGCGCGGGGTGTTCTTTTTGTGCAGCGGGTTGTTGGTGCTCACCGCGGCGCTGTTGCTGCGGGTGCCGGATCAACCCGTGCGCGGCCCCCACGCCACGTTGGTGCAGCAAATCCAGTCACTGCGCTCTATTTACACCAGCCGCCAGTTCTGGCGGTTCGCACCCCAAGGCGGGCTGATTGTGGGCGGCTACATGGCCATTCAAGGCCTGTGGGTGGTGCCCTGGCTGATGGAGGTGAATGGGGTCAACCGCAGCACCGCCGCCGAGATTTTGTTCACGCTGGGGCTGGCCATGCTGGCGGGCTTTGCTTTTGTGGCCACTTGCGCCACTTGGCTCGCGCGCCGGGGCGTCTCCCCCATGGCCTTGCTGACCGGCGGCATGGGACTGGCGCTGGGCGTGGAGTGGTGCATCGTCATGGATCTGGCGCCGCCCACGGTGCTGTGGCCGCTGCTGGGGCTGTCTTTCAGTTTGGGCAACCTCGCCTACTCCCAGCTGACGGCGACCTTCCCGATCCACCTTTCGGGGCGCGTCAACACCGCCTTGAACCCAAATTTTCCATTAGCCTGTTCCAGTCGGGTGATGGGCGGTGAATTTGACCGGCAAATCGAACTGCGTGGCCTCATCCCAAAGTCCCTTCATCCACTGTCTGTGCTGCATGGCCATTGCCAAATTCAGGATCGGCTTTCTGCCTTCTGTGGTGGTGTAGGCAGGCTTGGCAAATAGTTTGTAGCGAAGCGTCTGCAGCGTGTGCTGAATCGGTGTGGATACGCCGCCTTTGACTACCGTCGTCTTCAGCAAAACTTGACGAAACAGGCTCATCAGGTTGTAGGCCAGCATCACCGTGTTCAGTGCCGCCTCAGTCGCCCAGAAATCTTTCATGTTGAAGCTGTCAGCCGCAAAGTCGTACTTGAGCTCCTTGATTCTGTTCTCACAATTGGCCCGGCCCCGGTAAGTGCGCCATACCGTCTCAGCAGGCAAGTCCATATCGCTGACCAGTGCGCTAAAGCGGTAGCGTCCAATCACCGGGTCATCGGCAAACAGATTCAAGGTCTTGCCCTTGGGACTATTGCGTTGATCGATATGCTGACGAATACCCGTTACCCACCGCGGCGTGGACCAACTGTTGGCCTGGTAGCGAAAGCGGGTGAGCTCAATGCCAGGTACCACTTTGCCCTTGTCATCCTCAAGACCCCACCAGCCCTTGCCCTCAAGGCTGGCATCGACCAGCGCCCTTTGCAGGGGCGGTGTCTGGCGCAGGGCAATGACGTAGTGCAGACTTTGTTCTTCCAAGTGGGTAAGAAATGCGTTGTCGCTAAAGCCACTGTCACCGCGCAACAGGGCAATGTGTTTGTTGCCCAGACGCTGTCGGGTGTTGGCCAAGAAGCCCTGGATGTTGTTGGCGGAGCTGGTGTTGCCCGGGCGCAGCCACAAATTGGCCACCATGCGGGTCTCCGACACAAAGGCCATGAGCGGGTGGTGGCTTGAGCGCCCCCGCTTGGCCGGGTTGTAGCCCCGTGCCGCGCCTTCTTGCTGGCCGTAGCGGGTCATGACGGTGGAGTCCACATCCAGGGTGATGCCATCTATGGCAATTTGTTCAAACATCCAGCCGTAGAGTTTGTCCATGACGGCTTCGTTGGCGTGCTGCGTAAAGCGGCGAAACAGTCGCATGACGGCCTTGAAGTTGGCCATGCGTTTGATACCGAAGATGCG
>JBAQDW010000311.1:0-1669 GCA_049286445.1 Rhodoferax sp. | reverse complement strand
GCCGAAGACCGCTACACCTCGATCCACATCGAGGAACTGGTGGTGATGGCGCGCGACACCAAGCTGGGCGCCGAAGAAATCACGCGCGACATTCCCAACCTGTCCGAGCAGCAGCTCAACCGCCTGGACGAGTCCGGCATCATCTACGTGGGCGCTGAAGTCATGCCTGGCGACACGCTGGTGGGCAAGGTCACGCCCAAGGGCGAGACCACGCTGACGCCGGAAGAAAAACTGCTGCGCGCCATCTTTGGCGAAAAAGCGTCCGACGTGAAAGACACTTCGCTGCGCGTGAGCCAGGGCTCGCAGGGCGTGGTGATCGACGTGCAGGTGTTCACCCGCGAAGGCATCCAGCGCGACAAGCGCGCCCAACAGATCATCGACGACGAGCTCAAGCGCTACCGCCTGGACCTGAACGACCAGCTGCGCATTGTCGAAGCCGACGCCTTTGACCGCATCGAGAAGCTGCTGACCGGCCGCGTGGCCAACGGCGGGCCGCAAAAGCTCGCCAAGGGCACCAAGATCGACAAGGCGTACCTGTCGTCGGTGGAGAAATTCCACTGGTTCGACATCCGTCCATCCGAGGATGCGGTGGCGGGACAGCTCGAATCCATCAAGAATGCCATGGACCAGACGCGCCACAGCTTCGACCTGTCGTTCGAGGAAAAGCGCAAGAAGCTGACGCAGGGCGATGAGCTGCCCGCGGGCGTGCTGAAGATGGTCAAGGTCTACCTGGCCGTCAAGCGCCGCCTGCAGCCCGGTGACAAGATGGCCGGCCGCCACGGCAACAAGGGTGTGGTGTCCCGCATCGTTCCGGTCGAGGACATGCCTTTCATGGCCGACGGCACCCCTGCCGACATCGTGCTCAACCCGCTGGGCGTGCCATCGCGCATGAACGTCGGCCAGGTGCTGGAAGTGCACCTGGGCTGGGCCGGCAAGGGCATTGGCCACCGCATCGGCGACATGCTGCAGCAGGAAACCAGGGCCGCAGAAATGCGCACCTTCCTGGAAGAGGTCTACAACTCGCGCGGCCGCAAGGAAAACCTGTCGCTGCTGTCCGATGACCAGGTCATGGAAATGGCCGCCAACCTGACGAACGGCGTGCCCTATGCCACGCCGGTGTTTGACGGTGCTTCCGAGAAGGAAATCGGCGACATGCTGCAGATTGCCTACCCGGAAGACATTGCCAAGCGCAAGGGTCTGACCACCTCGCGCACCCAGGCCTACCTGTGCGATGGCCGCACCGGCGAGATGTTCGAGCGCCCGACCACCATCGGCTACATGCACTACCTCAAGCTCCACCACCTGGTGGACGACAAGATGCATGCCCGCTCCACCGGCCCGTACTCGCTGGTGACGCAGCAGCCACTCGGCGGCAAGGCCCAGTTCGGTGGCCAGCGTTTTGGCGAGATGGAAGTGTGGGCGCTGGAGGCCTATGGCGCCGCCTACGTGCTGCAGGAAATGCTGACCGTCAAGTCCGACGACGTGGTGGGCCGCACCAAGGTGTACGAGTCCATCGTCAAGGGCGAGCACACGATCGAGGCTGGAATGCCCGAGTCGTTCAACGTGCTGGTCAAGGAAATTCGTTCGCTGGGGCTCGATATCGAGCTTGAGCGTTCTTAATTGAAAAGGCAAAGAGTTTTATGAAATCCCTACTCGACCTGTTCAAGCA
>JBAQDW010000310.1:0-4439 GCA_049286445.1 Rhodoferax sp. | reverse complement strand
CGCGCGCAACCAGCGAGCCAATTGCCCAGCCACTGCCCAGTAAATCGCCGCCACCATGTTCACCATACACGCGATGGTCGGCAAACGGCGGAATCAAATCAATATGCCGTGGCTAGACGCTTACAGTCATCACGCTGCGGCAGGTTGAAACGCCCGCCCTATCCGCAGCACGCACCCTGATGCTGGATCTGCGGGCACTTCACTGAACCGAACGAACAGAACACGCAACAGTCACCGGCATTGGGGCGCAGCAGCGCTTTGCAGTTGGCGCACTCATAAAAGAACTGGCAAGCATCCGTCGGCATCGTTTCCTGTTTGGCAAATCCGCAGTGCGGGCAGGTCAGCACCGATTCAAGAACTACGCTGTTCATGTTGACCTTATTTCTGCACCGTGGATGGAAAACCTGCGTTCGTCGTCGCCATGGTCAGCGCCTCCGGTTGGGCCTTGTCGGGGTCATAGGTGATAGTCGCCGTCTTCTTGGCGAAATCGACCTTGACAACATCAACGCCCGCCACTTTCTCCAGCGACTTCTTCACCACAATCGGGCAAGTTCCGCAGCTCATATTCTTCACTTCAAGCGTGACAGTTTTCGGGGTGGCGGCCAGGGCGACCAATGGAATGGCAACGAGGGCGGCAATCAGCAATTTACGCATGGGAATTTCCTTTCAGTAAAACAGGGGGGCAAACCACGGCACGGCCAGCAGGCCGAATAGCAGCACAGCAACGATCCAGAACGTTAGCCGCTGCCGTTGAAGCGTGCGTGGATCGGCGCAGGGTGTGTCGGGCGCGCAGACCTGCGGCACCAGATAGAGCTGTCGGAAGGCCAGCCCGAGAAACAGCAGCGTCACACCAATGAATATTGGCCGGTACGGCTCCATCGCCGTGAGGTTTCCAATCCATGTGCCACCAATGCCAAGCGCTAACAACACTAGCGGGCCAACACAGCACACCGACGCGCCAATGGCCGCCAATACACCCGCAATCAGCGAGCCTTTTCCAGTGAGTTGAGTCATGTCCATTTCCTTCAATCTGTTTGCCCAAGTGATACTATAAATTCCGTACCTTAGTACGGTGTCAAGGAGAATTTGATGGAATCAGAACTGAGTATTGGCAAGCTGGCGGAAGCTGCCGGGGTCAACATCGAAACCATCCGCTATTACCAGCGGCGCGGGCTGCTGGATGAGCCGACCAAACCACTCAGCGGCCACAGGCGCTACTCGGCGGAGGCGACCAAGCGCGTGCGCTTTATAAAACGCGCACAGGCGCTGGGCTTTACGTTGATCGAAGTCGGCGGCTTGCTGACATTGGATGCAGCCTGCGCCTGCACGGAAACGCGGGCGCTGGCCGCTCGCAAGCTGTCACTGATCGAACAGAAAATGGCTGACTTAGAAGCAATGCGGCAAGCATTGGGCGGATTGGTGCAGCAATGTGATGCAGGCACCGGTGGTGCCGACTGCCCGATCATTGATGCCCTTGGCGGGGCGTGACGCGAAATCCCCTGCGCAGCACTATTTATATGCCAAATAGGCCGCTAGCCCTCGTAAAACGTGCGCAAGCAGCTATCAAAAGTGTAGCGATTGAAGCGACTTGCCGACTTGGAGCAATCGCCCTGGACGAAAAGAACACTCCAGCACTATCGTATTTCGTGAAGCGTCTAAGCCTCAACTATCTACCCATTGCCAACCAAATCCTTCCACGATTTTTTCATCGCGAAGCATTTTCCAGCCTGACTTCAATGCTTCAAACTTCGATTCAGCAACTATTTGTCCGATTGGGCGCTGCACGGTCAAGCCAGATTTGAATCTCAAGACGGCGCGGTATGGGGAGGCCGTTCCAGTAATCGCCAAAGATGCTGTCACAACGTCACCACTTTTGATGCGTATCTTCCGGCGCGCGACACCGCCAGCAGCCTTGTCCTGCTCAATCGTCGCAAGTGTCATGCTACTGGCCACTGTCAGTCGCGTGAAATGCGCAAACTTGGATCGGTCTCTTGCGCAGTCACGATCTCGTTGTACTTGTCGACCAGCGCCTCAATCGTCACACGTCGCTGATCTGATCGGAAGCCACCCAGCTCATGCAGATTGGCAACAAGAAACTGTTCTGCATCCAGCACATCCAGGCGATCCGCAATACCTTGGGCCGTCGCAAAAGCGTCTGCGGCGGGAAGCATGTCATGCACGGTAACGATGATTGGATGGCGACCCGCTGACAAATTCGCGGCGCACTTTCTAACAACGGCCTCGCCGGGCGTAGTTGTCACGTGCAATGAGGCATTGCCGATTTCA
Organism: Rhodoferax sp.; assembly: GCA_049286445.1. GTDB lineage: Bacteria > Pseudomonadota > Gammaproteobacteria > Burkholderiales > Burkholderiaceae_C > Rhodoferax. Next base: position 2,153 of record JBAQDW010000310.1, on the reverse strand, counting down.
AAATCGCCAGAGCGACCAGTCGGACCATCTGCAACGGAAAACCCGTTGTGTTCAAAGACAATATCAGGCAACGCCAATGACAATTTGGCACCAATTAAGTGTTGGAGCATGGCCCCGACAAACATGGTTCCCGCTCCTTCGTCCTGCCGCTTTCTGGCTTGCGCCAATAAATCACGCAAAACAGATCGCAGGGACTTACCGGTTTCAAACCTCAGCGCGAAGGGCTTGGCATTGAAAAAGTGCTTTGCCTGCTCAACCCACCACGCCTCGATGGCCGAAGTGTCGGCATTGCCAGCGACATGCAAATCATTGAGAAAGTTCAAGAAGTTACGGATATTCCCTAGGCTACCTCGGCTTGTCCGTCCTCCCTCTTCTGCCAAAACTCGGGTAATGCCGTAGTCGGCCAAAATTGCCTGCACTGAGCCTTTGCCGAGACCTTTAACTTGCCCTTCGCCTTCTGTCGTAATTCCCCCTTCTACGTCGAACGGCAGGCCAGTGCGTCTAGCCAGTCGGGATGCGTAAATCATGGTGGCAATTTGCCCTTTGCCTGTTATCCCGCTGTCGGCCTTGTAGGTTAAAAGCACCGCGCTAAGAGAAGCCCCCGGCAATATTCCGGGCAGCAACTCGGGCACCGGTGGGGTACGTGGTGCGCGCGCCATTTACGCGGCCTTCGCCAAAGGCAACACGGCGCGATTGACTTCAACTACAGCGCTGAAAATGTGCTTAGCAAGATGTGACACCACTGGCACCACGACACCATCGCCTGCCAAGTGGTACGCATCGTTGTAACGCTCCGGCAACAAATAGGAGTCTTTTAGGCCCATCAATCGTGCCGCCTCTCGTGCCGACAAGAGCCTTGAGCGAACCACATTTCCATTGACGATCATGATTGTTTGACGACTGGAGCCGCCGCCAGGCGTTCTAAGGCATCCAGAAACCCCATCGAAGCGCACTTCGGCTCTTTGCTCGCCATCCCTTGTCCGCCGATACAACGCACCCACTTTGAGTCGACCAGCCTTCTGCGCTTGGAGAATCTTTCGACGGTTCACAGGCGACATCATGTTCATGAGTCGCTCAGTCTCCTCTTGTGAATGCCACTCGACCCCTTGCGGGACCACTTCAATGATGTCATCAAGGGTTTTGTGGGTTACCTTCGGCATCGGTGGATTCCACCATACCCACTTATTTTTTAGCTCTTTGGGAAGTTGGTTGTAGGCCCTGATGATCGCCGCTGGGTGCCATGCGGGATTGGGGGTTTCCTCGAAACAAACATCTGGTATCTGCAATGCGGCATCGACTGCCACAATAAAAAGTCGCGGCCTCGACTGCGGTAAGAAATGAATGGCATCAATGACCATTGCACCAAGGCGGTAGCCTTGTGCCATAACCGTTTGGATCATCGCCTCGAAATCCTTGCCGTCATGGCTGGTGATGGCTCCGTACACATTTTCCAGCGCAATCATGCGGGGATGACGCCCTTGCGCTTTCAAGTCACCCATAAGTTTCATGAAGGCCCAAAAAGTCCCGCTTCTTGCCCCGTCCAAACCTGCCCCATTTCCGGCCAATGACAAGTCCTGACAGGGAAATGATGCCCAAGCCAGATCGGCTTGATTCGGCAACTGAGCCGAATCAATTAATGCGACGTCGCCCACATGGAGGGAATCGCCACCCCAGTTCGCGGCGTAAGACGCAGCCTTTTTCTCGGAAAAATCGTTAGCAAAAAGGCATTCCCAATCCTGGCCAAGACCTGCATGCGCCATTCCCCCGCCAGCGAAGAACTCATAAAAAGTCTTTTTCATCTTCAATCCCCGTCAGAATTTCTCAATTTTGCTTAACCGTAGATGCTACCCCAGCGGCCGCCGGTGCGAATTGGGAGCAATACCTATGCGTTGATCCCAAATTTCCCATTAGCGCGGATTTCTAATGGAAGCCATTAGCGCAAGCGATTGATTTTGTTGAAGAATCTGAAGATTTTGAGTAAAGTGGCTTATCTCGATTTCAGTGCGGGGTTGTCATGAACTTTGAGCTACGTTTTACGGACAAAGAAATCACTGCGTGGGGCGGCATGGGCCTCATGAAACGCATGCTCGATCACATGGGATTTGACGAGGCGTTAATGCAATCGGGCTTGCCCCCGCCTGGCTCTAACCGTG
>JBAQDW010000309.1:0-3911 GCA_049286445.1 Rhodoferax sp. | reverse complement strand
ACCTTTGAAACCCGTCACGCCATGGCAACCCTCGCCACCACCAATCTGCTGCTGGCGTTGGCGGGCCAAGCGCCGTTGGCCCGCGTTGACATGGCCAGCGATCAGCAACCACCGCCTTTGTCTTTTTCTTCACAAGGAGCCCCGCCGACACCCCCTTGAATCACGCCCCTCGGCGACGCTTTCAGATCGCCGACTGCCACCGCGACCGTTTTATCAACAGTTCATAAACCCCCAGGAGACATCCATGAAAAACATTCAATTTCTACCGCGCCTCGTTAAAAGCATTCTCTGCGTCACCACGGTGGTGTCGGCCACACTGGTCGGCGTCTCGGCCCATGCCGACTACCCTACCAAGCCGATCGAACTCATCGTTCCCTACTCCCCCGGTGGCGGAACGGACCTGTTGGCGCGCACCTTTGCCGACACTGCCAAAAAATACCTGCCGACCTCCATGGGTGTCGTCAACAAGCCAGGGGCGGGCGGCGCGCTGGGCTTTTCGGAAATGATCATTGGCCGCCCCGATGGCTACAAAATTGGCATGGGCACGGTCGAGCTGACCATGCTGCCGCACATGGGTCTGGCGTCCTTCAAGGCCGAAGACTTTGCCCCCATCGCCCGCTTGAGCGCTGAACCCAGCGCCATCTCTGTGGGTGCCGATGCACCTTGGAAGACCATTGAAGAACTCATGGCCTATGCCAAAGCCAACCCTGGCAAGATTCGCATTGGCAACTCCGGCACCGGCGCCATCTGGCATCTGGCTGCCGAGGCGCTGAGCGACAAAACAGGCGTCAAGTTCAACCACATTCCTTATGACGGCGCGAACCCCGCTATTGCAGCGCTGTTGGGTGGACATATTGAAATGGTGACCGTGAGTGCCGCTGAGGTCTCCAGCCATGTGGCCTCTGGCAAAGTCAAGATGCTCGCCCTCATGGCCGACCAACGCTTGTCCGCTTTTGACAAGGTCCCGACCTTGAAAGAAAAAGGCATTGATTTAAGTGTGGGCACGTGGCGCGGCATTGTCGTCAACAAGAAAGCCCCCAAAGAGGCACAAGACGTGCTTCGCGCTGCGGCGGCCAAGGTTGTGGAAGACGCTGACTACAAAGCGGCCTTGATCAAGATGAACATGACTTCCGCCTACCAAGACGCAGCCGCGTTCCAAAAGACGATTGACACCGACAACGTCAGCTTCAAAACCCTGATGACCAAATTGGGCATGGCCAAGTAAAGGCCTTTGACGCGCATCCCGTGCGTTGGGCACGGGTGCGCGGTCTCTCAAACACACAAACGCAGGTCAGTCATGCAACCGACTCACAGTCCATCGTCAGCCCGTATTTCATCCGCAGACCGACTCGCTGATCTCGTGATCACGGTCCTGCTCACCGGCGTGGCGGCAGCCGCCATTGCCGTGTCCTACAAATTCCCCCGCACCTCGCTGGAGACCGATATCGGCTCGGCCCGTTTCCCCTTGATCTACGCCGGCATTTTGATTCTGCTGTGCGTTTTGCTGTTTTGGCAAAAGTTCCGCGCCGCCGTACCGAGCGCAACTGCCGACCAGGCCGCTGATACCCGCCCCCTGCGTTCTTTTTTAGGCGTACTGCTGAGCATTGGCTGCACTTGGTTGATTCCTATCACGGGCTACGGCCTGTCAGTGACCCTCTTTTTAACCCTCATGATGCGGTTGCTGGGCCGGCTCAACTGGGGGCTCAACCTGGTCTTGGCCATCGCCATCGCGGGCGTTCTCTACGCTGTTTTCTCCCTCGGCTTGGGTGTTCCCCTGCCCAAGGGCGCTTGGTTTGAATAAGCGCCCCACGCGCACCCTTTCCGGAAATTGATCCATGCAAGAACTGAATATGCTGTTTTCAGGGTTTGGCGCCCTGATTAGCCAACCCTTGTCGCTGCTGCTGTCGGTGTTGGGCGTCGCCCTGGGCATCGTGATTGGCGCCCTGCCCGGCCTCACCGCCACCATGGGGGTGGCAATCTTGCTGCCCTTCACTTTTGGCATGGACCCGGTGCCCGGTTTGCTGATGATCTCCGGCGTGTTCTTCGGCGGCATCTACGGCGGCTCCATCACCGCCATCATGCTCAACATTCCTGGCACGCCTGCGGCGGCCGCCACCGCCATGGACGGCTATGCGCTGACGCTGCAAGGCAAAGCCGGCCTGGCCTTGGGAACAGCCACCATCTCGTCCTTTATTGGCGGCACCCTCAGCATTATTTTGTTGGTGTTCATGGCCCCCGTACTAGCCGGGTTTGCACTGGAGTTCAGCGCACCCGAGACCTTTGCACTGGCTGTTTTTGGCCTCAGCATCATTGCCAGCATCGCGGGCGCGTCCCTGCTTAAAGGCTTGATCGCCGGTTTTCTGGGCTTGTTGCTTTCTACCGTGGGCTTGGACCCGATGGGTGGCTTTCCCCGTTTCACAGGCGGTTTCAATGAACTGATGACCGTGCCCTTTATTCCCGTCATGATTGGCTTGTTTGCTGCGTCCGAGGCCTTCAAATCCATGGCCGAAAGCAACTTGTTGAGCACGCAGAAAACCATCATCACCGACATGATTCCTTCGCTCAAAGACTGCAAACGTCTTTTTGGCACGGTCATGCGTTCTGCCGGTCTGGGTGCCACCATCGGCGCCATTCCCGGCGCGGGCGCGGACATTGCGGCTTTTGTAGCTTACAGCGAAGGCAAACGCTTTAGTAAAACGCCCGAAAACTATGGCAAGGGCGAACTCGAAGCGGTGGCCGCCTGCGAATCCGGTGCCAGCGCCTGCACCGGGGGCGCCTTGTTGCCCATGCTGACACTGGGTATTCCCGGCGACGCCGTCACCGCCGTCATGCTGGGCGCGTTGACGCTGCAAGGCCTGCAACCCGGCCCCCTGCTGTTCAAGGAACACGGCGACATGGTCTACACCCTGTTTGCCGGCATGTTGTTTTGCTACGTGGTCATGCTGATTTTGGGTTTTGCCAGCTTCAGATTCATTGGTCGCATTCTGCAAACCCCCAAGTCCATCCTGACGCCCACCATCATGGTGCTGTGTATTGTGGGCACCTATGCCCTGAACAACAGCGTGTTCGACATTGGCATCATGCTCGCCGCGGGCGTCATCGGCTATTTCATGCAACGGTCCAACTTCCCGGCGTCGCCCGTGGTTCTGGCTCTGATCATGGGGCCCATGGCCGAAAGCAGCTTTCGCCGCTCGCTGGCGCTCTCTAGCGGCAGCTATGACTTTTTCTACACCCGCCCCATCACCGCCGGACTTTTGCTGGTGGCCAGCATCACCTTGCTGGTGCCACTGATCCGGGGAATCCGCAAAAAATGAGCCCGGCGTCTCATCTGGACATTCAAAAACACACTGTGCTTCACCGCACCCCACGTTCAACCCCACACTCTTTAGGAACTTAGTCAAATATGAAAAAACCAGTCATCGGCTTCATCGGCCTCGGCATCATGGGCGGCAACATGGTGGAATGCCTGCAGAAAAACGGCTTTGAGCCGATCGTGATGGACCTCGACAAAGACGCAGTGGCAGCCGTGATCGCGCGTGGCGCCACCGTGGCCCACTCGCCCGCTGAGCTGGCGGCAGCCAGCGACATCATCATGCTGTGCCTGACCACCTCCGCCGTGGTCGAAAAGCTGGTGTACGGCGCCGACGGCATTCTGGCCGGCATCAAGGAAGGCGCCGTACTGATCGATTTCGGCACCTCGATCCCCGCTTCCACGCGCCAGATCGGGGCTGACCTGACCAAAAAGGGCGCCGGCATGATCGACGCGCCACTCGGGCGCACGCCCGCCCATGCCAAGGAAGGCAAGCTCAACATCATGGCGGCAGGCGAGCAGGCGACCTTCGACAAGGTGAAGCCCGTCCTTGACGTGCTGGGTGAAAACGTGTTCCACCTCGGCGCACTCGGCGCCGGGC
>JBAQDW010000308.1:0-1877 GCA_049286445.1 Rhodoferax sp. | reverse complement strand
GCGGTGAAGGCGGCCGCCTGCTGCTGCCCGACGGCACCCGCTTTATGCCCAGCCACGACGCCCGCGCCGAGCTGGCCCCGCGCGATGTGGTGGCCCGCGCGATTGACTTTGAGATGAAAAAAGGTGGTTTTGATTGCGTGTACCTCGACATCTCGCACCAGCCGCTGAGCTTCTTGATGGAGCACTTTCCCAACATTTACGCGCGCTGCCTGGAGCTGGGGATTGATATTTCCAAGCAACCGATTCCCGTGGTGCCCGCCGCGCATTACACCTGCGGTGGTGTGGTGGCCGACCTCTCAGGCCGCACCGACTTACAGGGCTTGTATGCCATTGGCGAGACCGCTTGCAGCGGCCTGCACGGGGCCAACCGACTGGCCAGCAACTCGCTGGTGGAATGCATGGTATTTGCGCAAGCCACGGCCAAAGCCATCAACGAAGCGGCGGTCGACCCCCTGCCCGAGCTGCCCGCGTGGGATGAGAGCCGCGTGAGCGATCCGGATGAAATTGTGGTGATTTCCCACAACTGGGACGAGCTGCGCCGCTTCATGTGGGACTACGTGGGCATTGTGCGCACCAACAAGCGGCTCGATCGCGCCGCCCACCGAATCACCCTGCTGCAAAGCGAAATCCACGAGTTTTACGCCCGCTTTCACGTCACCCGTGACCTGCTGGAACTGCGCAACCTGGTGCAAGTGGCCGACTTGATTGTGCGCAGCGCCCAGGCGCGCAAAGAGAGCCGGGGCCTGCATTTCAGCCGCGACTACCCTGAATTGCTGCCACAGGCCATCCCGACCGTGCTGACGCCGCGCAACCTGCCGCAAAAGCATTTGAACTTGGACAAACTTTTGAATCCCCAATGACCTACAGCGTCAAAGAAATTTTCTACACCTTGCAAGGTGAAGGCGGCCAAGCGGGTATGCCGGCGGTGTTTTGCCGCTTTGCCGGTTGTAACTTGTGGAGTGGGCGTGAAAGCGACCGCGAAACCGCGATTTGCCGGTTTTGCGACACTGACTTTGTGGGCACCGACGGCACCTTGGGTGGCAAATTTGCCCAAGCCGACGCGCTGGCCGACCGCATTGCCGCCCAATGGCCCAGTGCCGACCACGCCCACCGCCTGACGGTGCTCACCGGTGGCGAGCCGCTGATGCAAGTCGACACCGCTTTGATTGATGCGCTGCACGCACGCGGTTTTCGCATTGCCGTGGAGACCAATGGCACCCTGCTCGCCCCGCCCGGCATTGATTGGTTGTGTGTGAGCCCCAAAGCGGGTTCGCAGTGGATTCAAACCCAAGGCCAAGAGCTCAAACTGGTCTGGCCCCAAGCTGGGTTTGACTTGCACACCATGGCGACCACCGGCGAGTTTGAACACCGCTTTTTGCAGCCCATGGACGGCCCCGTACAAGCGGCCAACATGGCCCTCTGCATTGCCACCTGCATGCAACACCCCACTTGGCGTCTGAGCTTGCAAAGCCACAAAATCAGCGGCATACGCTGAGCGAATAGGCTTTTTTTCCTTACTGTGTAACCCCTTGTTCGGGTGATAAGTAGGGTTTGATCAACTAGACTCCCGCCACCACTGAACCGACCTCGGAGACCGCCATGAACAGCCCCGCCCCTGCTTCAAACACGCCTTACGGCACCTTGCCCATGACCAGCAACCCCACGGCGCGCAAGCCGGTGAGCCTGCCGCGCCTGCAGGAAATGCGCGCCCGGGGGGAAAAGATCACCATGCTGACCGCCTACGACGCCACCTTTGCCGCTGTGGCCGACGCCGCTGGCGTCGACTGCATTTTGGTGGGCGACTCACTGGGCATGGTCTGTCAAGGCCTGTCCAGCACCGTGGGCGTGACGCTGGAGACCATGCGCTACCACGTCGA
>JBAQDW010000307.1:0-6405 GCA_049286445.1 Rhodoferax sp. | reverse complement strand
GCCAACAGCCCTATGTGGCCGCGTTTTTAAAGGGGCGGCGTTCACGGTGCGCTCGCAACCTTCAAAGTGAACACAGGCAATATCAGTGGCGTCCCACACACACGTGGTTCCCGGCAGGTTTGAATGTTGGCGTCTGCACGTGAACGCCACCCCAGACAAAGCGTTGGCCGAATATGGCTGTTGAGCTCCCCTTTCCGCCCCGGCGGGGGTGGAGAGGGGTTGGGGGAGAGGGGGGGAATGAACAAGGCTTTGAAACTTCTGCAATCTCGTCCCGCAAGGACGCTGAGTGAATCGCAGGCCGCTGGCCATGTCCGAAAGATGTTGCACTGACGATCAGTCAGCCAATCAATGCGTCCACTCCACGCGCCGCGCCAGTCGCTCAAAACCCATGTCCACCACCACGGCCAGCATGCCAACCACCACGGCGCCTTGCAGCACATAGGCGGTGTTGAAGCCGCTCAAGCCCACGATGATCGGGGAGCCTAACGTTTTGGCGCCCACGGTAGAGGCAATGGCGGCCGTGCCGATGTTGATGATGACCGAGGTGCGAACGCCTGACAGCCAGATCGGCAAGGCCAGTGGCCCTTCCACTTGAGTCAGGCGCTGCCAAGGTGTGAGGCCCATGCCGTTGGCGGCTTGTTGCACGGGGGTGGGCACGGCTTCGAGGCCGGTGATGGTGGCCTGCACCACCGGCAGCAAACCGTACAGCGCCAGCGCCATCAAGGCGGGCAGTTCGCCAAAACCCACGGCGGGAACGGCCAGTGCCAGCACAGCCACGGGCGGCAGCGTTTGCCCCATGGAGACCAAGGTTTCTACCACCGGGCGAAAGGCTTTGCCAAACGAACGCGTCACCCAAACCCCTGCCAAGGTGCCGATCAACACGGAGGCCGCGCCCGACACCCCCACCAGCAGCAGGTGTTGCCACAGCAGTTGGGTGAACGGCTCTTGGCGGTACACCGGTCGCTCCAGTTCCGGAAATAGGTGGGCAAACAACGGCTCAGTGTGCGGCAAGCCCACCACCAGCACACCCAAGCACAGCACGGCCCACAGCAGCCGGTCATTCCACCAGACGTGGCGTGGTTCAGTCATGGGGGCTCAACGCGCAAGGTTTGAAAAGATCAGCGGCTTGCAACACGCCAGCTGGGGCGCCCGTGTCGTCGGTGAGGTTGAGCGTGGTGCAGCTGTGTAAAGCCATTAATGAGACCGCTTCACGCAGCGACGCGCTGACCGCCAAGCGGGGCCCGTTGGGGCTGGCGCCAGGGCGTGCCAGTCTGCCCGCACTTTGCAGCGACAGCAGTTTGATACCCACGTCGCTGCGGCCCACAAAATCGGCCACTTGGTCGTTGGCAGGCTGGCTCAGCAGCGCCAAGGGCGTGCCCACTTGCACAATGCGGCCTTGGTCCATCAGCACAATTTGGGTGCCCAAGCGCAGCGCCTCGTCAATGTCGTGCGTCACCATCACGATGGTTTTGCCCGAGGATTGGTGAATGCGCTTCACCTCGTCTTGCAAGGCCCCGCGAATGAGCGGGTCCAGCGCGCCAAAGGGCTCGTCCATCAGCAGCACCTCGGGGTCGCCCGCCAGCGCACGGGCCACACCCACACGCTGTTGCTGGCCGCCCGACAACTGGTGCGGGTAGCGCGGGCCGTAAGTGGCTGGGTCCAGGTCAAACAGGGTCAGCAGCTCGCTCACGCGGGTGGCAATGCGCTCGCGCGGCCAGCCCAGCATGGTGGGCACCACACCGATGTTGCGCGCCACCGTCCAGTGCGGAAACAGGCCCATGGACTGAATCACGTAACCCATGCGCAGACGCAAATCGCGCACCGGCAGTTGGGCAATGTCTTGCTTGTCCAGCGCCACGGAGCCGCTGGTGGGCTGCTCCATGCGGTTGATCATCTTGAGCAGCGTTGACTTGCCCGAGCCCGAGGCGCCAATCAGCACCACCAGCTCGCCGCGCCGAATGTGCAGGCTCACGCCGTCCAGCGCCTTGGGCGCATCCGGCGCGTGGCTGTAGGTTTTAGAAACGTTTTTGAATTCGATCACAGCGTGACCTCCCTGTGTGCGCTAACCGGACGCGTCAGTCTGATCAACACTTTGAAGGCGCCGTCCACCAGCGCACCCAGCACGATGATGGGCACCACACCCAGTAACACCAAGTCTTGCGCGCTGCTGAACAAGCCTTCAAACATCAGACTGCCCAAACCGCCCGCGCCAATCAGGGCCGTGACCGCAGCCAGCCCCACCGCCTGAATGCTGGCCGTGCGAATACCGCCCAGCACCACCGGCAGCGCCAGCGGTACTTGCGCCTGCCAAAACAGTTGGGCCGGAGAAAAGCCCAGGCCCTGCGCCGCCTGCGTCACCGCCGACGGCACCTGTGCCAGCCCGGCCAACGTGCCGCGCACCACCGGCAACAGGCTGTACAGGGTGAGCGCCAGCACGCCCGGTGCCAGACCGACCCCGCTGATGCCCGCCCGACCCAGCGACGGCACCGCCGTGGCCAGCCACGCCAGCGGTGCCATCAGCAAGCCAAACAGCGCAATCGACGGAATGGTTTGAATGATATTGAGCACGGGGAACATGGCCCGCCCCGCCGCTGCGTAGCGATGCGTGGCCCACCCCAAGGGCAAGCCAATGGCCAAGGTGAAGGCCAGCGCCAGCGACACGATCTGCCCATGGCGCGCAATGGCTTGCCAAAAGGCTTCATCGCGGTTGGCGTATTCCTTCATGATGGACAGCTCGTTGGCCGCGCCGCTGGCCAGCAAAAAACCCAAGGGCAGTACCACCGCCGCTGCCACCGCCAAGCGACTCAGCGTGCGGGCGCGCAGGGTTTGCAGGGCATCAGCCAATACCAAACCCAACAGCAGCCAAGCCAGCCACACGCCACTGCCCAATGCGGTGCGGGCAAATGGGGCGTCTTCGGTCACCACGAACGCGGCGTGGCGCGCCACCAAAACGCCCAAGCCCACCACCAAGCCAGTGGCCGCCGTCACGCTCAGCCACAGGCTGGCCCGCTTGGGCGGCGTGAAGGAGAGCGCCAGCAAGGTCATCAGCAACGCCACCAACACCCACACCGGCCCTTGAACCAGCGCGAAAAACGACACCGCTTCGCCGGAGACCAAGCGGTTCGGCGCCACCCGCACCAGCGGCAAGCCCGCCAACGCCGCCACCGCCAGCAGCGACAAGACGGCTTGCGCGGGGCGCCAGCGGGTTGGTTGGACGGAATTCAGGGGGCTATCCATGGTCATGGCGGCCCCAGTGTGGCGTCAATGCTTGACTTACTTCAACAGCCCTTTGGACTTCAGGAAGTCGGAGGCGACTTTTTTGGCGTCTTGGCCTTCGAGTTGAATCTTGGCATTCAGGCCTTGCAGCGTGGGGCCGTCCAGCAGTTTGAAGACGGGTGCCAAAGCGTCCGCAATTTTGGGGTTTTGCTTGAGCGCGGCTTCCCGAATGATGGGCGCGGGGGCGTAGATGGGTTGCACGCCTTTGGGGTCGTCCAAAATCACCAAACCCAAAGCGGCCACCGCGCCATCGGTGCCGTAGGCCATGGCGGCGTTCACGCCGGAGGTTTTTTCACCGGCTGCGCGAATCGTCACCGCCGTGTCGCCCCCGGCCAGCGTCAGCAACTGATCAGGCTTGAGCTTGAAGTTGTAAGCGGTCTGAAACGCAGGCAGCGCGTCCGAGCGCTCCACAAACTCAGCCGAGGCTGCCAGCTTGAACTGCCCGCCTTTGCCCAGCCACTGGCCCAAGTCGTCCAGTGTTTTGAGCTTGTTCGGGGTCGCCACGTCTTTGCGCACGGCAATCGCCCAAGTGTTGTTGGCAGGGGAGGCGGGCAGCCACACAATTTTGTTCTTCTCATAGTCCAATGCCTTCACGCGCTCGTAGCCCGCTTTGGCGTCTTTCCAGACCGGGCTGGACTCTTCGGCAAAGATGAACGCACCGTTGCCGGTGTACTCGGGGTAGAGGTCAATCTCACCGGCCGTTAACGCGCCACGCATCACCTTGGTGTTGCCCAAGCCCGATTTGTTCTCGGTCTTGATGCCATTGGCTTCGAGCGCCAGCACGATCATGTTGCCCAGCAACTTGCCCTCGGTGTCAATCTTGGAGCCCACGCGAACCGGTGCGCCCGCCTGCGCCAAAGCGCTGCCCGCTGCCAGTGACGCTGCCAATAACAATGCGGTTCGACGTTGGATGAGTGTCATGGTGAGTTCCCTGTGTTTAAAAAAAGAATAGGACGATACCCCACCCGGCGGGATTTTGTCTTCGTTAGGGGTAAAAAGTGCCTCTGGCCCTTGATCACTGTGCGCAAGCAGCTATCTAAATCATAGTGATTGAAAACGAGGAAGGTGCCGTTTTTTATCGGACCAGCGGGTTGCAGGCCTTTTTTGGCCTCAAACGGACGCGGCAAGCGCAGCGCAACAGCCCCGCGGGTGGCAACGCCGGTTTGGCGATGCTGCTGGCACAAGAACCCGCTGACGCAGGGCGGGATGCGCCGGGGATGCAGGTGTGCCTTGACGGGTTGCACGAGGGGTGGCGCGACCGATGACGCTGTTTCTCGATGCGTGGGCACTGATCTACCGGTTTGAGGGCGCTCGCCCATTTCGGTTGGCCACCCTAGGCCTGATCGCCCGGTTGACGGCAAGGCAAGCGGTCGTTGAGGGGGTGGTGTCGCGCTGGTCGCTGCTGGCGTGCAGGGCCAAGCCTTTGCGCGAGGGCAATGACCCCTTGCTCAAGACGTATGACGATGTCTTTGCCGCCATTCACATCTGGCCCCCGTCCAGTCTGCGCAAGCCGCTATCAAAAAAGCAGCATGAACCCTGGCCAAACAGGGCTCTTCAAATCGCCAACGGGTCCACGTCCACCACCCACCGAATCAAGCCCCGTGCCTCTGGCAAGGCCCGACTGGCGTGCAGCACCGTTTGCCATTCGGTCAAAAAGCGCTGCAAGGCTGCGCGGTTGGGGCTCTCGACCAGCATTTGGGCGCGCTCGACATTGGCCACGCGCTGAATCACCATCGGCACCGCCGGGTAAATGGCGATGTGGGGCAGCAGTTGCCCGGCGTGTTCCAGGCCCGCAGCCCCCGCGCTGGCGGCCAGCAGAAAGGCTTGGGCGGCTTCTTGGGTGCGGGCATCGGCGCGCACCAATGCCTGAAAACTGAAAGGGGGCATGGCAGCCTGTTCGCGCTCTTGCAGTTGCTGTTTGGCAAAGGCGGGGTAGTCGTGGCGTTTCAGGGCTTCAAACAGCGGGTGCTGGGGGTGAAAGGTTTGCACCCACATCTCACTGGCAGACGCGATGCCCGCGTCGCGCCCGGCGCGTCCAGCGGCTTGCATCAACAGGCTGAACAGGCGCTCGGGCGCGCGAAAGTCGCTGGAGAACAGCGCGCTGTCGGCGTTAACGGCAGCCACCAGCGTGATGCGGCGAAAGTCGTGGCCTTTGGCAATCATTTGGGTGCCGACCAGCACATCCACGTCGCCCGCGTGCACGCGAGCGAGTTGGGCTTCCAGTTCGCCTTTGAGTTTGGTGCTGTCGGCGTCAATGCGCACAATGCGCACCGGCTCGCCTTCAGGGCAGTCTTCAGTAATTGAGTTGGCACGGCGTACGTGGGACAGCAACTCGGCCAAATGCTCTTCGATTTGTTCGGTGCCTCGGCCCAAGGGGGCGATGTCGGGGTTGCCGCAGGCGGGGCAGGCGCGGGGCACGCGCTCGGTGTAGCCGCAGTGGTGGCAGCGCAGGGTGCGGTCAATTTTGTGAAACACGCGAAACGCGCTGCAAAACTGGCACTCGCTCTTCCAGTCGCAGTCGGCGCAGTGCAGCACCGGGGCGTAGCCGCGCCGGTTCAGAAACACCATGCACTGCTCGCCTTTTTCAATGCGCTGGGCAATGGCTTTGAGCAGCGGCGGGGAGAAAACGCATTTTTTGGGCTGGTGGTTCATGTCCACCCGGCGCACCAGCGGCAGGCCACCGCCCGGCGTGGCGATGCCGTCGGTGGTGAGCAGCGGTTGGGCGCAGGCCCCCACGCGGCTGGGCATGTGCAGGCGCACGTAGCGCCCGCCCTCGGAAGTGGGGCGGCTGTGGTGCCAGGTTTCCAGAGACGGGGTGGCCGAGCCGAGCAAGACCTTGGCGCCTTCTAAACGGCCTCGGTACACGGCCAAGTCGCGTGCAGAGTAGCGCGCGCCCTCTTGTTGTTTGTAGCTGGGGTCGTGCTCTTCATCGACGACGATCAGTTTCAGACCGGGCATCGACGCAAACACCGCCATGCGGGTGCCCAGCACAATGCGCGCCCCACCGCTGTGGGCCCCCAGCCAGCTTTTGAGCCGCTGGGCGGGTGTCATGCCGCTGTGCAGGGCGACCACGGCGTGCTCGCCATACAGGCAGGCAAAGCGCTCGGTGAAGCGGGCTTCCAACTGCGG
>JBAQDW010000306.1:0-15749 GCA_049286445.1 Rhodoferax sp. | reverse complement strand
GCTTGTTGGTCACAAAGAGGCGAACGCGGTCACCTTCCACGACTTCGATGGTGGGCCCAGGGCTCTGCCCGTTGTAGCCCCACATGTTGACCTTGAAACCCGGGGACATTTCTCTCACCACCGGCTCAGCAACGAGGTGAAATTCCTTCACACCGTTGTTCATGCGCCAAGGCAAGGTCCAACCGTTAAGGGTGACGACCGGGTTGTAAGGCCGTCCTGTCGTGGGAATAAGCGGTGGTGCAGTTAACACTGAGGTTTGAATCACTGGTTCTGGCAGGCCTGCCAACGCGGAGCGAGCGACTGCAAGACCCGCCACTGAGACTGCTGCACCTGCGAAAAATTGTCGACGTGAGTTGATGTTCATATTTGATCCTATTAGTGCGCAGCCGCTGCAGCAGCTTCACCGCCACCGCCTAGAGCAACAAAACTGGTGGGCTCGCCCCCTTGAAGCACCCACTGAAGGTCGCTTTCTGCCAGCCAAAAGTCGCGCTGAGCACTGATGACATCCATTGAAGCTTGGGCTTTTTTACTCGACTCGTTCAACAGCTCCCAGGCGCTGCTCAACATGCCGTTGTAGCGAAGCACTGTTTCATCATTGATAAATTCGTGCAGTTGAAGCGTCTCTTGACTGATCAGAAACAAGGCATGGCTGGTTTGATAAGCCGCCAGCGCCATGTCTGTGTAGGTGCGGTTGCGCTGTCCGGCAGCGCGTGGCAGTTGGTTTTGAACAAGCAGCGATCGTGCCCGCCATTTATCGCCAGCGTCCGCTTGGGTCGGCACGTCTTGCAAGCGATCAGGTAAAGCAACCGAGGCGTACTGCCCTTTAAGTCCCAAGGTGTTGATCAACGTGGTCTGCACTTGGGTGTCAGCGTATTGCGCCCGAACCCAATTCATCTTGGCAGAAGAGTGGGCGAGTTGTAACGGGGCAAGTTGAAGCTTGCTCCAGTTGCCCACACTCACCATGCGTTGCCCCAGGTCGCTGGTGGCCTCCGTAGAGTCCAGGATCGCTCGGTAGGCGGCCAGTGACTGCCGGGACGCAACGGCTTGAATCCATGCTTTTCTGGCCTCTGAGGCCACCTCGAACACCTCGCCCGTATCCTCCACGCGGCGCTGCAGGCTGGCATCCAATTCAATCCAACGCCCAGCCGCGATCAGCGACACATTGGCTTCACCCAGTTGAGCCAGTGGCAGCGCCAAGTCGCGGTGCGCGCGCCAGGCTTGCCGGGTCACGTCATCCGCCGTTAGCAGCGAAATCTGGGGTTGGGGCGCTAAAACGGGTGCATCATCCTTTGCCAAATTGGCACTCTCCCACTTGAGCACATCCATGTGACCCCGCTTGAGGCTGCCCACGGCTTCGTTGGCACTGCGCCAATCTTGCGGGGCTGGTGGTGACGCCGCTGTTTGGGCCGACACCGCCCACGGAATCGCTGCCACAGCGAGCACGAAGGCTCGACAGACGCCTTGACGGCTGGTTTTGGAAATCACTATTTCACTTCCTTTTGAAAGTTGTCACACAGCCTTTATTCTGCGGTTTGGCGGGTGTCAGCAAGGTGACGTAAAGATTACAAAAATGACAGTTTCACCCCCACCAAAAACCAAAAGGCAGCTGGACTTGCGAGAATCTTGACAGTGCAGAGAGGGGTAATCGCAAAACACAAGCGTCAAATATGCTACAAATAGAGTAGCTGCTTGCGCAGGTACAGCATGGGCTAGAGGCACTTTTACTTATAAAAAGTGGCAAATCCAAAGCAGTAAGAAACACCAGTAACAAACGACGACGCCCCCTCCATCACTACCGCGCACACCGCATGCGCCATCTCAACGCCATTGTTTACTGACCCGTTAGGCACTCGCCGCTGGCCCTGTTTGTGCAATGGAGCCAGGCGAGACGGTAAAGCGCCCGGTGGGGCTGGGCACCTCACCGGGCTGCTGCTGCTCCTGCCCACCCGCTGACCCATGGCGGTCCAGGCCAAAGGGTCAGCCCGAGGTGGAACACAAGTTTCATGGGGCGACTGGGACCCCAGGGGCGAGGTGGACCGTTTTGCCATTTTGGCCAACACCAAAGTGCGGCGCGCCAATAAACCATTGATCTACGGTGCCCACTGAACCCGCTGCAAATTGCGGATCACAAATTGCCACCTACAACTTGCCAATGGCGCGCAACACCTGCCCGCAAAGATGGGCCTCTATGACGGGGCCCAGCGGCGCACTCGCTGGTTATTGCATCGTCAAAGTCAGAACCGACGTGACCTTGGGGTCGGCCGCGATTTCGGCTTCGGTGTAGGGGAACTTGACGAATTTTTCGGTACTCAGGACCTTGGTTTGGTCCGCAAAGTAGGGCGAGGCGGGGTTGGTCGATTGGCTGTAAGTCAGCAGGCCACGCGCATTCACACCTTCCGGCTGAAACGAGACGATCTGAATGTAGCTGCTGCCAGAGTTAATGCTGGTGTAGCCCCCTGCTGCCAAGCCCGGAGGGGTGATCTTGTTGAAAATCCCTTCGAACTCGTCACCGCCGCTGATGGGCAACTTAACGCCATTTCGGGTCACGTACTGTGCGTCACCCAGCTTGGAATTCAGTGGCACGCCTGCAGCGTTGAGTGCCAGTACGCCGTCAGCCAATGACTGGAGCATTGCCGCAGCAACGGCGGGGTTCCCAACGGCTGGATCCCGGGGTGTCGAAACCGGCGCGGCTGCATTGAACGGCGTTCCAAACAGCCCGGGGATACCCTGGGCTTTGCGCCAGAACTCACGAAACACCACGGCGCCAACGCTGCTGGTCTTGGCTCGCCCGTCCCACGTTGTCAGGACGTTACAGGCCAATGCCAAGTCCACCACGGTGCCATTGCTGGCCGTGGCAGTCGGCGTGCTGGTGCACAGCGTGACCAACGCAGGGCGCACCAGCTCCGCACTCATCAAGCGGCTTTGGAAAAACACGGCTTCTTGGTTGTCAACGGTTACTTTGTTGCCGCTTTGGCCATCTGCTCCAGCTAAGCGGTCTTGCACTTGCGTGAAGGCCATCCGGGTGCGCAGCGATTGCGGCTTCGCCTGGTCCCCCACCAAGGGGCTAAAACCCGTGAGCAACTGCGCAGGGTTGGCGAGCCAGGCACTGTCATTGCTGTTTCCCACATAGTCGCTGCGAATCAGGAGCGGCAGATTGGCGGCGGCCGTGATGCCAGGCGAGGCCGCTGCGGGGTCCACCGGCCAATTGCATGCCGCTTTGCTTCCGTCCAGCAAATAGGTACGGGCGGCCGCCAACGCTCGGGCCTGGGGTGACGTGGAGCAGCTTGCCAGGTGCGCGGCACTGACGTTGGGCACGACAGAATAGTCGGCATAAAGCGCGTTGCCGGCGCGATCCGCCGCGATGGTATTTACCCAGGGCATTGCCATATGCTTCACCGCGGCTTGGCGCAGCTCATCCGTGCCACTGGCGCGACCCATATCCCACCACTGATCGAGAAAGCGACCGTTGGTGATGTTGGCATCACGAATCGCAAAAGCTTTGCTTGAGGTCCAAGAGGCACCTAACTGGGGCGACACCAACAAGGGTCCGTATTCAGTTGCGTAGAAGGTACGGGACTGCTTGGAGAGCGAACCGTTGGCCAACACGTCCACGCTAACCAATTTGGAAGTGATCGGTTTCACCACGCCGTCAACGACGTAGTTCATGCCGCTCAAGCTCAACTCAAACAAGGTAAACCGACGCCCTGTTGACACGGTGTGGGTCCAAGCCACGTTGTCATTGAAGCCGATGACCGGGAAAGGCGCGGGTCCCAAGGTTGCGCCCATGACGTTGTAGGCACCCGGAATTTGCACATGGGCTTGGTAAAACCGTGACGGGCCGGCCCATGGAAAGTGAGGGTTGCCCACCAACAGGCCACGGCCATTCTCTGTGGAGGCGCTTCCGAAAGCCTGACCATTACTGCCCATGGGGCGTTCGTCCATGGTGCGACCAAAAGCGATTGCTGAACGCTCAAGCGCCGCCAGCGTTACCGCCGCAGAGGCGCGCGGGCGCGAAGGCGTCGCTTTGGCCATTTGCACGGGCTTGCGGTCTGCGCTGGCCATCAACACACCTGCGGGTGGTTGCGCATCCGTGATCGCACTTTGAAAGGCACCATACCCGGCTTGCGTCACCAAAGACATCAGGTGGCGCTTGTAGTCAGCCTCGGTCAGCGCACGTTTGGCCCAGTCGGCGGGCACGTTGCCCGGCGCGCAGTCGGCCGCAAAGTCAGACACTTTGGCGTCCGCCAAAAAGCGGTTGTAGCCCTCGACGTAACCCGTGATCGCAGCCGCCGTGGTGGCTGATACGCCGCTGAACGCCCGGTCTATTGCAACTTGGTCAAAAATCAACCGGTGGTAGTAGTCACTTCGCACATTGCTGTCGCCCGCGCCGGCACCCAAGTACTTTGAGCGCTCCCCCGCGACTGTCAAGAACTGGTTGGCTGCAACGCAGAGGTTGTCTTGCGCATATGAATACGCCACGCCATAGGCCGCACTGCGTACATCTTTGGCCACGATATGCGGAACACCATAGGCCGTTCTGCGAATCTCGACTTTGATCGTGGCGGGGTCCTTGGTGATGTCGTAAGGACTGGAACCACCACAAGCGGCAAGCAGCGCTGCGGCGCCCGCGCTTGCCGACAGCTTGCACACACGCCACGCTGAGCGTGCAGGCCGGGAGGGAGGGGACGGGACTCTACGGTGGTTCAGGGTGTACATGTTTGTGTCTCTCATGGTGTTGGTCTCATTTTGGAATGTACCCAAAAAGCGAGCCGTCTATGTCACTTGGGTGATGGACGAACCGACAAATTTCTGCTTGCCTGATCCAAGGGGTGGGATGGCTGTTCAGCCTGCGCCAAAGCCACAGGTGTCTGGCGAAACCCACATTGCAGCGCAGCGCATGTACCCACAACTCGCATGCGTGCGGCGCCCATACCAGAGCGGGCCGGGCAGAGCGCTAGCGCGCGCTCACAGCTGGCTGTTGAGCAGGGTGGCGAGTTGCTCCAAGCACTTTTCGCGCCACGGGCGGTCTTGCCATTGCGCAAGGGTGATGCGGTGGGACTGCGCCCAATCGTTGTCAAACACACGCTGCTGCGTGGCGCCAAATTCGGCGTTCAACACGTTGAGATTGGCTTCGTCGTTAAGTCGAAACGACCGGTTATCGAAGTTGGTCGAACCGACTGACGAGAACACGCCATCGACGACCATGCTCTTGACGTGAAACATGGTGGGTTGAAATTCAGCAATTTCGATACCCGCCTCCAACATCGGGCCCCAACTGGCACGCGAGGCCTTGCGCACCACTTCGGAATCAATGTGCCCATTGGGCAAAATGACGCGCACTTTGACGCCACGCCGCGCTGCCTCGACCAGGGTTTGAATGGTTAACTCGTCGGGCACAAAGTAGGAATTCGCCAAATCAATGCTGCGCTTTGACGCGGTGATCGCCAGTTGGTACATCAGCTGCATGGTTTCACTGCCGCCGCTGGGCGAGCTGCTGAACAT
Organism: Rhodoferax sp.; assembly: GCA_049286445.1. GTDB lineage: Bacteria > Pseudomonadota > Gammaproteobacteria > Burkholderiales > Burkholderiaceae_C > Rhodoferax. Next base: position 10,247 of record JBAQDW010000306.1, on the reverse strand, counting down.
CTGCGCCGAGAGCCCCCCACCGGTTTCAGCGCCGGAAAGTAGGCATCACCATGCAGCACAACCCCTTTGGCGCGCATCCAGTTGTCCAGAAAAACCGATTGCATCTGCGCCACCACCGGCCCTTCAACACGAAAGTGACTGTCGCGCCATTCCTCCGGGTTGCGAGCCTGTCCGCGCCATTGGTCGGCAATACCGACGCCACCGGTGAAGCCAATGCGACCGTCCACGACCAGTAACTTCCGGTGGGTGCGGTTGTTCAGCTTGTTCCAATTGTTCCAGCCAGGCTCATGAAAGCGCTCAACCTCAATGCCTGCATCCCTCATCTCGTCAAGCAGGGCATCATCCATCTTCAAGCTGCCCACCCAGTCCAGCAACACGTGCACGCCCGCGCGGGCCCGCTCGTTGAGCGCATCGACAAACTCTCGCCCGACGCTGCCTGACCAATAAATGTAGGTCTCAAACGTGATGGTTGACTTGGCCGAGCGGATGGCATCCAGCATCGACGGGAAGATCTGGTCGCCGTTGAGCAGCGTCTCAACCGTGTTGCCCTCGACCATTTGAGGCCCCAACAGTGAGCTCAGCGCGCGCTTGAATTCTGCGTCATCGCTTTCGTACAGGCGCGGCAACTGATGCTCTATTTTCTTTTCAGGGCCCGACCAATTCTCCACCACGGCCACAATCGCCAGCGTGGCCACAGCCGTGAGTGCGACCCATTTCAGCTTAGAAGTCATGACCTGCTCCTCATTTTTTTCTTCCTTGTGGCTGCCACAGTCATCTCAGTGCGTTGGATTGAGCCCGCATATTACACAGCCACTTGGAAGACCCCTTCCATCATCCCACCGCGTTCACGCGAGTCAACCCAACTGCAACCACGCTTTCTCCAGCCGTTTCACACTCACTGGCTGGGGTGTGCGCAGTTCTTGGGCGAAGAAGCTCACGCGCAGCTCTTCAAGTAGCCAGCGAAATTCTTGGGCTCGGTCGTCCATGACGCCTTTGCGCTCGGCCACCAAGCGCCAGTAGCGTTGTTCCAAGGGGCGTAACTCGGTCAACCGAGCGGTATCGCGGGCCGGGTCGGCGCGGTATTTGTCGAGCCGCGCGGTGATGGCTTTGAGGTAGCGGGCAAAGTGTTGCAACGGCCCCCAAGGCGACTGCAGCAAGAAGCGCTTGGGCATGAGGCGGGCCAATTGTTGGGTGGCATCGGCCGTGGCCTCTGGTGCATTTTTGGTGTCTTTGATTTTGCGCGCGGCCACGGCGTACTCCGCAAGAATAGTGGCGGCCAGACGAGCGACTTCGTTGGCAATCAGGGTTAGGCGTCCCCTGCCCTCGTCCACTCGGCGTTTGAAGTCGAACTCGTTCACCGGCAGCGGGTCCAGCAAAAAGGCACGGTCCAGGGCCACGGCGATGATTTGCTCGCGCAGCTCTTCAATGGTGCCGCCGCCAGAGCCGTCGGCGTTCTTGCCGACAGTCATGAAGGTAACGGCCATCTTTTGAAGGTCGGGAATGTTCTTTTCCAGGTATTTCAGCGCGTCTTTGATCTGCAGTGAAAACAGGCGTCGCAAACCAGCGCGGTGCTTGGCAGCCGCCGCTTCGGGCTCGTCAAACACTTCCACCGTGACGGCGTCGCCCCCGTCGATCAGGGCCGGATAACCAATCAGGGTTTGGCCACCTTTTTGAATTTCCAGCAACTCCGGCAACTCGCCAAACGTCCAGGCCGTGTGGCGCTGTCCGGCTGCTGCTGCCGGTTTCACTACACTTTTGATAGCTTCTTTGCTACTGTTGACGCGGGCTAGAGGCTGATTTTCTTTAAAAACGGGTGCTGCAGCAGCATCTTTGGCCAGCTTCAATCCCGCCAAGGCCTGGAAGGCGCCACGCGCCTTGGCACCCAGTTCGGCCTTCAGCGCACCCAGATTGCGGCCTGTGCCAAGTTGGCGTCCGTGCTCATCGACGACCCGAAAGTTCATGAAAAAGTGCGGGCTGAGCATGTCCGCCTTGATATCGGCGCGCACCACGTCCAGAGAGCTTGCCAGACGCACCAGCTTGAGCACGGCGTCCAGCAACGCACCGTGGCCAAACACCTCGGGGGCATTCAGCGTCTGGGCCATTTTGGTGGCCGTGTCCGGCAAAGGCACAAGGCGCGAGCGGGGTCGCTGGTGCAGGGTCTTGATCAGCGCCTGCACCTTGTCTTTGAGCATGCCGGGCACCAGCCACTCGCAACGCTCTTCATTGACTTGGTTCAGCACAAACAAAGGCACGGTCACGGTGAGGCCGTCTTTGACGTCGCCCGGTTCGTGCAGGTAGGTGGCCGGGCAATCCACACCGCCCAAGCGAATGGTTTTGGGGAAAGACTGGGTGGTGATGCCGGCCGCTTCGTGGCGCATCAGCTCTTCGCGGGTCAGTTGCAGCAACGCGGGGTTTTGCTTGATGGCGCTGCGGTACCAGTTCTCAAAGCTGTAACCGCTGCACACGTCAGCGGGCAGTTGCTGGTCGTAAAAGGCGTAAATCAGCTCATCGTCCACCAACACGTCTTGACGGCGGGCTTTGTGCTCCAGGTCTTCCACTTGGCGAATGAGCTTGTGGTTGGCGGCCAGAAACGGCAGCTTGGTTTCCCACTGCTCGCCCACCAGCGCTTCACGGATAAAAATCTCGCGCGCTCCGGGCATGTCCACCCGGCTGTAGTTGGTGCGCCGCCCGCTGTACACCACGATGCCGTACAACGTGGCCCGCTCCAACGCCACCACTTCAGCCGACTTTTTCTCCCAGTGGGGGTCCAGCAGTTGCTTCTTCAGCAAATGGGCGCCCACCTTTTCCAGCCACTGCGGGTCGATATTGGCAATGCCGCGCCCGAACAGACGCGTGGTTTCCACCAACTCAGCGGCGACAATCCATTTGCCGGGCTTCTTAACCAAATGCGCGCCAGGATGGGCAAAGAACTTGATGCCGCGTGCGCCCAAATACTCACCTTGCGGCCCCTCGCCTTCCAGCTTGAAACCCACGTTGCCCAGCAAGCCGGACAGCATGGACAGGTGCAAATCGTCGTAGCTGGCAGGCAGCGTGTTCAGACGCCACTTGTGCTCAGCCACCACGGTGTGCAACTGCGAGTGAATGTCGCGCCACTCCCGCACGCGCCGAATATTCACAAAATTTTGCCGCAACAACTGCTCGTACTGGCGGTTGGAGAGCTTGTGCTGGCCCGCGACGCCGTGTGTCGCGCTGCTCGATTTATCGCCTTTGCCGTCGTTGATCCATTTCCACAGCCGCAGGTAGCCAGAAAACTCGCTCTTTTCATCGTCAAACTTGGCGTGCGCCTGGTCGGCCTGCTGCTGAGCCTCCATCGGGCGGTCGCGCACGTCTTGCACCGACAAGGCGGAGGCAATCACCAGCACCTCGTCCAATGCGCCGCGTGAGCGGGCTTCCAAAATCATGCGCCCCACGCGTGGGTCCAGCGGCAGTTTGGACAACTCTTGCCCTGTGGCGGTCAACTCATTGGCGTCGTCCACCGCGCCAAGTTCGGCCAGCAGTTGATAACCGTCAGCAATGGCGCGCCCCGAGGGCTTTTCAATGAATGGAAAGTCTTCGACTAAGCCCATGTGCAGCGACTTCATGCGCAAAATCACACCGGCCAGCGAGCTGCGAAGAATCTCAGGCTCAGTAAAGCGCGGGCGGCCGTCAAAGTCTTGCTGGTCGTACAGGCGAATACAAATGCCGTTGGCCACCCGGCCACAGCGGCCCGAGCGCTGGTTGGCAGACGACTGGCTGATGGGCTCCACCAGCAGCTGCTCTACTTTGCTCCTGAAACTGTAGCGCTTCATGCGCGCTGTTCCTGCGTCAATGACGTATCGGATGCCCGGCACGGTGAGCGAGGTCTCAGCCACGTTGGTGGCCAGCACAATGCGCCGCCCAGTGTGGCCATCAAAAATACGGTCTTGCTCGGCTTGGCTCAGGCGAGCAAACAACGGCAGCACTTCAGCGTTGCGAAACAAAGGCTGATGGCTCAGGTGCTTGCGCAGGTGGTCGGCGGCTTCGCGAATTTCGCGCTCGCCGGGCAAAAACACCAAAATATCGCCACTGTTGTGCACGTCGCGCCACAACTCGTCCACGCCATCGGCAATGGCCGAGTTCAGGTCGTAGTCGCGTGACTCTTCAAAAGGCCGGTAGCGCTGCTCCACCGGAAACATGCGCCCCGACACCATGATGACCGGTGCTGGTCCTTGCCGGGAAGCAAAGTGATCCGCAAATCGCTGTGCATCAATCGTGGCCGAGGTGACCACAATTTTCAAATCGGGGCGGCGCGGCAGAATTTGGCGCAGATAGCCCAGCAAAAAGTCAATATTCAGGCTGCGCTCATGCGCCTCGTCAATGATGATGGTGTCGTAGGCCTTGAGCAGCGGGTCGGTTTGCGTCTCGGCCAGCAAAATGCCGTCCGTCATCAGCTTGACCGAGCTGTCGCGGCTCAAGCGGTCTTGAAACCGCACCTTGAAGCCAACCACATCGCCCAGCGGGGTTTTTAATTCCTCAGCAATGCGCTTGGCCACACTGCTGGCGGCAATGCGGCGCGGCTGCGTGTGGCCGATGAGTTTGCCTTGGCCAGGTGGCGCATTGCACTTGCCCCGGCCCAAGGCCAGCGCAATCTTGGGCAACTGGGTGGTTTTACCGGAGCCGGTTTCCCCGCACACGATGATGACCTGGTGCGCCTGCATGGCGGCCATGATCTCGTCGCGTTTGGCCGACACGGGCAGAGATTCGGGGAAGTCGATTTGGAGGGGCTGTACTGTCAAGGCATTAACTTCGTAGAGAATCAAGGATTATCCCAGCCAACGCCGCCTAACCCGCACCGCACCTGCATGTCCTCTGTTTTCAACTTCACCTTTGTGCCCTGGTTCCGCTCGGTCGCGCCCTACATTCACAAGTTTCGCAACCAGACCTTTGTGGTCGGTATTGCGGGCGAGGCCATTCAAGCCGGCAAGTTGCCAAATTTGGCGCAAGACCTGGCGTTAATTCAAAGCATGGGCGTGAAAGTGGTGTTGGTGCACGGTTTTCGCCCGCAGGTGAATGAACAGCTTGCCGCCAAAGGCCACACGGCGCGCTACTCGCATGGCATGCGTATCACCGACGGGGTGTCCTTGGACTGTGCCCAGGAAGCGGCAGGCCAACTTCGGTACGAGATTGAGGCGGCCTTCAGCCAAGGCCTGCCCAATACGCCGATGGCGGGTGCCACCATCCGGGTGATCTCGGGCAATTTTTTGACTGCGCGGCCCATCGGCATTGTGGATGGCATTGATTTTCAACACTCGGGATTGGTCCGCAAGGTGGACACTGCGGGCATCATTCGCACACTCGACATGGGTGCCATGGTGTTGTTGTCGCCGTTTGGTTTCTCGCCCACGGGCGAGGCGTTCAATCTGGGCATGGAAGAAGTCGCGACCTCCGTCGCAACAGCCTTGCAGGCTGACAAACTGATTTTTGTCACCGAGGTGCCGGGCATTCGGGTCGCGCCTGGCCAGCCTGAAAACGACGACAACCCGATAAATACCGAAATGTCACTGGGGATGGCCGAACGTCTGCTGTCCGAGCTGCCCGCGGCCAACCACCCTACCGACACCGCGTTCTACTTGCAGCATTGTGTGAAAGCCTGCAAAGGCGGGGTGGAGCGCAGCCACATCATTCCCTTTGCAGTGGACGGCTCCATTTTGTTAGAGGTGTACGTTCACGATGGCATAGGCACGATGGTGGTCGATGAGAAGTTAGAGAGCCTTCGCGAAGCCACTGTGGACGACGTCGGCGGCATTTTGCAACTGATTGAGCCTCTGGAAAAAGACGGCACCATGGTGAAACGCAGTCGCACAGAAATTGAGCGCGACATTGGTCTGTACACCGTGATCGAACACGACGGTGTGATTTTTGCCTGCGCCGCACTCTACGCTTACCCCGAAGCCAAAACGGCTGAAATGGCAGCGCTGACCGTCTCCACCCAAGTTCAAGGCCAAGGCGACGGTGAGCGGGTGCTAAAGCGCATTGAGCAACGTGCCCGCGCAGACAAGTTGGAAAGCATTTTTGTACTGACCACGCGCACCACGCATTGGTTTCGCAAACGCGGCTTCACGCTGGTTGATCCCGATTGGTTGCCAGAAGCACGCAAACGCAAATACAACTGGGACAGAAAAAGCCAAGTGCTGGTCAAACGTCTGACTTAAGCCGGGCGCAATGACTTCAGTTGGGTTGACGCCGTGGGTAAGATCACAGCTTGAACCGAGAATGTCCATCAGGGCGCGAGGAAGTGGCGAGGGCAATTGGGAACCCCTTTTGACTCGACTGAGGCTAAAGTGGCCCCCAATGCAGCGCCAATTCCCGCGCACCACCGAAGGTGCGCCTAATGGACAATCCCGGTTAAACCCTTGCGCTGTCCGCACCCCCTGGCGGCCCATTTCAATCGATTCACTCCACGTTAGGCAAACATGAACACTCTGAACTTCATTGGCGGCGAAAAAGGCGGGGTCGGAAAATCGGTTGTTTCCCGCGTGCTGGCGCAGTATTTCATCGACAAGAGCCGCTCATTTATTGGGTTTGATACAGACCGCTCTCACCATTCGTTCAGCCGCTTTTATGGCGATTACGCCTCCCCCGTCATCGTGGACAGTTATGAAGGCCTGGATGTCATTGCCAGTGCCTTTGAAGAGGCCATTGAAAAAGGCCATGAACAGAACGTCATCGTCGATCTGGCCGCGCAAACGGGCATGCCGCTCACCCGGTGGATCAAAGACTCCGACCTCTTTTCTGTGATGACAGAGCTGGGCGTCACGGTTAATTTTTGGCATGTCGCCGACGTGGGCAAGGACTCGGTAGAGCTGCTGGGCCGCTTGATCAATACCTTCGAGGCAGGCCCCAACTACTTTGTGGTGAAGAATGAGGGGCGCGGTTCTGATTTTTCACTGCTCGATGAATCAGCCGCCTTGGCCAAAGCACTCACCTTGGGGGCCAAAGTGGTGACCCTGACCCAGCTTCACGAGGCGAGCATGCGCAAAATTGACCGGCAAAACGCCAGCTTCTGGGCCGCACTGAACAACCGCAGCAGCCCTGACTCCCTCGGGCTGCTGGAGCGCCAACGCCTCAAGCACTGGCTGAAAAAAACCTACGAGACCCTTGACAATTTGCCCCTCTAAATGAAATGGCCCCGTTATTTTTAAATAACGGGGCCATTAACAGTGCTGGTTATCGCCGGTGTAGCGGCCCTGTCGGCTGTAATTGCCTAGCGTGACTTGATGAGTCGAAAGGCGAATGCCAGCGACACCAAAGCAATGGCGACGAAGCACAAGAACGACCAATTGGCGATCGTTCCGCCCAGAAAAGTCCAGTCAACCGCGCTACAGTCGCCGCCGCCTTTGAAAATCATGGGAATGGCGCGCTGCAGCGGAAAACCTTCGATCATGCCGTAGAAGTCCCTCCCGCAGGTCGCCACCTCTGGCGGGTACCACTGCAGCCAGCTTTGCCGCGCCGCGACGAAGGCACCAAACGCCGCCGTCACAACCAATAAAAAAGAAGCACTGAGATGAATGCCTTTTCTACCGCTAGCCCCCGCCAGACCTGCGACAAGCGCTACTAAAAATAGAGCATACCGCTGCACAATACACATTGGACAAGGCACCAAGCCCACCACGTGCTGCAAATAGAGGCCATACGCCAACAGGCCGATGCACACGGTGAACAAAAACACAAAAAACCGGCGTGGTGCGCGATCCAGCCGGTCTCCCATTAACTGAAAGGTCATGGGCTTAAGCCAAGGCTTCGTCCAGCGCTTTGCACGACGGTGCGCACACGGCTTGTGACTTGCCCAGTATCTTTTTCGAGATCATCTGTGAGCGAGCGCGATGCTTTCCGCACAGAAAACACGACATGGTGGCGGCACCGAACGACGTTGCCGCCGTGAACGGAGAACCGGATACTTTTGATTTGTAACGCAGGCCGTCGGCCAACATTTTCGTTTTTGTGTCTGCTTTTGCCATAGCGTCGATCATACTTGTACACGCGCTGTGATGAGGGCAGGTTTGGCCATTCCACTCCCAACTTGAATGGAATTGGCGCAGTTTAAGCAGTCCAATGACTGAAAAGGACGCTCTCTTTGTTGCCTCGTCCGCGCCGAGGCGATTCAAAGCTTGCTAAAGTTCGTTCCTTTATTGAATTTGGCAAAGGTTTCAAATGGCTCGCACAGTGAATTGCATCAAACTTGGCAAAGAAGCAGAGGGCATGGACTTCGCACCCTACCCCGGCGATCTTGGCAAGCGGATTTGGGAAAGCGTTAGCAAAGAGGCCTGGGCCGCTTGGCTCAAGCACCAAACCATGCTGGTCAACGAAAACCGGTTGAATTTAGCCGACGCGCGCGCACGCCAGTACCTGGCGCGACAAATGGAAAATCATTTCTTTGGTGACGGCGCCGATGCCGCTCAAGGTTACGTTCCCCCCAGTGCCTGATTGAAACGGTGGTGCACGCACCCGCGCGCCGCCCAGTCCCCATGGCGTGTGCCGCACCACCGGCGTGGTGGGCAGGCAAAGCGGCTTGGCGTGTTCTTGACCTGCAATTTGGGTGCGGCCAGTCGTTTCTGACGACTTGGCTTTCATGGCGAGAAGACCCGAATCGCCCCCGCATGCTTCATTTTGTTGCTTTTGCACCGGAGGCTCCCCAGTTCGCCTCGTTGGTGTTGAATGCTGCCACACGCGGTGCCTGGCAGCCGCTGCTGGATGAACTGAAACCCCATGGGTTTGGCCTGCTCCCCGGGTTTCACCGGATCAGTTTGGAGCAAGGCCGTGTTCTATTGACCCTTTGTATTGGCAACACGGTAGAACTCCTTAAACAACAACATTTTTTTGCGGATGAAGTGCTCTTGGGTGATGGCACGGAGGGTGGGCTCGCCGCATGGGATATTTGGGCTGTCAAGGCATTGGCTCGCTGTTGCCGCCGTGGTACTCAGTTGACCCTTTGGCACGGGGAGCCAAAGTTGACAGGCATCTTGGCACAGTGTGGTTTTGTAGTGCGCCCCAGCCCAAAACCTGACGTTCAAAATGCGGTGTTCGACCCGCACTGGACGCTGAAGAACAGCCGGACCCCCTCCATTGACGCTGCGGTTCCACCCGGCACGTGCGCCGTTATAGGAGCGGGATTGGCCGGGGCCAGTGTGGCCGCCTCCCTGGCCAGGCGCGGCTGGCACGTGGTGGTTCTTGACGGCGGCGCGACACCGGCTTCGCAGGCTTCAGGTTTGCCCGTGGGCCTGCTGGCACCGCATGGATCGGCCGACGACTGTCAACTGTCTCGCCTGAGCCGCGCCGGGGTGCGGCTCATGTTGGGAGAGGCCACCCGATGGCTGGACCAGCGCGTGGATTGGGCGTTAACGGGATCCCTGGAGTACCGGCTTGACGCCAGCCCCGGACTACCTGACCACTGGCCGGCAGAAGGTGCAGCGTGGTCACAGGCAGTGCCCTCCCCAACAGAGGATGAGCAAGTACGCGCCGTCTGGCACCACCGAGCCGCTTGGATCAAACCCGCCGCATTGGTGCGAGCCTGGTTGTCGAGCCCCAACATCACCTTCCACGCCAACGCGCACGCGGTGTCATTAAGAAGGACCCATGACCAATGGTCTGTGTTGGATGCGCAGGGACAGGAATTGGCCCGTGCTGAGCGTGTGGTTTTTGCCAATGCGACCGGGGCATTGCCCCTGTTGCAACAAGTGCAGACCGATCACCCGCACAAGCAGCTTCAATTGGACAAGCTACCCCAGTTGTATGGCGTTCGGGGTCAAGTGACTTGGGGCCACCACGCCCACACCCCCTTGGCCGTGTTCCCTGCCACCCCGATCAATGGCGCGGGCAGCATCATTCCCCATATTCCCACGAGCAATGGATTGGCGTGGTTTATTGGATCGAGTTTTCAGCCTGATACGCAGCCTGCGCACCCGCCTGAACGCAACCATCGGGCTAATTTTGAACGGCTTCGTCAGCTCAAACCCGGCTTGGCAACGCAACTCAAGCCACAGCTCGACACGTCCAATCTGCACCACTGGGACAACACCCGGTGTGTCACGGCCGACCGTTTGCCCCTGGTGGGCGCACTCGGTGCGCCCTGTGACACCGACTTGTGGATTTGCGCCGGTATGGGGTCGCGGGGATTGACTTTTTCGGCCTTGTGCGGCGAGTTGTTGGCGGCTCAATGGGGTGGCGAGCCACTTCCCATTGAGTTCACCTTGGCGCAGTCATTTCATGCG
>JBAQDW010000305.1:0-2976 GCA_049286445.1 Rhodoferax sp. | reverse complement strand
CCCAACAGGTCCAGCGCAGACTGCAAGGCTTTGGCATCCATCAGGCGCACCTTGGCGCGCGGGGCGTAGTGCGACTCCAGCGTGCCTGAGGCCCGGGGCGCCGGTGCCGCGTGGTCTTCCAAAGACTCTTTGGTCCGCACGGCCAGGCCGCACACGGCCTGCACCTGCGCTGGCGTGATGGCGCCGGGGCGCAACAGCACCGGCACCCCCCGGGTGCAGTCGATGATGGTGGACTCGATGCCCACCGTGCACGGCCCGCCGTCCAACACGGTCACGCTGTCGCCAAATTCGCCCTGCACATGCGCGGCCGTGGTGGGGCTGACGCGGCCAAACTGGTTGGCACTGGGCGCGGCCACGCCCCAAACGGCTGAGCCTGCGCTGGCGTCTAGGCAGGCTTTCAATAAGGCTTGCGCCACGGGGTGCGAGGGGCTGCGCAGGCCAATGGAGTCTTGCCCGCCCGCAGAGGCTGCTGCGACACCGTCGCGGCGCGGCAAAATCAGCGTCAGCGGACCCGGCCAAAAGGCGGCGATCAAGGCGCGGGCAAAGTCCGGCACGTCGCGGGCGAAGTGGTCCACCCCGGTGGCGTCTCGCACATGCACGATCAGCGGGTGGTCGGCCGGGCGGCCTTTGGCTTTGAAAATTTGCGCCACGGCCTCTGCATTGTCAGCATCGGCGGCCAAACCGTACACCGTCTCAGTGGGTAAGCCCAATAGGCCTCCAGCCCTTATCAACGCTGCACCGGTCGCTATCGATTGCGCAGCAGTTCCATCCAAGATCATGCGTTCATCCTGCCTTAGAAAGGGTCAATGCCCAGCAGCTTGGCCGCCGCCAGTGCGGTGGCTCGCACCTCGGCCACGGTGGCGCCGGTGATGTTCAGGTGGCCCATCTTGCGGCCTTTGCTGGCCTTTGATTTGCCGTACAAGTGCAGATGGGTGCCGGGCAGCGCCAGCACGTTGCCCCACGGAGGCGTCATGCCATTCACCCACAAATCACCCAGCAGGTTGAGCATGATGGCCGGGCTGTGCTGACGCGGCTGCACCAGCGGCAAACCGGCCAAGGTGCGCACCTGCAGGTCAAACTGCGACTGGTCGCAGGCGTTGAGGCTGTAGTGCCCGCTGTTGTGCGGGCGCGGTGCCATCTCGTTCACCACCAGCGAATCATCGGCCAGCACGAAGAACTCCACACACAGCACGCCCACGTACTGCAGGCCATTTGCTATCGACTTCGTAGCTGCTACCGCATGTTCTGCAAGGGCTAGAGGCACATTTCCTTCATAAACCTCGGTCACAGCCAAAATACCGTCGCGGTGCAGGTTGAGCTGCACCGGCAGGTTGACACAAGTGCCGTCTGGGCCGCGCGCCACGATCACCGAGCACTCGGCTTTCAGGGGCAGCATTTTTTCCAGCACGCAGGCCACGTGCTTCATCTGCGTCCAAGCGGCCCCCAGCTCAGCGCGGGTGGTGACGCGGGCTTGGCCTTTGCCGTCGTAGCCCAGGCGGGTGGTTTTCAGGATGCCGGGCAACAAGTCGTCGGGGATGGCGGCCAAGTGCTCCGGCGTTTCCAGCACCGCATAGGGGGCGCAGGGCACGCCGCAGCGCACAAAATGCGCTTTTTCGTGCGCCCGGTCTTGCGCAATACCGACTGCTTCGCCGCTGGGGGCGGTGGGGCGCGTGGCGCTCAGCGCCAGCAAGGCGGGCGCGGGCACGTTCTCGAACTCGGTGGTGATGGCGGCGCAGCGCTGTGCCAGCTGCGCCAGCCCTTGCTCATCCAAGTACGGGGTTTGAATGTGAACATGGCTGACGCACCCCGCAGGGCTGGCCGCATCCGGGTCCAGCACCGCAGTGAAGTAACCCATGGCTTGGGCGGCGTGCACAAACATGCGCCCCAACTGGCCACCGCCCATCACGCCCAGCATCACGGCTTGGCCATCAGGACCGGTACCTGGCAACAACGCGGGGCGGCTCATAGCGAAGGCGGCAGCGTCATGCCACGGGCCACTTCGGTTTGGTGGGCACGAAAGGCATCCAGCTTGGTGCGCAAGGCCGGGTTGTCATTGGCCAGCATGGCCACGGCAAACAAAGCGGCGTTGGCGGCACCGGCGGCGCCAATGGCAAAGGTGGCCACGGGAATGCCTTTGGGCATTTGCACAATGCTGTGCAGTGAATCCACGCCGGACAGGTGCTTGGACGCCACTGGCACTCCCAGCACGGGCACCGTGGTCTTGGCCGCCAGCATGCCGGGCAAGTGCGCCGCACCGCCGGCACCGGCGATGATGGCTTTCAGGCCCCGGCCAACGGCCTCTTCGGCGTAAGCAAACATATCGTCCGGCATGCGGTGGGCCGAGACCACGCGGGCGTCGTATGCGATCTCGAACTGTTGGAGAATGTGAACCGCGTGCTGCATAGTGTCCCAGTCGGAGCTGGAGCCCATGACAATGCCGATTTGAATGTTTTTCATGATGTTGCACCCTGTCCGGCCAGTGCGATACGCTCGCAGCCATGGTCCGCTGCCTCTTCCGAGGTCAGCATTGAATTTTACTTAACCGACCCGAGCTACACAGAATGATCAACGTAACGATAGAAAATTTTGACGACGAAGTCGTGGCCGCCTCCATGCAAATCCCCGTGCTGGTGGACTTTTGGGCGCCTTGGTGCGGCCCGTGCAAGGTCATTGGCCCCTTGCTGGAGAAAATTGAAACCGACTATGCCGGGCGCTTCAAGCTGGCCAAGATTGACTCGGACGCGCAGCAAGAACTCAGCCAAGCGTTTGGCATTCGCAGCATTCCCACCTGCGTGCTGATGTACCAAGGCAAGCCCGTGGACGGCTTCACCGGCGCGCTGCCTGAAGGTCAGATCAAAGCGTTTCTGGACAAGCACCTGCCCGAAGGCGATGTGTTGGAAGCCGAAGTGACGAGCGTTGAGGTGAACGACGCCCCGCCCGCCAATCACCCCGATACCGTGCGCGAAACCTTGCACC
>JBAQDW010000304.1:0-5277 GCA_049286445.1 Rhodoferax sp. | reverse complement strand
CAACTTGGCGAGGCGCTGGATGACGACATCCTGATCGAAATTTCACTGATTTCAAGAGAAGCCGCCTGGCAGATGCGCGCCCTCGCCCGTCAAGCGCTGAGTCACTGGTCTTTAACGGCAGACGAGGCCTACCCACCCGCATTAATAGCCTGGATGACGGCCACTGACCAGTTGGCTGAAAACGTGGAGCCGGTCGCTCCTGCGGGGGTCTGAACCGTGAACGCATCCTCCCCCCCAGGTTCGGATTCACCGCTGTGCCGCCCGGACAATTTGCGCGACCTGTTTTGGTCATTCACCCGCCTGGCATTGCAGGGCTTTGGCGGGGTGGTGGCCATTGTTCAGCGTGAACTGGTGGAAGAGAAACGATGGATGACGCGAGAGCAGTTTTTAGAGGACTGGGCGGTTGCGCAAATTTTGCCAGGTGCCAATGTGGTCAACCTGTCCCTGATGATTGGCGACCGGTACTTTGGCATGCGGGGGGCGCTGGCCGCACTGGCGGGCATGTTGGCCTTTCCGCTGTTGGTGGTTTTGCTGGTGGCGTTGGCATTTGCCGGTGTGGGAGATTCTCCGCAAGTGCAAGCGGCCTTGCGGGGCCTGGGGGCCGTGGCGGCGGGCATGATTGCCGCCACCGGCCTGAAGCTGGCCGCCGCGCTGAATCAAAACGTGATGGGCCCGGCGGTGTGTTGGTGTTTGGTGGTTGCCACGGTGTTGGCCATTGCGGTGGCCCGGGTGCCCTTGGCCCTGGTGCTGGTGGTGGCCGGGGGTCCGGCGTGGGTCTGGGCCTACCGGCAACTGGCCACAACGGCCCGCGCCAAAGGCGCTGAATGAGCATGTCACCGGCAGACTGGGTGGCGCTTCTCACCCACTTTTTATCCCTCTCCTTACTGGCCGTGGGCGGCGCCATTACCACGGCGCCTGACATGCACCGCTACTTGGTCGATGAGCAACATTGGCTAACCGACAGTCAATTCACCTCGTCCATCGCCTTGGCCCAAACCGCGCCGGGTCCGAACGTGCTTTTTATCGCGCTGCTGGGTTGGAATGTGGGAGTGAATGCGGGTGGCGGCCTGAGTGCAGGCCCAGCCGCTTGGGGCTTTGCGGTGCTGGGCATGCTGATCGCCATGACAGGAATTTTGCTGCCCAGCACCACCCTCACCTTTGCAGCAGCCCGTTGGGCACACCGAAACAAAGAGTTGCGTATGGTGCGCGCGTTCAAACAAGGCATGGCGCCCATCGTGATTGCCCTGCTGATCGCCACCGGTTTGATTCTGGCGAGCAGCCAAGGCACGGGGCTGGAACACTGGCGCTTGTGGGCGGTGACCGCAGTAAGCGCTATGGTGGTGTGGCGCACCCGCTTGCACTTGCTGTGGCTGCTTGGCGCAGGCGGCGTGCTAGGCTGGATAGGCTGGCTTTAAGAAGAATGGCACTTACTTAAGCGTTAAGCGTTACCCGTGCAGTTTCAACGAACCCATGGTTCTGGATAAGAAGTGTTTTCGGCCTGTAGCCCCTGTAGGAACTGCGCAAGCAGCTACTGAAAATGCAGCAATTCTTTCGCTGCAACCCCCACGCTCACCCCCACCCCCTCTCTCGCCCCGCCGGGCGAGAGAGGGGGGCCAACAGCCCTATGTGGCCCCATGTTTTAAGGTGGTGAGTTCACCGTGAACCGCCAATTGAATGCCATCAATGGCGGAACGCGTGGACCGCCAGTACAGCAGGGGCAGGAACGGGGGCTTGTATTGAGTGACTGCCGCAGTCATTCCAACTCCATATCAATAGGATCTGTTGTTGCTTCGCCTTGCCGTGCGTCTGCACTGTCTGCGGCTTCGCGCCTAAGCGCCTATCGATCTGAAAATGGAGTCAGACCCTACTGAAACAATTTATCCACTTGAAAAAGGGTGAGTAGGCCCATTACGGCAAAGATGCCTGCCGCAATCGAGTGCACCAACTTCAAAGGGATCTTGGCTGCAAACTTATTGCCCACGAACACGGCGGGAACATCAGCTATCAACATTCCCAATGTTGTACCTGCGATAACCAACAGTGGGGTTCCATAGTGGGCAGCCAAAGCGACCGTTGCTATTTGAGTTTTGTCCCCCATCTCTGCCAAAAAGAACGTAACCAAGGTCGCGCCAAACACTCCGAGATGCTTCGCTACCTGTGTTTCTTCTTCCTCAATCTTGTCAGGAATCAATGTCCAAATTGCCATTCCGATGAATGAGCCACCAAGGACCCAACGCATTATTTCCGGGCTTAGTACCAAAGTAATCCAAGCGCCAAAGGCGCCGGCCAAACCATGGTTGACCAAGGTGGCAACCATGATGCCTGCAATGATGGGAACGGGCTTCTTAAAGCGCGCCGCCAGAATGAGTGCAAGAAGTTGGGTTTTGTCGCCGATTTCAGCGAGAGCGACAACACCAGTCGAAATGAACAAAGCTTCCATGGGAGATTCCAAGGCCAGACAAAAAACAATGACCACGCAACCTCCCCGGCCAAACCGGAGGCGACATGGTCAAAGGTCTTGTCAAGTTTAAAACCGCTTACGCCATGGTCAAACGATGACCAAGTATGTTGACGCAAGCCCCTCCGAATTGCTCGAAGGGAGACTACTCCCCAGTGACTCCCGCATGATATCAGGCGGCCCCTCGCTCAAAACCGTTAGAACGGCACGTCCTCGTCGCCACGATTTGCCGGAATGACTGACGTTGTGACGACACGATCTTGGCGCTGCACCTTCTGAATCTGGACGCCGTACCTGCGCCAAACCGATTCCAGCAGGTCATCCAACACCATAAACACCACGGTGGCGTGGGCTGGTGTCCAGTGCGTTGGCACTTCAACAAACATGCCAGAAGCTTGGCCTGTGTCTCGTGAAGGTTCTGACCCCGGTCGGAAGCGTCTCATTCCAACGCCATATCAATAGGATCTGTTGTTGCTTCGCCTTGCCGCGCGTCTGCACTGTCTGCGGCTTCGCGCCTAAGCTCCTATCGATCTGAAAATGGAATCATGCCTTCTTTCCCTTGGCGGGAGCCGCCGCCCACACCGCAGCCTTTAGCTCAGAACGCGCCTTGGCCTCTTTGAGCCGGTACGAATCGCCCTCAATGGCCACAATCTCGCAGCGGTGAACAACCCGCTCAATTAGCGACAACACGCAGGCCGCATTCGGAAACACCTCGTGCCATTCCCTGAACGCCCGAGTGGTGGTGATAACAGCAAATCGACGTGCCGGTTGAAATACGACAAGTACCCGACTTCGTCCACCAACAGCAAGTCCGGTGCCGCGTAATGTTTGAGCCGACGACGCAATGCCGAATCACTGTCCAGCGCCGCTAGGTCACCCAGCAACTGCCCGGCTGTGATGAACAGCACGGTGTGTCCCTGAATCAGGGCTGGATGACCCAGGTTGCACGCCAGCATGGACTTGCCCATCCCGTTGGGCCCGACCAGCATGACGTTGCTGGCATCCGCCATGAACGACAGAGTCATCAGTTCCTGGATGGCTTGGCGGTCACAGCGTTTGGGCCAGTCCCATTCAAAGTGAAACGCGCCCATGCAAGTGGCCAGCGGGCCACTTGCATGGAATCAGAGGCAGACCACCAAGACCGCACGCAAAGAAATCAAACCGCTCTCAAAAGCCAGAAAAGCGCGGTTCGCGACAGCCACTCACAGGGGAGAATGAACAAGACCTTGGAGTTTCTGCAACTTGGTTCCGCAAGGCCTTTGAATGACTTTTGGGCCGCTAGCCCTTGCCGGAACTGCGCAGGGCAATCGCACCTAAATTAATAGCAAAGAGTTCTGCACTGGCGCCAAAACTGGGGAAACTATAGCCTTCTCATTTTTTTGATTAGAGCAGTTGATGAGCACATGCACAGGGATAAGCCTGCTAGAACACTTGGAACGAGTGCCCGACCCGCGGGTCAAACGCACGCAGCGCCACGAATTAATGGACATTCTGGTGATCGCGCTGTGCGCCGTCATAGGAGGCGCCGATGATTGGGTCAGCGTGGTGGAGTTTGGCAAAGCCAAACGGGAGTGGTTCTCCACTTTTTTGAAATTGCCCAATGGCATCGCCTCGCACGACACGTTTGGGCGAGTATTTCAGATACTGGACTCCAAGATACTGGAGCAAGTGTGCATGCAGTGGCTGCAAAGCATTGCCGGGCAAATCGAAGGCGTAGTCGCCATTGATGGCAAAAGCTTGTGCGGCTCGCGCAACGGCAAACAGTCCCCCCTGCACATCGTAAGCGCCTGGGCATGCCAGAACAGCATGCTGCTGGGACAAGTGCAAACGCACAAAAAGTCCAACGAAATCACGGCCATTCCCGAACTGCTCAAGCTGCTCAGCCTCAAAGGCTGCATCGTCACCATTGATGCCATGGGATGTCAAAAGGCCATCACGCAGGCCATCATCGACAGCGAGGCGGACTATGTCCTCAACCTCAAGTCCAATCACCCTTATCTGCACCGACAAGTCGCCTCCTGGTTTCAAAAAAACCGTGACACCGGATTTGACCAACAAACGTACAGCTACAGCCTGGAGCGCGCACAGGGCAACAACCACGGCCGCATCGAAAGCCGGGAGCATTGGCTCATGGAAGTGCCAGAGTATTTGAAACGAGCCACCAAATACTGGACCAAGCTGCAAACCATCGCCATGGTGCGCCGCAAGCGCCAGATAGGGGAGAAAACCAGCGAGGAGACGCATTACTACATCAGCAGTCTGCCCTTGAGCGCGGGCGCCAAGAGTATCGCCAAAGCCATTCGCAGCCACTGGGCGGTGGAGAATGAATTGCACTGGTCGCTGGATGTGGCATTTGGTGAGGACGCCAGTCAAGTGCGCAAGGACGAAGGGCCTGCAAACCTGGCTTGCATACGGCGCCTTGCGCTCACTCAGCTTAAACGTGAGACAAGTTTGAAAGTGGGGCTCAAAAACAAGCGCCGCCGCGCGGGATGGGATCCTGCTTATATGGAGACCGTCCTGAGAAATGGCGTGCTATCAATTTAGGTGCGATTGCCCTGCGCTTGCTCTTCATGGGCTAGAGCGCTAAAAAGCATTTGAATCGTAATGGTTCACCCGAGTTCGACAGTTTGGAGTCAAAAAAAACGTACATCCCCAATGGAATCAATAGCTTAGCTGCTGTTTTTGTAAATTATTGTGGTGGCACGTTTTAAACAATAAATCAAATTTTCTATACTTAAAAGCGTGTGATAAAGTGGCGGCATGTTTGTCAAGGTCACCACCTCCGGTCCACGCCGCTACGTCCAACTGGTCGAGTCCTA
>JBAQDW010000303.1:0-8306 GCA_049286445.1 Rhodoferax sp. | reverse complement strand
CCCTTTGATTTGCTCTACTGGAACAGCGACTCCACCAATCTGCCAGGGCCTTTCTACGCCTGGTATTTGCGTAACACCTACCTTGAAAACAATTTGGTGAAACCGGGTAAAGCGGTGGTTTGTGGCGAAAAAATTGACCTGGGCACCCTGGACATGCCGGTCTATGTTTACGGCTCACGCGAAGATCACATTGTTCCAATCGGTGGCGCTTACGCTTCAACCCAGTTTTTGCCGGGCAAAAAGCGCTTTGTGATGGGGGCTTCTGGCCACATTGCAGGCGTCATCAATCCACCGGCCAAAAACAAGCGCAGCCACTGGATTCGGGAAGATGGCAAGCTGCCGACATCGCATGCGCAATGGCTTTCAGGCGCGACTGAATTCCCCGGCAGCTGGTGGACCGACTGGTCCAACTGGCTGGCCGACCAAGCGGGCAAACAAGTGGCGGCCCCAAAGACGTTTGGCAAAGGCAAGTACAAAGCCTTTGAGGTGGCACCGGGAAGCTACGTCAAGGCGAAGGCCTGACACCGATCTCAATTAATCAACAGAGGAAAAAAATATGGAAGACATCGTCATCGTTTCAGCCGCCCGTACCGCCGTCGGAAAATTTGGGGGCACCCTGGCCAAGACGCCGGCCACCGAATTGGGGGCTGCCGTGATCAAAGCGCTGCTGGCCCGCACCGGCTTGGGCGTGGATCAAATCGGGGAGGTCATCATGGGCCAAGTGCTGGCAGCGGGTGCAGGACAAAATCCTGCCCGCCAGGCCCTCATCAAGAGTGGCCTGTCCAAAGAAACCCCGGCACTGACCATCAACGCCGTGTGTGGCTCCGGTCTGAAGGCGGTCATGTTGGCGGCGCAAGCGGTGGCGTATGGCGACAGCGACATCGTGATCGCAGGTGGCCAGGAAAACATGAGCGCGTCACCGCACGTGTTGCCTGGTTCTCGCGACGGACAACGCATGGGTGACTGGAAGATGGTGGACACCATGATCGTCGACGGCCTGTGGGACGTTTACAACCAGTACCACATGGGCATCACGGCTGAAAACGTTGCCAAGGCGTACAGCATCTCGCGTGAGATGCAAGATGCGTTGGCGCTGGCCAGTCAGCAAAAAGCCGCTGCCGCGCAAGATGCCGGTAAATTTGTGGACGAGATCATTCCTTTCAGCATTGCGCAACGCAAAGGTGACCCCATCGTGTTCGCGGCTGACGAGTACATCAACCGCAAAACCAATGCTGAAGTCTTGGCGGGCTTGCGTCCCGCCTTCGACAAAGCCGGTGGTGTCACCGCTGGCAATGCATCCGGCTTGAATGACGGCGCTGCCGGTGTGATGGTTATGACTGCAAAGAAGGCTGCCGCGTTGGGTCTGACGCCCATGGGTCGCATCGCCAGTTTTGCCACCAGTGGCCTGGACCCCGCGCTGATGGGCATGGGCCCGGTGTCCGCTTCCCAGAAGGCGTTGGCGCGCGCTGGGTGGAAAGCCGCTGATCTGGATTTGCTTGAGATCAATGAGGCTTTCGCCGCTCAGGCTTGCGCCGTGAACCAGCAAATGGAGTGGGACACGTCCAAAGTCAACGTCAACGGCGGTGCCATTGCGATTGGTCACCCTATTGGTGCTTCCGGTTGCCGCATCTTGGTTACCTTGTTGCACGAAATGCAGCGCCGTGATGCCAAAAAAGGCATTGCCAGCTTGTGTATCGGCGGTGGGATGGGGGTTGCCCTAACTATCGAGCGTTAATTTCCAAGGCAGAATGACCTTGACGGTTAATGACCGTTCGGGGCACAACAAGTGTCCCGAACGGTGCGAGCTTACAAGGCCATTCCGTATCGTTTCAAAATTCATTACAGAGGAGACAACATGAGTCAAAAAGTAGCTTACGTGACGGGTGGTATGGGTGGTATTGGAACCGCCATTTGCCAACGCTTGCACAAAGAGGGTTTCAAAGTCATCGCCGGTTGCGGCCCTACCCGGGACCATGCGAAGTGGATTGCAGAGCAAGCCGAACAAGGCTTCACTTTTTATGCGTCCGCTGGCAACGTGGGCAACTGGGAATCTACGGTTGAAGCCTTTGCCAAAGTCAAAGCCGAGCACGGCGTGGTTGACCTGCTGGTGAACAATGCCGGCATCACCCGTGACCGCATGTTCCTAAAAATGTCGCGTGAAGACTGGGATTCGGTGATCGAAACCAACCTCAACAGCATGTTCAACGTCACCAAGCAAGTGGTGGGTGACATGGTTGAAAAAGGCTGGGGCCGCATTGTCAATATCTCCTCCGTCAACGGTGAAAAAGGCCAAGCCGGTCAAACCAACTACTCTGCTGCCAAAGCGGGTATGCACGGTTTCACCATGGCGTTGGCCCAAGAACTTGCCACCAAAGGCGTGACGGTCAACACCGTGAGCCCAGGCTACATTGGCACCGACATGGTCAACGCTATTCGCGAAGATGTACTCGCCAAAATTGTGGGCACCATTCCCGTCAAACGTTTGGGAAAACCCAGCGAGATTGCGTCCATCATTGCATGGTTGGCATCAGAAGAAGGCGGCTACTCCACAGGCGCTGACTTCTCGGTCAATGGCGGATTGCACATGGGCTAAGAGCGCGAATCGGTGGGCTCGCTTGAAGCACCCACTGACGTTTTAAGCTTGAATAGAAAGACGGAAGTCTGCCCAGCAGATTACCGTCTTTTTTGTTTATTACGCGTCATTCATCAATCGACTGCCGCCACCACCACCCCTGCGAATTCTTATCACTGATTCGGTTCAGGCAAGCCGATAAGCATCAACTTGATTTGTGCCTACCGGAATAGATTTGCGTCAGGATGGAATCCCCAGCGCTAACGACCTTATGCGCCACAGCGCGGTGGAGAGAATCATTCGCGCTTTAGCAGCACTCCGCATTCTCACCCTCAGCGAAGACGAACAAGAGCCTCTCTTTGGGCTCATCGACACAGGGGTGCAAACACCTCAACACGCTGACTCTTTGGCTAGGTAAACCCAATCCACGACTGGGTTTTCAGGCTGGTACCCATGGACTAACGATTGCAGCAAAGACCGAATGGCGGGAACGTCATTGGTGTTCAAAGATTGCTCGAGTAGCGCCATTTGTACCGACAACATCGGCCAAGGTAAAAACTCCTCCTGCGCCCGCATGATTCTGGGGTGTGTCGTCGGCAATGGGTTGTCGCCGATCAAAAGCTCCTCGTAGAGTTTTTCGCCAGGGCGAAGTGTTGTCACTTCCAGCGCAATGTCACCTTCCGGGTTGGCCTCGTCGCGTACCGTGCGACCTGACAATTCGACCATGCGCCGCGCCAGGTCCATGATGCGGACGGGCTCCCCCATGTCCAGCACGAAAACATCACCGCCTTTGGCCATGGCACTGGCTTGGATGACCAATTGCGCCGCTTCAGGAATGGTCATGAAGTAACGGGTGATGTCCGCATGGGTCAAGGTGATCGGGCCTCCGCTTTTGATTTGTTGCCGAAACAAAGGCACGACTGACCCAGACGACCCCAGCACATTGCCAAAGCGCACCATGGAAAAGCGAGTTATTTGTCCATTTGCAATGGCAGTTTCCGCCAACGCCTGCAACACCATTTCAGCAAGACGTTTACTGGCCCCCATCACATTGGTGGGCCGCACCGCCTTGTCGGTGCTAATCAGCACAAAGTCACAGACACCTTCTTCCAGGGCAATGGTGGCCGTGGTGAGTGTGCCCAAGACGTTGTTCTTGATTCCTTCGGCCGGGTTGTGTTCAACCAAAGGCACATGCTTAAAAGCTGCAGCATGGTAAATCGTGTGGGGTCGCCACGTCTGGATGATTTCACGCATTCGGGCTTCGTCGCGAACGGTGGCCAAGAGGGGAATCAACTCTGTGATGACGCCGTCGGCTTCCGTCGCCATTTGTTCAAGCTCTTGGTGCACCCCGTAAAGCGCAAACTCACTCATTTCAAGCAGAAGCAATTTGGCAGGGGTCGCGCGAATGATTTGGCGACACAGTTCACTGCCAATCGAGCCACCAGCCCCTGTAACCAACACCACCTTGCCCTCGATGTTCTGGCGGGACAGTGACGCATCAGGCGGCACCGTTTCGCGACCCAGCAGGTCCTCAATGTCAAGCTCACGCAGATCGCTGGTATGCACGTGCCCCTGCGCCAGCTCCATCAAACCGGGCAGGGTGCGCACCGCCACGTGCGACTGTCGCGCCAACTCCAATATTTGGTTACGCCGTTGCCGACGCGCCGATGGAATCGCCAGCAAAACGTCGCTCACCTCCAACTTGGGCACCAGTTCAGCGAGTAGAGCGGGGTTGTAGATGCGCAGGCCGTTGAGATTTTGTCCGTGAAGGCGAGCGTCATCGTCTAAAAAACCGACGGCCCGCATCTCCTTGCTGTGTGACATGGCCTGCGCGAGCTGGTGACCCGCCGAACCTGCCCCATAAATCAGTACTTTTGGCAGCGCATTGCGTTGAAGAATGCTGAGGTAGGTGCCACTCAAGAGGTAGCGGGCGATAACTCGGGAGGCCCCAACGGCCAAGACCAGTAACAAAGGCTGCAGAAACCCCAAACTGCGTGGAATGCCAGGCAGGGCCAAAATAACAAGGGCCGTTGCATAAATCGCGCCATAAATAAAGGTGGCCTTGCACAGCGCTGTGATAGCCGCCATGCCTGCATACCGAAAAATCGCCCGGTATAAACCCGAGGTCACAAAAATGGGAAGCGCCACAATGGGCGATAGCCAGATAGCAAACCACTGGTTGCCTACGGGCAAAGACCAGCTATCCAGCCGCAGACACAAGGCCAGCCAAACCGTCAAGGTACAAAGACTCGCATCGACACCAAGCGCGAGCAAACGTTTGGCTGGGCGAGGCAGACTGAGCAGCGGAACTGCGATTTGATTGATCATTGGGTGTCTGTATATTCTGCCCGGGCTAGAAATAGCCAGTAGCGAACTGGAGCTGATTGACCGAGGCCAAAAGGATAGCAGTCTTGCTGAATGTGATTGAGTACGTGAAGGGCATTGTGAGCCATGAAAGCCCAGTGCCCACCATGGTGTTTGGCTTTGATTTTCTTCGACTGCGACACGTCAGAAGCGACGCAAAATTCTATTCTCTCAAGCCAAAAAATAGTTGTGGGTTTAAATCTAATGAGACACATTGGCCCGCTTGACGACTTTGATTAGCGTCATGCAAAGAATGCGAATATCCATCGAAATCGAATGATCGCGCAAATAGGTAGCATCCAACTTGACTTTGTCCGGGATAGGAATTTCATCTCGGCCGTTCACCTGCGCCCAACCCGTCAAGCCGGGCATCAGCTGGTGGACCCCTTGTTGCGTGCGCAGTTCAATGAGATCCTGTTGATTGAAAAGTGCAGGGCGCGGCCCCACAAAACTCATGTCACCTACCAAAATGCTCCACAACTGAGGCAGCTCGTCCAGGCTGCTTTTGCGTAAAAAACTGCCAATAGGGGTGAGGTACGCCCCCGCATCAGCCAACAAATGCGTCGCCACGGCGGGCGTTCCTACGCGCATACTGCGGAACTTCGGCATTCTGAAAATCTTGTTGTGTCGCCCCACTCGGTCTGACCAGTACAAGGCGGGTCCGGGTGATGTGAGTCGCACTGCCATGGCGACCAGTACGACGGGTATCGCCAAAATGATGGTGGCCACGAGTGCCAACAGAAGATCAAAAATGCGCTTCATCGCGGTGAGTCCAATGCAGTCCGGCGCAAACCCTCACCCAGCGAGACAGGGGGTGTCCAGCCGAGTAAATCCCGCGTCTTTGTTATATCCACTTGCAACGAGCCACACAAGCGTTGCACCACGTCAGACTTCCCCAGCAGTACCCCTGCCAGCTTCAACACGCTGCTTGGCACCGCAAGTAACCGTGCAGGGCACCCCATGGCTTGGCCCATCCGAAATAACAATTCAGTGGTGGACACATCATCCCCATCGGACACTAAAAACGTTTGATTGGCCGCTGCTGGATGTGTGAGGCAAGTCACTATCAAATCAACCAAATTGTCGATCGCCACCAGACTGCGCTGGTTGTGAATCGCACCTAAAGGCAGGGGCACGCCACGTTGAAGCCAGCGCATCATGGCGGCAAAGTTGGCCTTGACCCCAGGGCCGTACACCAAAGGTGGGCGAACGATCACCACCTCCATGCCTGTCTGAATGGCTAATTCCCGCAAACCCTGCTCCGCCTCCATTTTGGAAATGCCGTAAGCATCGAGAGGAGCAGGCGTGTCGTCAGCAGTGAAAGGAACCCCCGTTTGCGTTGACTCGCCGTTGACCTTGACCGAACTGATAAACACCAAGCGCCGTACACCCGCAGCCGCGGCCTGCCGGGCTAAATTCAGGGTGCCTTGCACGTTGACCCGGCGGAATTCGGCCAGTGGGTCAGTGGTAGTTTCATGCATCACATGGACTCGGGCGGCGAGGTGGACAACAAGATCACGACCATCCAATGCGTCTCTCCAGTCGGTATGTTCGTTCAAATCAACCGAAATAACTTTTTGAACAACTTTGGGTAAGTCGACACTGGATCGCGTTATGCCGCGCACGCTAAGGCCGTGCAACGCCAATTCAGCACACAAGGAACGGCCGACAAATCCGCTAGCGCCCGTCACCAATACCCGCAGTGGATTCATGAAGGGCGATTACCCGCAAAACACAGTGCAACGCACGATAAAGCAAATAGTAGTTTGTCCCGCAAACGTCTGCGGCATTGCCAACTGTGACAGGCTAGCCATAGTAATCCCAATTTGCCCCCCCCTGACCACCGCTTTATGAACGGATCATTCCCCAAGCCGACCAGTTCAGCAATCAATGCGGACTGAGTCAAACCCCATCCACTAAAAACCTTGTTCACGCGATAAAACAAGGCTTTCAACCCCTTGTTAACCCCAACCTGATTATTTTCATGCTGCCGATAGAGCATTCCTGGTACTTCATCTATAACCCAACGATATCCATTGGTACGGGCAAATGCGTAAACAAACCAATCATGAAGTCCCACACTCTGTACCTCGGTCCAGCGGCGCTTAATTAACTCCTGAAATTTACAGGCCAACTCTGTTTTCAACACATACGTGCAACCAGGCCCGGCAGCCTCAAACAAAAAATCCCACCGAACCTGCTGCTGAGATTTCTTAACTAGCACTTGACGCCCATCTGGCCAAAATGCAGTGACGTTGCTTGAGTAAGCACTCGACCTTGTAATTGAAAGTACCTCATGAGCCCGCGTCAACTTGCAAGGCAGCCAAATATCATCTTGATCAGCAAAGCCAACGTAATCAAAACCTGAGAAGTCGACGGTAGAAATTAATTTGAAAAAATTTCTTGCTGCGCCACCAAAACGTTCGTTACAGAACATTACTTCAATACTCATCTTTTGAGCCGCCATACGTTGACACAACGAAAGAGTGTCATCATCTGACACATCAACGCTGATAAAAATTTTCACCATAACGTCTTGCTGCGTCGCGATTGAATTTATTTGCTCTTCAATCCATCTAGAGCCATTATATGCAGCCAATAAAATTGCCACCCTGGGAAGCAAGCATCTCCGAATCAAATCCTTATAAATCAAAATTAACTCTCATTCACGATAACTGGAGACACATGGCGACCAACTTTGTAAACAAATAATCTAATAACCAAAAATAGTAGTAACTTAGCACGCCAAAAAAATATCATCATCCAGCCTTGAGAGTGGACTGGACTTGCATTATTCTCATGACGTCTATACAAAGTAAAAGGCTTGGCAATGTATCGAACTCGACCAATTGCACTCGCCAAAGCTCCAAACCACATATCATGCATAGGCACTGATTTCGGAATAGGGAGCGCAGCAACAAGCAAGCTGCGACGTATCGCCATGGCACAACCAATATATCGATTACGGAAAATTGTTGCCCAAAATCCACCTTGAAAACCGCCTCTCAATGCCATGAATGAAGATACGACAACCGCCCCCTTTGAATCAATAATTGCCGCATCAGATACAACAACCAATAAAGAGGGATCAAGCTCAAACGCCTTCACAAAAGCATCTCGTTTGCCATCTTCCCACACGTCATCCTGATCACAAAGAAAAATAATTTCTTTACTGCAGAGTCGGAGACCACATTCAAAAGTTGCCAGCACACCCACATTTTTCGGATGAAGTACCACTTTCACGCGAGGTGATTTCAATTTATTAATTAAATCTATTGTTCCATCATGAGAACCATCATCGACAATAATCATTTCATCCTCGGGCATCAATTGGCTAATTACTGACTGCAATTGCTCGGCTATATATGGT
>JBAQDW010000302.1:0-9527 GCA_049286445.1 Rhodoferax sp. | reverse complement strand
TTTTGTCTTGTTGTTTGGAAAAAGCGTTTTGCTGCAACTCCATTTGCTCGGCGCGCATGTCCTCGAACTTGCTGTAGTTGCCGCCATAGCGCACCAGTTTTCCCGCATCAATGTGCAGCGTCACGGTGGTCACCGCATCCAAAAACTCCCGGTCGTGGCTGATGACGACCATGGTGCCTTCGTAGCGTTTGAGCCACGCTTCCAGCCAAACCAAGGCGTCCAAGTCCAAGTGGTTGGTCGGCTCGTCCAGCAAGAGCAGGTCGGAGGGACACATCAGCGCACGCGCCAATTGCAAGCGCATGCGCCAACCGCCCGAAAAACTGTTCACTGGGTTGGTGAGTTCGGTGGTTTTGAAGCCGAGGCCCAAAATCAAGGCCTGGGCGCGGGCGGGTGCGTCGTGCGAGCCCGCATCTTGCAGCGCCATGTAGGCGTGGGCCATGCGGTCGTAATCTTCTGTGGCCTCCGACGCGGTGACTTCTTGTTGGGCAGCCAGCAGGTTGGTGTCGCCTTCGATCACAAAGTCGGTAGCAGACTGCTCGGTTTCTGGCATGTCTTGCGACACTTGGCCCATGCGCCACTGGGTGGGAATGTAGTATTCGCCGGCATCTTCGTGCAAATTGCCGTTGAGCAAGGCAAACAATGACGACTTGCCTGCGCCGTTGCGTCCCACGAGTCCGACTTTTTCGCCTGGGTTCATGGTGACGGTGGCGCCGTCGAGCAAGACTTTGGCGCTTCGGCGAAGGGTGACGTTTTTAAGAGTAATCAAGGGAATCGTTTCAGTTAGAGAGAGAGAAAAGGCCGAGGCAGGGCGCCTCAAATAGGCCCATTACAGCTTGAGCAATTCATCGCGCGTCAGCAACAACACTTGCGCATCACCCGCGGCGGTGTCCAGCCAGATGGGCGACAAGGTGGGGAAGGCCGCGTCAAAGTGCGTTTGCTCGTTGCCGATCTCCAGCACCAAAATGGCTTTGTCGGTCATGTGGGTAGGGGCTTGGCGCAGCAAATGGCGAATGAAGTCCATGCCGTCGCTACCGCCTTCGATGTTGCCGTCCAGCGCCAGCGCGGGCTCGGCCCGGTATTCGGCGGGCAGGGCGGCCATGCTTTGGGCGTTGACGTAGGGGGGGTTGCACAGAATCAGGTCATAAGGGCCTTGGACGCAGGCCAAGCCGTCGGAATGTACCAAGCTGATTCGGTCTTGCAACTGGTGGCGGTCCACGTTAATTCGGGCCACTGCCAACGCATCATTCGAGATGTCAGCCCCGTCCACGCTCAGGTCGGGGTAAGTCAAGGCGGCCAGAACAGCCAAACTGCCGTTGCCCGTGCACAGGTCAAGCACGCGCTGGGTAGCGTCGCTGAGCCAGTAGTCCAGATCGCCGTTGACCACCACTTCTGCAATCAAGGAGCGCGGCACGATGACGCGTTCATCGACATAAAACGGCACACCTTGCAACCAGGCTTCACGCGTCAGGTAAGCCGCGGGTTTGCGAGAGTTGATTCTTGCTATTATTAAAGTAGCTACATCGGCATGTTTATCAAGGGCTACCGCCTGATTTGCCACTGAATGTTCATCTTCTTTTGGATCAACGAGCGAGCTGTCGACAGGCAGACCCAGTTGCCACAAGACCAACCACGCGGCCTCATCGAAGGCGTTGGTGGTGCCGTGGCCAAACGCCACACCGGCATCGGTGAGTTGTTGGGCGGCGTCGGTGATCAGTTCCAGCAGGGTCATGGGGTGAGTTGTTGGTGCAGGTTTTCCAGCACGCGTCGGTAAATATTTTTCAAGGGTTCAATGTCGGCCACCGCCACGTACTCATTGATTTTGTGAATGGTGGCATTGGGTGGGCCTAGTTCGATCACTTGCGGGCAGATCTTGGCGATGAAACGGCCATCACTGGTGCCACCCGTGGTGGACAGTTGAGTCTCGATGCCGGTCTCACTGCGAATGGCACTCACCACGGCATCGACCAAGGTGCCGGGTGGCGTCAGAAAGGGCAGGCCGCTGATGTTCCACGTTAAATCAAAATCCAGGCCGTGTTTAATGAGCACGTCTGTCAGTCGCTGTTGCAGGCTCTCAGGGGTGGATTCGGTGCAAAACCGGAAATTGAAGTCAATGACCACGGCACCTGGAATGACATTGCTGGCACCCGTTCCGCCCTGCACATTGCTCATTTGCCAGCTGGTCGCCGGAAAAAACGCGTTGCCTTGGTCCCATTCGACAGTGACCAACTCAGCCAGCGCTGGGGCAGCCAAGTGGATGGGGTTTTTGGCCAGATGCGGGTAGGCAATGTGGCCTTGAATGCCTTTCACGGTCAAACGCCCGCTCATCGAGCCACGCCGCCCGTTTTTGATCATGTCGCCGGTGCGCTCCACCGAAGTGGGTTCGCCGACGATGCAGTAGTCCAAGGTTTCGCCACGCGATTGCAAGTCTTGGCAGACGACCACCGTGCCGTCGTGAGCGGGGCCTTCTTCATCGCTGGTGAGCAAAAATGCGATGGACAAGGCGGTGTCGGGTTGCGCGGTCACGAATTCTTCGGTGGCCACTACAAATGCGGCCAAGGAGGCCTTCATGTCGCTGGTGCCGCGACCGTACAGCTTGCCGTCGCGGTGCGTGGGAGCGAACGGATCGCTGTGCCATTGCTCCAGTGGGCCGGTGGGCACCACATCGGTATGACCTGCAAACACTATCAATTTAGGAGCTGCTTGCGCAGGTGCAGTATGGGCTGGGGCCCGTTTTGCCCATAAATTGGTGACACGAAAGTGCTCAGGTCCGCTTTCGATGGTTTCGCACACGAAGCCCAGTGGGCTTAGGTGCGCGGCAATCAGCGCTTGGCAGCCAGCATCGTTTGGGGTGACTGATGCGCGCGACACCAGTTCTTCGGTGAGGTAGAGGGTTTTTGACATGGTCAGTGCTTCACGTCCAGCGTGAATTCAGTGAAGCTGGGTTCGTCGTCCACCTCTTCGAGGTCGGTTTTTACCGCAGCGCGTGCATGAAAATCGTTTTGCAGACGCCACAACAGGTTGGTCGGAGAGTCCGAGTTGCTCATGCCTTCCTGGCGATCGACCAGACCTTCTTTGATCAAACGCGCAATGTCTTGCTCAAAGGTTTGACCGCCTTCGGCCATGGATTGGTCCATGGCGTCGCGAATGCCGGAAAAGTCCCCTTTTTCAATTTTTTGGGAGATCAGCGAGGTGTTGATCATGATCTCTGCCGCTGGTATGCGTCCCCCCGTGGTGGTGCGCAGCAGGCGTTGCGAGGCAATGGCTTTGAGCGATGCGGCCAAGTCGTCCAGCATGGTGGGGCGAACCTCCACTGGGTAGAAGCTCAAAATGCGGTTCAACGCCTGGTTGCTGTTGTTGGCATGCAAGGTGGCCAAGCACAGGTGGCCGGTTTGCGCGTAGGCAATGGCGGCCGACATGGTTTCGCGGTCGCGAATTTCACCAATCAGAATCACGTCAGGCGCTTGGCGCAGTGCGTTTTTGAGCGCCAAGTGGGTCGATTGGGTGTCGGTGCCCACCTCTCGCTGGTTGACGATGGAGCGTTTGTTTTTGAACAAGAACTCGACCGGGTCTTCAATGGTGAGGATGTGGCCGGTTGAGTTCTGGTTCCGGTGATCAATCATGGACGCCAAGGTGGTGCTCTTGCCCGCACCCGTGGCACCCACCATCAGCAGCAGACCGCGCTTTTCCATGATCAAGCTGGACAAAATTGGGGGCAACGAGAGCGAGGCCAGCGAGGGAATGTCCATGGCAATGAAGCGAATCACAGCGGCAATCGTGCCACGTTGGCGCATGGCGCTGATGCGAAAGCGCCCCACGCCCGGCAGGGCCCGGCCAATGTTCAGCTCTTTCAACTCTTCCAGCTCTTCAATTTGTTCAGGCGTCAAAATCTCGGCCAGCAGGGTGCGGGGCGCGTCAGGCGGTAGCACCTGGCTGTTGATGGGCACGCACTGGCCGTTGATGCGAATCATGGCGGGCGAGTGCGCCGACAGGTAGACGTCGGACGCTTTTTTCTCCGCCATCAAGCGAAGAATGCGATCCATCGTGCCCGAAACAACAGTGGTTGCCATGGTTCAGTCCCTGCGTGAACGGTGGATGGTCAGGTGGCGAATCAATCGCGCAACAGGTCGTTCAAGCTGGTCTTGGCGCGGGTTTGCGCATCGACTCGCTTGACGATGATGGCGGCGTACAGGCTGTACTTGCCGTCGTTCTTGGGCAAGCTGCCGCTGATGACCACGGAGCCAGACGGAATGCGGCCATAGGTGACGGTGTCGGTGGCACGGTCGTAAATGGGGGTGCTTTGGCCCAAGTACACGCCCATGGAGATGACCGAGTTTTCTTCGACGATCACGCCTTCGACGACTTCGGAGCGCGCACCGATGAAGCAGTTGTCTTCAATGATGGTGGGCCCTGCCTGCATCGGTTCCAGCACGCCGCCAATGCCCACGCCGCCACTCAAGTGCACGTTTTTGCCGATTTGGGCACAAGAGCCCACGGTGGCCCAGGTGTCCACCATGGTGCCTTCGTCCACATAGGCGCCAATGTTCACGTAAGAAGGCATCAGAATCACGCCTTTGCCCACAAAGCTGCCGCGACGGGCCACAGCGGGGGGCACCACACGCACGCCGGTGGCTTTCATGGCGGCTTCGTCCAGGCCAGCAAATTTGGTGGGCACCTTGTCATAGAAGCCGAGGTCACCGGCCTTCATGATCTCGTTATCTTTCAGGCGAAAGCTCAGCAGAACCGCTTTTTTGATCCACTGGTGGGTTGTCCATTGGCCCACGGCCTCGCGGGTGGCCACGCGCAGTTGGCCGGCGTCAAGTTGCGCCAGCACGTGCTCCACGGCGTCGCTGACTTCTTTGGGGGCCGACTTGGCGGAAATATTGGCGCGGTCGTCCCACGCAGCGTCAAGAATGGATTGCAGTTGTTGTGTCATGAAGGGCTTCTTGTAAAAGTGTTAATCGGGGGACGAGCAGGGGCTGGGCTTTACGCCCGGTTTTTGACAAATTGGACGATGCGTTGCGCCGCTTCCACGCATTCAGCAGTTTCAGCCACCAGCGCCATACGAATACG
The DNA here is from genome assembly GCA_049286445.1 of Rhodoferax sp. Classification (GTDB taxonomy): domain Bacteria; phylum Pseudomonadota; class Gammaproteobacteria; order Burkholderiales; family Burkholderiaceae_C; genus Rhodoferax. The sequence goes on along the minus strand of JBAQDW010000302.1, from coordinate 4,457 downwards.
GCCTGCGCCTGGATTGCTGCCGTGGGCCTCACGGGCCAGGTAAGAGCCAGGCAAAACCGTCACATTGTAAAGAGCCAGCAGCTCGCGCGCGAACTCGGTGTCATCGCCCTTGACTTTGGCCCACAGGTAAAAGCCTGCGTCGGGCAGGGCGACATCCAGCACCTCGGCCAGCAAAGGGGTGACTTGTTCAAACTTGCGGCGGTACTGGGCCCGGTTGTCGATGACGTGGGCCTCGTCGCCCCAGGCCGCGATGCTGGCGGCCTGCACCACCGGGCTCATGGCGCTGCCGTGGTAGGTGCGGTAGAGCAAAAACTGCTTCATGAGGGCGGCATCACCCGCTACAAAACCACTGCGCATGCCGGGCACATTGCTGCGCTTGGACAGGCTGGTAAACGAGATGAGGTTTTTAAAATCGGTGCGACCTAAACGGGCGGCGGCCTCCATACCCCCCAAGGGCGGCTCGTCCCGGAAGTAAATCTCGCTGTAGCACTCGTCAGAGGCAATTACAAAGCCAAAGCGGTCGCTCAAGTCAAACAGCTTGGCCCATTCAGACAGGGGCATCACCGCCCCGGTGGGGTTGCCAGGAGAGCACACAAACAGCAATTGGGTGCGCGCCCACACGGCCTCAGGCACGCTGTCCCAGTCTTGCGCAAAATTGCGCGTCGCGTCACTGGGCACAAAGTAAGGCTCAGCCCCGGCCAGCAGGGCAGCGCCTTCGTAGATTTGATAAAACGGATTGGGGCAGACCACCAACGGTGACTGCTCGGGCGTACTGCCCGCCGGGGCGCGTTGGATGAGGGTTTGGGTCAGAGCGAAAAGCGCTTCGCGTGAGCCGTTGACGGGGAGCACTTGGGTGGCTGGGTTCACGTCCAGGGCGTAGCGTTGCTTCATCCAGCGGGTGAATGACTCTCGCAGCTTGGGTTCGCCCGCCGTGGCTGGGTAAGCGGCCAAGCCACTGGGGGTGGCGTGAATGGCGTCCACCATGGCCTGCTGAATGAACGCGGGCGTGGCGTGCTTGGGCTCGCCCATGCCCAAACTGACGGGTCGCAACGACGGGTTGGGCGTGACGGTGGAGAAAAGTTGGCGCAGCCGCTCAAAAGGGTAGGGCTGGAGGTGCGAAAGCAAAGGGTTCATGGGGGACGATTATCCCGCCTTGCGGCACCCATAACGCATTACGCGGCGCATCGCCTCTTGCTTTGCGCTGATTTTTGGGCTGCTGGGTAGGGTTGAGGTGGGGGTGTGTTGGGAGGAGGGCGCGGTTTGATGGGGGTGGCCGGTTAAACCGCTGCGTGGTCCACCGGCGTATGTACCGCCAACCAGTGATTGGCAGCGTTTTGCAGAGTGCTGGTATCGCCGGTCGAGAGCAAGACCAAGCGACCTGCACGGGTGGGGTGGGCGGGGTTGTCAAGCAAGCGACGAGTTTGCCGCGCCACCGGGTCGCCGTTGTCCACCAGATGAACGCCTTGGCAGAGCAGTTTTGCCAGAATTGAGTTGGCGAAGGGGTAGTGCGTACAACCCAGCACCACGGTGTCAATGTCACCTTGTTGAGTGCCAAATCGGCCCATAGCCCCCGTGTAGCTTGCGCAAAGCGCTATGATTTTTGATGTTTCTTGGCGTTCAATGGCATCCGCCAGGCCGTCGCAAGGTTGGCAAACAAACGTGGCGAGATCGGTCATGGACGCCAAGAGCGCTTGAAACTTGGCGCTGGCCAGCGTCGCCCGAGTCGCCATGACGCCAATGTGTTTGGTTTGACTGAGCGCCGCAGCGGGTTTGAGCGCGGGCTCAACGCCGACGATGGGCAGGCTTGGAAACTCCTGACGCAGCACTTGAATGGCGGCAGCGGTGGCCGTGTTGCAGGCCATCACCAGCAGTTGGATGTGGTGATGCGTCAGCAGGTAGTGAGTGAGCGTACGCGCACGTTCAATGAGAAAGGCGCCGTCGCGCTCCCCGTAGGGCGCGCAGGCCCGGTCGGCGAGGTACACAAAGTCTTCAGCGGGTAACTCAGCGCGCAAGGCCTTGAGCACACTCAAGCCGCCCACGCCACTGTCAAAAACCCCAATCGGGCGAAGGCCCCAAGGGGGTTCATGCGGCAGCGTCAATCAGGCACCGGCCACTGAAATGCCTTTGAACTCGCCGGTGGCAATGCGCTCTTTCCACAGCGCCGGGCCGGTGATGTGGGCACTGGTGCCGCCCGCATCGACGGCCACGGTCACGGGCATGTCGACCACGTCAAACTCGTAAATGGCTTCCATGCCCAGATCGGCAAACCCCACCACTTCGGCGTGTTTGATTGCTTTGCTGACCAAGTAGGCGGCGCCGCCCACCGCCATGAGGTAAGCACTTTTGTGCTTTTTGATGGCTTCAATGGCCACCGGGCCGCGCTCGGCCTTGCCAACCATCGAGATCAAACCGGTTTGTGCCAGCATCATCTCGGTGAAATCGTCCATGCGGGTGGCGGTGGTGGGACCTGCGGGGCCAACGGCCTCGCCCTGGACCGGATCGACAGGCCCCACGTAGTAAATGACGCGGTTGGTGAAGTCCACCGGCAGTGGTTCCCCTTTGGCCAGCATGTCTTTGATGCGCTTGTGCGCGGCGTCGCGTCCGGTCAACATCTTGCCATTGAGCAGCAAGGTGTCACCGGGTTTCCAACTGGCGACTTCCTCTTTGGTCAGGGTGTTCAGGTTGACCTTTTTGCTTTGAACGTAATCCGGCGCCCAGTTCACATCAGGCCACAGGTCCAGGGAAGGGGGTGTCAGGTAAACCGGGCCGCTGCCATCCATCACAAAATGGGCGTGGCGGGTGGCTGCGCAGTTGGGGATCATGGCGACAGGCTTGCTGGCGGCGTGGGTGGGGTACATCTTGATTTTGATGTCCAGCACGGTGGTCAGGCCGCCCAGACCTTGGGCGCCAATGCCGAGGGCGTTCACTTTTTCAAACAACTCCAAGCGCAGGGCTTCGGTTTTGGTCAAGGGTTCGTTGTTGGCCGCCTTGGCCTGTAACTCGTACATGTCCAAGTCGTCCATGAGACTTTCCTTGGCCATCAACACCGCTTTTTCAGCCGTGCCACCAATGCCAATACCGAGCATGCCGGGTGGGCACCAGCCCGCGCCCATGGTGGGCACGGTTTTGAGCACCCAGTCAACCACCGAGTCGCTGGGGTTGAGCATGGCCATCTTGCTTTTGTTCTCGCTGCCGCCGCCCTTGGCTGCCACAGTAATGTCCAATTTGTTGCCCGGCACAATTTCCGTGAAGATCACCGCTGGCGTGTTGTCTTTGGTGTTTTTACGGTCGAACTGGGGATCTGCCACGACGGAGGCGCGCAAGGTGTTGTCCGGGTGGTTGTAGCCCCGGCGCACGCCTTCGTTGATGGCGTCGTCCAAGCTGCCCGTGAAGCCGTCCCAGCGCACATCCATGCCCACTTTGAGGAACACGTTGACGATGCCGGTGTCTTGGCAAATTGGGCGGTGGCCTGTAGCGCTCATCTTGCTGTTGGTCAAAATTTGCGCAATTGCGTCTTTGGCGGCCGGGCTTTGCTCGCGCTCATAGGCGCGGGCCAGATGGGCGATGTAGTCAGCAGGATGGTAATAGCTGATGAATTGCAGGGCGGCGGCGACGGATTCGATCAAATCGTTTTGTTGAATGTGGGTGGTCATGGTCAGGGCTTCGTGGAAAAGAAGGCTGTTCAGGGCAGCCGGCGTGTGCTACGTTAGCGTTAACCCTGCATTTTGACAGGCTTGGTTTCGCTGAACTTACAACCTCACAGAGGAGAAAACCGATGACTCAATCCACACGCACCGAGCGCGACTCGTTGGGCGGCATCGAGGTGCCGTCCCAGCGCCTGTGGGGGGCGCAGACCCAGCGCTCTTTGCAGAATTTTGATATTTCTGGCGAGCGCCAATCCCCAGAGCTGATTCACGCCTTGGTGCGGGTCAAACGCGCTGCGGTCACCGTGAACGCCGCTTTAGGGGGGGTGGACGCCGCCAAAGCCCGCGCCATTGAGCAGGCCGCCGACGAGGTGCTTGCAGGGCACCATGAGGCCGAGTTTCCTTTGGTGGTGTGGCAAACCGGCTCCGGCACCCAAACCAACATGAATGTGAATGAAGTGCTCGCGAACCGGGCCAGCGAACTCATGGGCGGGGAGCGGGGCATGCAGCGGGTGGTGCACCCGAATGACGATGTGAACCGCAGCCAGTCGTCCAATGACGTGTTTCCCACCGCCATGCATGTCGCCGCAGTGGCGGGCATTTGTCACCATGTGTTGCCCGCGTTGGCGAATTTGCGGGACACCTTGGCAGCCAAATCGCAGGCGTTTGACACGATCGTCAAAATTGGTCGCACCCATTTGCAAGATGCCACACCGCTGACTCTGGGCCAAGAGTTTTCGGGCTATGTGGCCCAACTCAACCACGCTGAGCAGCACCTGCGGGCCGCATTGCCCCATTTGTGTGAGTTGGCCT
>JBAQDW010000301.1:0-6991 GCA_049286445.1 Rhodoferax sp. | reverse complement strand
ATCAGTTGCGCGTGCACATGGCCGCACTGGGCCTGCCCATTTTGGGCGATGGGCTGTATCCCACCCTAACCCCTGAAGGCCAGATCGACTGGGCGCACCCCTTGCAACTGTTGGCCCAGTCAATTGCCTTCAAGGACCCCGTCACGGGGCAAGCCCGCCATTTTCAAAGCGCGCGCCACCTGCAGTCCTTGAACTGAGCCTCAGCGCTGGTAGGCCAAAGTGAAAGTTGGCGGCTCACGTTGAACTCACCCACTTCCAACACGCAACCACATCCGGCGGTTGGCCCGCAACTCCCGCCCGGCGGGGTGAGAGTTGGGGTTTCATCTTAAAAATTGCTACATTTTTGGTAGCTGTTTGCGCAGGTTCTATAAGGGCTAGCGGTGTAAAAGTCATTCAAAGGCCTTGCGGGTTTAGATTGCAGAAGTTTCAAAGCCTTGTTCTTTCCCCCCCTCTCCCCCAACCCCTCTCCACCCCCGCCGGGGCGGAAAGGGGAGCTTAACACCCGTATGTGGCCAACGCTGTGTGCGGGGTGGCGTTCACGTGCAATGGCCAACATTCAAACTTGCCGGGAACCGCGTGAGTTTGGTGCCACGCTGACGCTGCCTGTGTTCACTTTGAAGGTTGGCAGAGCACCGTGAACGCCACACCTTTAAAAACGCGGCTACATAGGGCTGTTAAAGGCCCATTTGAAGGTTGGCGGCTCACGGTGAACTCAATCACTTCCAACACGCGGCCACATAGGGCTGTTGAGCTCCCCTTTCCCGCCCGACGGGGCGGGAGAGGGGTTGGGGGTGAGAGTGGGGGTTGCAGCGCAAGAATTGCTATACCGTTGATAGCTGCTTGCGCAGGAACAGCAAGGGCTACAGGCCGGAAACAGGCAGAATCCTGAACGCATGGGGTCGCTGAAACCACACGCTTAAAGGTTAAAGGTTAAAGGTTAAAGGTTAAAGGTTAAAGGTTAACGGTTAAGTTGAACTTCGGCTCTAGCCCATTGCCTTATTGCGTTAGCCACTCTTTATTTGATAGCAAATAAGACGGTAAACCTCGCACTGATTGGCGCGCCGTGGACCGCGCTTGGTAAGAGGTTTTTGTGATCAAGTGTTGCTCCAACACGACCCCAGCTGCGCCAAGTGGCCCTGTTTCCGAAAGAAGCAGGTGGACTTCACGAGGGCGGTTGGGTGCCAGCTCTGCTGATTTAGCCCGCTTTACGCAGGCCACTGGCTCTCAATTTTTAGCCACCCATTGTCAATGGTAATGAAAACTATTATCATTCACCCACTTAATTCCAGTGGGAGTGTCTCGATGATTGTTTGTGTTTGCCATCGTGTGAGTGACAAAGCCATTGCGCAGTGCGCCCGCTCGGGTGCCAGCTTTGACGACATTCAGCTGGAGTTTGGCGTGGCCACCCAATGCGGGCAATGCGAGCAAGGTGCGCGCCGGATTTGGTCAGAGTGCTGCCCGTCCTCGGCGGTGGCCCACTTGCGCAATGAAAGCCTGCCAACCACGCTGCAAGTGGCTTGACAGCAGGCGGCAAACGCGCCGCCGCTGCCCTTTCTTTTCTTTTCTTCGCTTCGCCATCGGTGTTCAACCTTGGCGGCCTTCTTTCTCTTTCCCAGAAATCGTCTTATGAATTTACGTCACACCTCGCTCGTCTTGTCATTGGCATTGGGCGCTTTTGCGCTCAGTGCAACGCCTGCGGGGGCGGCCACGCCGTCGGCCAGTGCCGCTGCCACCGTCGTGAGTTCTGACACGGTCGTGCGCCACTACGCCACACTGGTGCATGCCACCTACAGCGACACCTTGGCTGCCACGCAAGCCATGCAGACCGCGATTGCCGGTTTTGTGAAAGCCCCTTCCGCAGAAGGTTTGGCTGAAGCGCGCACCCGTTGGTTGGCGGCGCGTGAGTTCTATGGCCAAACCGAGGCGTTTCGCTTCTATGGCGGCCCGGTGGACGATGACAACGGACCTGAAGGCCGCATGAATGCCTGGCCTATGGACGAAGCGTATGTGGATGCAGTTGAAGGCAAGCCTGAATCAGGCCTTATCAACAACCCCAAGTTCAAAATCACCAAGGCCAATTTGTCCAAATTCAACGAGCGCGGCGGGGAAGAAAACATCAGCACCGGCTGGCACGCCATTGAGTTTTTGCTGTGGGGCCAAGACCGCAGTGAAACCGGTCCGGGCGACCGCCAGTTCACCGACTTTGTGGACGGCAAGGCCCCCCACGCAGATCGCCGTCGCCAGTACCTGAGCGTGTCCACCGCGTTGTTGCTGGATGACCTCAGCGCCATCACGGCGCAGTGGGCGCCCAACGCCAAAAACTACCGCGCCCGGTTCGAGAAAGGCGGCAAAGAGTCGGTGCGAAAAATCATTGTGGGCTTGGGTTCACTTTCGCGCGGTGAATTGGCCGGTGAGCGCATGGAAGTGGCATTGAATTCGCAAGACCAAGAGGACGAGCACTCTTGCTTTTCAGACAACACCCATCGCGACATTGTGAACAACGCCAAAGGCATACAGAACGTGTGGTTGGGCCAGTTCAAGCGGGCCGACGGCACGCTGCTGCAAGGCCCGAGTCTGGCCAATTTGGTCGCGTTAACCCAAGCCGATGTGGCGACTCAAACCACCACCCAGTTGGCGGCGTCGGTTGCGGCAGCGGAGGCGATCCCAGCGCCTTTTGACCGCGCCGTGGTGGGTGGCAAAGACGCACCGGGTGCCAAGCGGGTGCAAGCCACCATTGACAGTTTGGTGGCGCAATCCAAGTTACTGGTGAGCGCTGCCGGCGCGGTGGGCATTGCCAAGCTGAACCTCGCGCAGCCTTGATTTGCGTATGAGCTGGCCCCACCTTCTTGGCCGACGCGTCGCGGGGGTGGCGACGTTGCTGCTTGGCGCACTTTGTACCGCTTGGTTGCAAGCCGATGAGAATCCGGACGCCTTGGGTGACAAAACGGGCGGTGCCACCACGGTGTACGCCAGCGGCAAAAACGCCTTTTCTTTTCCTTTGGCCAACTTGGAGGACGACGAGCGCACGCGCTTTGCCATTGGCAACTCTTTTTTCAAACGCAACTGGGTCGAGGCGCCTGCGTCCACCACGGCGCGTGATGGGTTGGGTCCTCATTTCATTGCCCGCGCGTGTGCGGGCTGTCACTTGCTGGATGGGCGAGGTGCGCCACCGGACTGGTCGCGCACCATCGGGCCGGAGCCGGATCCGACCGTGGCGCTGCTGCTGCGTTTGTCGGTGCCTGGAACACCCGCGCCTCATCTGGGCGTGGTTCCTGAGCCCACCTACGGCGATCAGTTCAACAACGCGGCCATTGCGGGTGTGAAGCCTGAAGGCCGGGTAGAAATCACGAGCCAGCCGCTTCACGGCCGCTTTGCCGACGGTACGCGCTACACCTTGCAGCAACCGCGCTACCACTTGACAGATTTGGGCTACGGCCCCATGGCGCGTGATGTGATGGTCAGCCCGCGCATTGCCCCGCAGCTCGCCGGCGTGGGCTTGTTGGAGGCGATTGCCGAGGCTGACATTGAAGCCAACGCGCGCACGCAAGCCGCATCGGCAGGGCCTGTGAAGGGCCAAGTCAACCGGGTGTGGGATGCTTTTGCCAACGCGCAGCGCGTGGGCCGGTTTGGCTGGAAAGCCAATGTGGCCAGCTTGGCGCACCAGACTGCGGGGGCGTTCAACGGGGACATGGGCATCACCACCAGCGCGTTTGCCCAAGAAGGCTGCACCACCGGGCAGAAAGACTGTTTGGCAGCACCCCGCGGCGGCCCCGCGCAAGGCCAGTCGCCCGAGATGGATGACGACACCTTGGCCCAAGTGGTGTTCTACCAAGCCACCTTGGCGCCGGTCGCGCGACGCCAGCCCAACGACCCACAAGTGCTGCGCGGGCAGGCCTTGTTTGCGCAGGCCCAGTGCACCGCCTGCCACCGCCCCAGCTATGTGACCGCAGAAGGCCCATTTCCGCCCATGACCAGTTCCAAACTGGCGCGTCAGCGCATTTGGCCCTACACCGACTTGTTGCTGCACGACATGGGGGATGCGCTGGCCGATGGCCGGCCCGACTTCCAGGCCAATGGCAAGCAATGGAAGACCCCGCCGCTGTGGGGCGTGGGCTTGATCAAGGCCGTGAACGGGCACCAGCGCTTGTTGCACGATGGTCGCGCCAACGGGGTGTTGGAAGCGGTGCTGTGGCATGGCGGCGAGGCCAAAGCAGCCCAAGAGAGGGTTTTAAAAATGAGCTTGGCCGAGCGCCAGGCACTGGTTAAATTTGTGGAGTCACTTTGACGTTTGTGAACCGTTTCCCCCCGGCTGCGACCTTGTTTTTCGCACTGGGTTGCGCCAGCGTGTGGGCGCACGCCACAGCCGCCCCGGTGGCTGCTGCGGTGTACGCGCCCGTCAACGCGATGCCTTACTACAGCCTTGAAAACGCGCTGCAAGGGGTGTATGGCTTTCATACGCCCCCGCTGGCGCAGCGCTTTCATGTGCAAAGTGCGCAGTTGGTTGAGGCGACGGCCGGCTTTTGTCAGGGCACCGTGGCGTTGCCGGCGCTCACCGCCCAGTGGCAAACCACCCAAGTGAGTTGGGAGGCGCTGTTGACGCCTTCGATAGGCCCTTTGGTGTCGCGGCGCTCGCAGCGTCAAATTGACTTTTGGCCAACCCGGCCCGCGCTCATCGCGCGTGCCTTAGAAGCGGAACCGCGCACCTTAAGCGACCTGATGCGCGTGGGCACCCCCGCCAAGGGCTTGCCGGCGATGGAGTGGTTGCTGGCGCAGTGGGCCGTGCCGGGCCAGGGCCAACCGTCAACGCGTGACTGCCGGTTTGCGCATTTGGTCGCCCAGGGTATCGCCGAAGAAGCCCGCGCACTGGAGGCGGAGTTTGCCGCCTTGGCCGCCAAAGACTGGGCTGCGTCGCCCGACGACGCAACGGCTGCCATGGCCGAATGGGTGAACCAGTGGCTGGCCGGGTTGGAGCGACTGCGCTGGGCCCAGATTGAAAAACCCATCGTCTCCCATCAAACCAGCCATGCTGACAAACCAACCGGGAAAATTGCGTTTGCCCGGCTTAGCCGCGAAAGCAATCTGGCAGGCTGGCAAGTGCAGTGGATTAGCTTGCTGACCCAAGCCCGCTTGACCGAGGCGCAATACCGCCACCCGCCACCGCCCGGCAAAGCGCTGGTACCCATTGAGGCCTTGTTGCTGGGCAAAGGACAACTGGCGCTGGCAGGCCGCTGGGTCACAGCGCTTGACAAGGTCACCGTGGGCATGGCCGGCTTGACGCCGCAGTCCACGCCGACGCAGTGGCTGGCGGTGACGCAGTTAATGAAAACCGTCAGCGCGCTGTTTCAAAACGAAGTCGCCACAGCGCTTGACATTCCCTTGGGCTTTTCAGATGCCGATGGCGACTGAGCACACCCCACCCCCCCCATCCACAAGGCGAACTTGGCTGGGTCAGTTTGCCATTGCCGGTCTTTCTTCTTGGCTTGGCAGCGCAGCCTGGGCAAATTCCCCGCCAAAGCCGGCGACCTTGCTGGCTGCTTGGCAAACGCCCGACACCCCTCAGATTGGTTTGGTGGAAGTGGGGACGACCCAGTGGCAGGTCGCCCGCGCCATGGCCGTCCCAACCCGAGCCCATGGTCTGGCGGTGGAGCCGGGAGGCAGTGTGCTGGCGGTGGCCCGCCGCCCTGGCGACTGGTTGCTGCGCTGGCACCCGCTATCGGGCCACAACCAGTGGCAATGGATCGAAGGCGACCGTCGCTTTAACGGTCATGTGGCGGTCAGCCCGCACGGCACCACCCTGTGGACGACCGAGACGGATTTGGAAACCGGGCAGGGACTGTTGGGAGTGCGTGACCGAGCCAGTCTGCAAAAGACGGCGGAGTGGCCCACGCTGGGGCCAGACCCACACGCCTTGCTGGTGTTGCCACAAGCACTGGGTGGCATTCCCGCCGGGAGCTTGATCGTTGCCAATGGCGGCATTCCTGTTTTGCCAGAAACCGGGCGTGCTAAACGCCACCCAGAGCGCATGGACGCCTCATTGCTGGCGCTCGACCCCCGCACGGGCGAGGTGCTGGGGCAATGGCGCTTGAGCGACCCGTATTTGAGTATTCGTCATTTGGCGTGGGACGCTGTGTTCGGCCGGCTTGGCATTGCTTTGCAGGCCGAGCATCCTGACCTGGCGCAACGTCAAGCGGCACCGGTGCTGGCGGTGTGGGATGGGGCGCAACTGGTGTCCTCTGTGGCGCAACCTGGCTTGCAAGGCTACGGCGGTGATATTTGTGCCCGCCCCGGTGGTGGCTTTGTCGTGAGTTGCCCACGCTCAGACGCTGTGGCCTTGTTCACCCCGGCTGCGGTGTGGCAACACAACCAGCCGCACCGTGACGCGTGTGCGTTGGCGGCGCAACCCCATCAGTGGTGGGCCAGTGGGGCCGACGGGGTGTTAACCCTTGCCCCAACCTCTCCCCCGCGCGTGGTGCGGGGCGTGGCGACGCAGGCGCCGATTCAGTTTGATAATCACTGCTTGCCTTGGGCCAGCGCCTGAGGCTTGCCCATTGCAGTTTGACGTGCCGTGCTCTCGCGGCGTAGCGTTACGCTCTCATTTTTCCCATTCCAACGTAAAAGGACTCATCATGACCGGCGACAAACAAGCGATTGGCCATTTGCAGGCGCAATTGAAAAACGAATTAACCGCCATCAACCAGTATTTTGTGCACTACCGCATGCTCAAACATTGGGGCTTTACCAAGCTGGCCAAGAAAGAATATGAAGAATCCATTGGTGAGATGAAGCACGCGGACCTGCTCATGGACCGCATCTTCATGCTGGATGGCTTGCCCAACTTGCAAGACCTGGGCAAGCTCAATATTGGCGAAGATGTGCCTGAGATTTTGGCCAGCGACCTGGCTCTGGAGCGCGGTGCGCAAGCCACCATCAAGGACGGCATTGCCTACACCGAGAGCGTGCGTGACTATGTGTCCCGCGACCTGTTGTTAAA
>JBAQDW010000300.1:0-2327 GCA_049286445.1 Rhodoferax sp. | reverse complement strand
GCTCAGGCGTGGGTTCTTTCCACAGCGGGTTGCCGCGCGCCACATGGCCGCGCAAAGTGCCCAGCGGCCCCAACTCGGCGCTGAGGTGCAGCGGAACGTGGTTGGCGTCCAGCCCGCTGCTGGCCAGTGTGATCAGCGTGGCCAGGGGTTGCGCTCGCATCAGCGCGTGCAAGGTGGCGGTGTCGGCTGGGTCAAAGTGTTTGGGGGTGTACATGGTTTTATAGAACAAATAGGCCGCTAGCCCTTGTCCAGTCTGCGCAAGCAGCTATTAATTTAATAGTGAGGTGGATCTGTGTGATGTCACCTGCCTTTGCGCTGACGCCCTGCTTGGTGCCAGTACTGAAAGGCGTCCTCATGCACCTCAATGTCCACCTCCATGACACGGGCCTGCAGCCGCGCCTGCACGTCGGCTACCGCCTTGTTGTAAACCAAGGGCCCCACTTCTTCCAGAAAAAAGTTCAGCAGGCCCCCCGCAGCCATGTTGCCAATGGGTTCGTCCATGTGTTCGCGAAAGTAACGCTCGATGGACTGCACGGCTTGGGTGTGGGCTTCTTTGGTGATTTCGATGGTCATGGTGTTCCAGGCAATGGTCTGAGTGGACGCCAGTGTGCCGCATCGCCCCTGCGTTCTAGCCGCCTGTCGTCAGCGCCATGCGCGGCGAAATTGACGCCAGTCAAGACCAGCGTTTTTCATCTGTTTCACAATGGCGTTCATTCCACGCATCGACACGGGCCCCATTCCATGCAACAGCTTCCCGATATTGAGTTTTCTGAAGATCTGATCCGCCGATACGACAAACTGGGTCCGCGCTACACCTCATACCCCACCGCTGACCGCTTCAACGGTGAGTTCACCGAGGGCGACTACTTCACCTACCTTGAGCAGCGCGCTGCGGACACGAGTAAAAATCCGCCGCTCTCGATCTACATCCACGTGCCGTTTTGTGAATCGCTGTGCTACTTTTGCGCCTGCAACAAAATCATCACGCAAGACCACAGCCGCACCACCGAGTACCTGCGCTACCTGGCCAAAGAGATTGAGATGGTGGCGGCCCGCATTGGGCCGGACCGGCGCACCGCGCAACTGCACTTTGGCGGCGGCACCCCTACCTTTTTGACCCCGGACGAGCTGCGCCAGCTCATGGCGCTGCTGCGCACCCACTTCAATTTCTTGCCGGATGCCGAGTTGGGCATCGAGATTGACCCGCGCACCGTCAGCGACGGCACCATGGCCATGCTGGGTGAGTTGGGCTTTAACCGCACCAGTTTTGGCGTGCAAGACTTTGACGCCGCCGTGCAGCAGTCGGTCAACCGCATTCAGCCCTACGAGATGGTCGAAAAAGCCGTCATCGCCAGCCGCAAGGCGGGGTTTGAGTCCATCAACGCCGACCTCATTTACGGCCTGCCCAAACAGTCGCTTGAGAGTTTTAACCGCACGCTAGACCGCGTGATTGAACTCTCGCCCGAGCGCATTGCGCTTTACAACTACGCCCACCTGCCCAGCCGCTTCAAGGCCCAGCGCCTCATCATCGAGGCCGACCTGCCCAGCGCCGAGTTGCGCCTGCAAATCTTTTTAATGTCCGTGCGCCGCTTGCTGGACGCCGGCTACATCTACATTGGGCTGGATCACTTCTCCAAACCCGACGACGAGCTCAACAAAGCGCGGCTGGACAAAACCCTGCACCGCAACTTTCAGGGCTACACCACGCGGGCCGACTGCGATTTGATTGGTTTTGGCGTCTCCGCCATTGGCAAGGTGGGCCACTCCTACAGCCAGTCCGTGCGCACCGTCAAAGCCTATTACGAGCACTTGGACGGCGGGCACCTGCCGGTCGAAAAAGGCTACGCTTTGACCGCTGACGACGTGCTGCGCCGCCAGGTCATCATGGAGCTGATGTGCAGCGGCCCGGTTGACTTTGCCGCCGTCAACGCCGCGCATGGCATTGACTTTGTGAGCTACTTTGCCGACGAGTTGAGCCAGCTCAAAACCTACGAAGACGCCGGCCTGATCACCGTGGACGCCCACAGCATCCACGTTACCCCCAAGGGCCGCATGTTTGTGCGCGCGGTGGGCATGGTGTTTGACAAACACTTGGCGCAATCCACGGCCAAGTTCTCCAAGCTGATTTGACAGCCTTCTCGCAGAGGTTTTTGCGTTCATTTTTGCTTTTAAATTGATAGCGGCTTTCGCTTTCTCCACTTGGGCTAGAGGCCTAAAACCTATATGGTTTCTCGCAGACCCGTGGGCGCGCGGCGCGCCCCGGTCTTGCTCATTCCCGCTGTCCCCCAACCCCTTTCATCCAAGTCGGGGCGGAAAAGGGCGCCGAG
>JBAQDW010000299.1:0-1657 GCA_049286445.1 Rhodoferax sp. | reverse complement strand
GCTTTGGGCATGGGGAAAAGTCAGTTGATGAAAAAGGATGCTGCATTAATAGCAGACTAACGGCGGGATGTGAACTCAGTCGATCAACTTAAGCTGCCCGTAACGATTGCACCGCCATTTCTGGGTTAACCGATACGATCTTGAGCAATGCTGCTGACGGCCCGGTCGGGGTACGGCGACGCTGTTCCCAGTTTTGCAGGGTTTTGGTGCTGATCTGGATCAGGCTGGCGAATTCACTTTGTGACAAGCCAGTTTTTTCCCGAACAGCCTTCACATCAATCGGTTTGACCTCAAAACGGCGGGATGCAGGCGTTTCGCCCTTCGCAATCGCTTTGGCTTCTTTCAGGCTTTGTACCAAATCTTCAAACAGTGTTTTGTCCATAGCTTATAACTCCTTCACTAAGGCACGGAGGATGGCGGTTTCCTTGTCAGTCAGGTTGTCTTTTTTCGATTTCGGATAGGCCACCAACATGTAAATCTGACCTGTCAAGACCCGGTTGATTATAAACTCTCTTTTTAAACAATTCGGGTTTTTTCCGATACCATTCTTTCAGGGTCTGCACGGGTGTTGAATGACCGAGGTTGCGCTGAACGATGTGTTGGTTATACAGCATGACATAGTGCGCCAAGGTTGTGGTCATTTCTTCCGCATTGTTGAAATACGTGGTCTTCACCAACAGAGAAATACGCCCGTTAAAGCGTTCCACCATGCCGTTGGTTTGGGGATGCTTGGGCGGGATCAGACGGTGTTCAATGTCCAATCCAGCGCAGGCTTTGTCAAACGCATGGTTGCCGGTAGGCTCGCGTTCGCCGTTGGCGGTGAAGCGGTCGGTGAACTCTTTGCCGTTATCCGTCAGGATGGTGCGGATCACCACGGGGCATTTTTCATGCAGGCGTTTGATAAAGGCTGCTGTGGTTTTCGCGCCTTTGTCGTTGATGACTTCCATGTGCACCCAGCGGGTTGCCCGGTCGATGGCAACCAGCAAATAACGCTTCTGCTTGTCATTTGGCATGTTAGGCAAGTACTTGATATCGATATGGATATAGCCCGGCTCATAGTCCTTGAAGGTCTTGGGTTTCTGGGTTTCCGTTTCTCCCGATTGCGCCACATACAGGTCTTCCAGAAGGTTGACCTGATGCCGTGCCAACAGGCGGATCAGGGAGGAACGCACCATTTGTGGCTTGATGAATTCCCGCACAACCACCAGCAGGTCATCCACGGTCAACAGCAAGGAACGCCGCAACTCGACAACGATCTCTTCCTGAATCGGCGTCAAGGCCGTGTGCAGCTTGTGGGGACGATGCGAGCGGTCGCTCAGGCTCTCCCGCTTCCGCCATTTGATGATGGTCGAACGGCTCACATTGAAGTGCTTGGCGGCTTCCTTTTGCGTCATACTCCCTTGGCTGGCGCGGATGTCTTCGCGTGTCTTCGGGGTCGTGCGGGCTTGGCTATGGATGTTCATGTTTCAACTCGTTTCCTGATAATAGGCTACTCAGCACCTGACGGGCACGGTGCAGTTTACCAAACTTATAGAGGCTATGATCACATGGGTCTAAACAGTTAGATAAACAATCCCCTTTCATCTTTAAAATTTAAATTTTATGAACAACGTACTAATTCAATATCTCCCTCCGGCACTAGCGACTATATCTCTTC
>JBAQDW010000298.1:0-6374 GCA_049286445.1 Rhodoferax sp. | reverse complement strand
GCTGTACCTTCCCGCGCGAGAACGTGGCCCTGTATGACTTGATGAAAGCGGGCAAATTTGCCGAAGCCCTCAAGCTGTACCAGTGGATGACACCGCTGTTGCATTTGGATGTGTCGAACAAACTGGTGCAAAACCTCAAGCTGATTGACGTCTTGGCCGGTGTTGGCACCGAGCACGTTCGCCGCCCTCGCCTGCCGCTGGTTGGTGCAGAGCGCGAGTACGTGACAAAAATCGTGCAGCACGCGCTGGCCACTCGCCCCACGCAGTACCAATCGGTCGCTTAAGCGGTCACGGCCTGCGGCTTTGGGAGGCTTTGTCTTTGGAAGGCTTTATGTATGAGCCGCTTACTTCGGCCACAGGCGCTGGCAAAGCCAGGCCGAGGTAACGCCTTTGGCGAACCCGACCCTCCACTGAGATATTGAAAGTCATTTTGAAAGTTGGCGGCTCACGGTGAACCCATCTCCTTCCAACACGCGGCCCCATTCGGCTGTTGGCCCCCCTCTCCCACCCGGCGGAGTGGGAAAGGGAAAGGGAAAGGGAAAGGGTGGGGGTGGGGGTGAGCGTGGGGGTTGTAGCGCAAAAATTGCTACATTTTTAGTAGCTGCTTGCGCAGGTGCAACAAGGGCCAGAGGCCAAAAACACCATCAATCCATAATTCTCAACCCATGGGGTCGCTGAAACCGCACGCTTCACGCTTGGGTCAGTGCTATTCACCCCTACACCGCAACCGCCTCACTGACACTGGAATTTCATGAACCGCATTCAAATCATTGACTCCCACACCGGTGGCGAACCCACCCGCCTCGTCGTTGACGGCTTCCCCGATCTGGGCCATGGCAGCATGGCCGAGCGTCTGCTGGTTTTGAAAACGCAACACGACCACTGGCGTGCAACCACCATGCTGGAGCCCCGAGGCAGCGACGTGATCGTGGGGGCCTTGTTGTGCAAGCCCGTGGCCGCTGATGCCGCCGCAGGTGTGATCTTTTTCAACAACACCGGTTACTTGGGCATGTGCGGCCACGGCACCATGGGCTTGGTGGCCACCTTGGCCCACATGGGGCGCATCCAAGCCGGTGTTCACAAGATCGAGACGCCCGTGGGCACGGTGCAGGCCACCTTGCACGACGATGGCTCGGTGAGCGTGCGCAACGTGCCGTCTTGGCGTCACCTGCATCAGGTAGCGGTGGAGGTGCCCGGCCACGGCACGGTGCGTGGTGATGTGGCGTGGGGCGGCAATTGGTTCTTTTTGGTGAGTGAGCACGGTCAATCGGTGGACACGCAGCACCTGAAAGAATTGACAAGCTACTGCGGGGCGCTGCGCAAGGCCTTGGCCGCGCAAGGCATCACGGGAGTCTTGGGGGCTGAAATTGACCACATTGAACTGTTCGCTGACGACTACCAGGCTGACAGCCGCAACTTTGTACTGTGCCCCGGCGACGCCTACGACCGCTCCCCTTGCGGCACGGGCACCAGCGCCAAACTGGCCTGCTTGGCCGCTGACGGCAAACTCAGCCCCGGCGCGTTGTGGCGACAAGCCAGCGTGATTGGCAGCCAATTTGTCGCCAGCTATGAATTAGATGGCGAGCACATCATTCCCACGCTGCGCGGGCGCGCCCACATGAGCGCCGAGGCCACGCTGCTGATTGAGGCGGACGACCCCTTCGCCTGGGGCATTCGCCTGTGAGCCGTGATGCCGATGTGATCGTCATTGGCGCGGGTATTGTGGGGGCCGCCTGCGCGCATGACTTGGCCCAATCCGGCTTGCAAGTGCGGGTGCTGGACGACCGCCGTGGGGGTGCCACCGCCGCCGGCATGGGGCACTTGGTGGTCATGGACGACAGCCCGGCCGAACTGGCCTTGAGCCATTTTTCTTTGCAGCGCTGGCATGAATGGGCACCGCTGCTGCGCGGCGACTGCGCTTGGAGCCCGTGCGGCACCTTGTGGATTGCCGCCAACGAAGCCGAAATGGCGGCTGCCCACGACAAACAGCGCACGCTGCAAGCCCATGGCTTGACCTGCCACCTGGTCACCAGCCATGCGCTGCAAGCGATGGAGCCCGCGCTGCGCACCGGTCTGGCAGGCGCGCTGCATGTGCCCGGTGACAGCGCCGTTTATGCACCCAATGCAGCAAAGTGGCTGCTGAACCGCTGGCCTGACCGGGTTCAAGTTCAACAGGCCACTGTGCTCGCCATCGAAGAGGGGCGCATTCAATTGGATAACCGCCAATGGCTGCACGCCAGCGCGGTGGTGCTGGCCAATGGCATACACGCCACCCAGCTCTGCCCGGAGTTGCCCATCACCCCCAAAAAAGGGCAACTGCTCATCACCGACCGCTATCCCGGCGAAGTGCATCACCAATTGGTCGAGCTGGGCTACATCACCAGCGCACACCACAGCACCGGTCCTTCCGTGGCATTCAACCTGCAACCTCGCCCCACCGGGCAATTGCTGCTGGGCTCCTCGCGTCAGTTTGACAGTACCAGTTCGGAAGTGGACGCCGACATGATGGCCCACATGTTGGACCGCGCCTTGACCTATATGCCAGGTCTGGCGGACCTCAATGCCATTCGCTGCTGGACCGGTCTGCGCGCCGCCACACCCGATGGATTGCCGCTGGTCGGCCCTCACCCCACACGCCCCAGCCTGTATTTGGCAGTGGGCCATGAAGGGCTGGGCGTGACCACGGCCCCGGCCACCGGCCATTTGCTGGCGGCCCACATCACCGGTTCGCCCCCGCAACTGGCACCTACCCCTTATTTGCCTGAACGCTTTCCCCTTGCGCTATGACGTCATCACCCACAACGATTGAAGTCCTGCTGGATGGCCGCTTGTGCCGCGTACCCAGCGGCGTCACCCTGGCCGCAGCCTTGAAGCTGTCAGGCATCGAAACCACCCGCCTGTCCGTGCGTGGCGATGCCCGTGCACCGCTGTGCGGCATGGGCGTGTGCCAAGAATGCCGCGTGCAGGTCAACGGCCAGCGCCGCTTGGCTTGCCAAACGCTGTGCACTGAAGGCCTGAGCGTGCTCACCCACACGCCGCCACCCGCAGGAACGCAGCCATGAATCCACTCAAGACAACGCATTGCGACGTGCTGATTATTGGGGCGGGCCCGGCGGGCTTGGCGGCTGCTGTGGCGGCAGCGCCAAGCGGCGCTTGCATCACCGTCATTGACGACAACCCCGCACCCGGCGGCCAAATTTGGCGCGACGGACCCCACGTGAACTTGCCCCCACCCGCCAGACAACTCCGCGCAGCCTTAGGTCGGCACAGCAACATCACCGTGCGCAGCGGGACTCGCGTGGTAGCCACGCTGCCCCACCAACACCTGCTGCTGGAAGACTCGGACACCGGCTGGCGACAAAGTTACGGTCAACTCATTGTGTGCACCGGCGCGCGCGAACGCCTGCTGCCCTTCCCCGGCTGGACCTTGCCCGGCGTGACCGGCGCAGGCGGCTTGCAGGCCTTGATCAAAGGCGGCATGCCTGTGCGGGGCGAGCGCATTGTGATCGCGGGCAGTGGCCCTTTGTTGCTGGCGGTGGCGGCCAGTGCTCAGGCGGCGGGCGCGCAGGTGCTGCGTGTGGCCGAACAAGCGCCACTGCGGTCGGTTCTGGGGTTTGGCGCGGGTTTGCTGCGCTGGCCGACCAAGGTCTTACAAGCCGCTGCGCTGGCAACGCCGCACTACCGAACCAGCAGCCATGTCGTGGCCGTTCAAGGCGACGGGCGGGTTGAATCGGTTCAGCTTCGCCAAAGTGGCAAAACATTGACCTTGGCCTGCGACCGCGTGGCGTGCGGCTATGGGCTGATACCCAACACCCAGCTGGGCCAAGCGCTGGGCTGTGCACTGACACCCGATCACGCTTTACAGGTTGACCTCTGGCAAACCACCAGCCTTGCCAACCATTTTGCAGCGGGTGAATGCACCGGCGTGGGGGGCAGCGACAAGGCCTTGGTGGAGGGCACCCTCGCAGGTCTGGCCGCTGTGGGCGACTTCACGCAAGCCCAAACCTACGCCGCACAGCGCCATCGGTGGCACACTTTCGCTCACACATTGAGTCACCACTTTGCACTCAACTCCGCCATCCAACAACTGCCCGCACCTGACACGGTGGTCTGCCGGTGTGAGGACGTGACCCACGGTGAACTCCTGAAACACAGCAACTGGACCGAAGCCAAGCTGCACACCCGCTGCGGCATGGGGGCCTGTCAAGGGCGCATTTGCGGCGCAGCGGCCCACTCCCTTTATGGTTGGGAACCTCCTGTGCCGCGCAACCCCCTCTCTCCCGCACGCATTGGCACCTTGGCGGGTCAGGGGGCCCTCCCTGAATAACAGTTCAGCCGGCCCCCCTGAACTGCGTTTGGTATCCTCAACCCCACTTATGTCAAAGCTTGTGATGCCCCGGACTTCGCCTGCGCCCAAACGACGGGCAGCAGATGTGGCCTATGACGAGATTGAATCATTGATCTCCACACTCAGGCTCGTGCCGGGCAGCCCCATCGTGGAGGCCGAGTTGGTCGAACTCACCCAACTCGGGCGCACCCCCGTGCGCGAGGCCCTGCTGCGCATGGTGTCCATCGGGCTGATTGACCAACAACCCCGGCGTGGCCTGATCGTCTCCCACATTGACATTGCCGAGCACCTGGACGTGATTCAGACCCGGCGGGTGCTGGAGCGCTTGATTGCAGCCTGCTCCGCGCGCCGGGCCACCGCGCCGCAGCGGCTAGAGATCGTGCGCTGCGCCCAAATCATGCAAGAGGCGGCGGATCGCGCGCACCTGGAGGACTACATGGCGGCCGACCATGCCTTGGACCTCATCAACCACCAAGCCAGCCAAAACCATTCGGCGGTGAAATGTGTGGTGCCGCTGGTGGTGCAATGCCGACGCTTTTGGTACGCCTACCAGCACGAAGGTGAAATTGCAGAAGGCGCGCGCCACCACATGGAACTGGCGCAAGGCATTGCCACCGGCAACGAACAAGCCGCCATTCGCGGCGCCGACCAACTGATGGACTACTTGGAACGTTTTACGCGCCGGATCATTGACAACTAAACGCCCCCATTTCAATGATTTGATTTTCTGTTGACCCGCTAAAGGAAAAAAGAACCGTGACCTCCCCCTTGACCCAACTCAAAGACCCCAGCCTGCTCAAGACCAACGCCCTCATTGGCGGCCAATGGGTTGCAGGCCCCACCCGCTTTGACGTTACCGACCCCGCTACCGGACTCAAACTGGCCGACGTGGCCAACCTGGGCCCAGCCGATGCGGAGGCCGCCATTGCCGCCGCCAACGCCGCCTGGCCCGCGTGGCGCAGCAAAACCGCCAAAGAGCGCAGTCAAATTCTGCGCCAATGGTTTGAACTCTTGATGGCCAACCAAGACGACTTGGCCCGCATCATGACGGCAGAGCAAGGCAAGCCATTCCCCGAAGCCAAAGGTGAGGTCGCCTACGCAGCCAGCTTTGTCGAGTGGTTTGCGGAAGAAGCCAAACGGGTCAATGGCGAAACCTTGCCCCAGTTTGACAACAACCGCCGCCTGATGGTGATCAAGCAACCCATTGGCGTGTGTGCGGCCATCACGCCTTGGAACTTTCCCATTGCCATGATCACCCGCAAGGTGGCCCCGGCGCTGGCTGCCGGTTGCACGGTCGTCATCAAGCCTGCGGAGTTGACCCCGTTAACGGCTTTGGCGGCAGCCGAGCTGGCGCTTCGCGCGGGTATTCCTGCCGGGGTGTTGAACATGATCACGGCCGATGCCGATCAGTCGATTGCCGTGGGCAAGGTGATTTGCGCCAGTGACGTGGTGCGCCACATCAGTTTCACCGGCTCGACCGAAGTGGGTCGTATTTTGATGGCGCAATCGGCCCCCACGGTGAAGAAAATGTCGTTGGAGTTGGGCGGCAATGCGCCGTTCATTGTGTTTGATGATGCCAACCTCGACAGCGCCGTCGAAGGTGCGTTTGCCAGCAAGTACCGCAATGCCGGTCAGACTTGTGTGTGCTCGAACCGCTTTTACGTGCAAGAAGGCGTGTACGACACGTTTGTAGAAAAATTTGCCGCCAAAGTGCGCACCGCCAAGGTGGGCAATGGCTTTGACGAAGGCGTGAACCAAGGCCCAATGATTGAAGAGGCGGCACTGGTCAAGGTGCAGCGCCATGTGGACGATGCGCTAGCCAAAGGCGCGCGCGTCTTGGTCGGAGGAAAACGCCTACCCGGGCAGTTCTTTGAGCCCACACTGGTGGCCGATGCAACGGCTGACATGCTGTGCGCCACCGAAGAAACCTTTGGCCCGTTTGCACCGGTGTTCAAGTTCAAGACCGAAGAGGAGGTGGTGGCCGCTGCCAACAACACCGAGTTTGGCCTGGCCAGTTACTTCTACA